>VGWB01000108.1 GCA_016873755.1 Ignavibacteria bacterium | reverse complement strand
CGGCAGGTCCGGCCTTTCTCGTTCTTGTTCCCTACCATTGGAGCAGGGTGGGATTACTTCCGTTCGTACATCACCTTTCCACCGACAATCGTGTAGAGGACTTCCGTGCTGGGAATCTCATCCTCGGGGATCGTCAGAATGTCCTTCGACAGGACTGTGAGATCGGCAAGCTTCCCAACCGCGAGTGATCCTTTGATCTCTTCCTCAAAGCCGGCGTACGCCGCGTTGATCGTGTACGACTTCAGCGCTTCATAGCGGCTCATCCGCTGGTCCGGATAGAACACTGAACCATCCTTCAGCTTTCGCGAAACGCTTGCGTAGAAGCACACTATCGGATCCACGTCCTCAACCGGCGCGTCCGTCCCGTTGGCAACGACCGCCCCTGTCTTCATCAATTTCTGCCATACGTACGCCCCCTCCTCCGCCCGCTTCACGCCAAGCCTCGCTAGAACATACGGTGCATCGGACGTGCAGTGTATGCCTTGCATCGACGCAATCACCCCGAGTTGGCCAAAACGCTGTATATCGTCCGGGTGAATGTGCTGGGCGTGTTCTATCCGCCAGCGGAGGTCGGATTTCTCAGGATGATCTTTAAACACTGATTCGTAGACGTTCAGCACCTCGCGATTTCCCCGATCACCGATGGCATGTACACACAACTGAAAACCGTGCTGAAGCGCAATCTTCGCCGTTTCGGTGATTTTTTCCATCGGCGTCGTGTTGAGGCCCGTACTTGTCGGCATATCGCTGTACGGTTCAAGCAGCCATGCCCCCCGCGCACCTAGCGCTCCGTCTGCCAGGCGTTTAATCGATCGCACGGTGAGCCGTCGATCCCCATAGTTATTAATATGATACTGAGCGAGCCTTTGCCGTAAGGAGTCATTCTCCTCGCTCACCATCACCCACAGTCTCACTCCAAGCTTTCCTTCATCAACGAGCTTCTTGTATAAATCGATCGTTTCGAATGAGACCCCCGCGTCGTGAAACGTTGTTACTCCCTTGCTGAGACACTCCTCGGCAGCGAGCTCTGCCTGTTTGTGCCTCTCGGTCTCGCGTTCTTCCGTGCTAATCTTTGATCTTGCCTGCGCGAAAGCCTCTTGCGCAAGCCTCTGTGCGGTTTCGCGTAAAAGGCCCGTCGGGTTTCCTTGTGCATCTTTTAGAATATCTCCGCCAACAGGATTTGGAGTTCCGCGATTAATGCTGCTCAGCTCAAGACACTTCGCGTTTACGATACTCGCGTGGCCGCTGGCATGCGTGAGCATCACGGGATTGTCCGGCGAAACCCTGCTGAGAGACGCGTGTGTGGGGAAACCCTCAACGCTGGGCCTCGGTTTCTTATCCCACTTCTCCTGATGCCAGCCGCGGCCGAGGATCCATTCTCCGGGTTTTGCCTTCTTCGCAGCCGCGGCAACCATTGCTACAATCTCGTCCCAATTCTTCGACTTCATCAGCTCAAGCCTCATCTTGGCCTGCCCGATGCTCATGAAGTGTCCATGCGCGTCAATGAGCCCAGGAGTCACCGTGGCTCCATTGAGGTTGATGGTTCTGGTTGCTTGCCCGATGTACGGCTGTATCTCCGTGTCTGTGCCAACGGCGACGATCAAGTCTCCTTGGATGGCAACAGCTTGCGCAGCGGGACGCTTTTCGTCCATCGTAATAATATTGCCGTTGTGCAGAACCAGATCTGCACGCTTTCCCTGACAGCCGCCGGCGGCAATCACCAGGGATAGGACCAGCAGGCTGACAGAAGCGGTTGTGACTATCTGACGAATCATATCAAGACCTCATACGGAAGTGTGAGCGCGAATCGCTTTGCTGATCAAAGATTCACATTTTTCGCGGTGAATGTCAAGTTCTCCAGTCGAAGGTTCTCAGATCTGAAATGAGACGCCCAGAAAAGACCTTGCTTCTCTCAGCTAAGAAGCTGTACATTCGGTTCGCTCAATTGAACCTGAAGAGCACACCATCAGGCTATTAGCTGGGGTCGAAACGGATGAAGCAACCGGACACCTTTCTGGCATACTGCTGGCTGGCGCTCACCCTCGGGGGTGCCTCCACGGTTGACATCGCTGCACAGGTCAAAGGGATTGAATTTCATATCTCCCCTCGCGGAAATGACAACTGGTCTGGCTTGCGCGCAGAGCCCAATCGAGCCAGGACCGATGGCCCCTTTGCCACGTTTCACCGTGCCGCTGAAGCAGTTCGCGCGCTGAACCGAAGCGGTAGGTTTCCAGATGGGGGCGTTCACATCTCTGTTCGCGCAGGCACTTATGACTTTTCCAGGTCGCTCCGGCTCACCGCTGAAGACTCCGGAGTGAAAGATGGCCCCATCATCTGGCGCGCGCATCCAAGTGAGCACGTCTGTGTTGTTGGCGCGAAACGCATAGAGGGCTTCAGGCGGATCAGCGAGGAGTTTGTCCGGCGCAGGCTTAACGCAGACGCCCGGAACAAGATCCTTGTCACAGATCTTTCCCGACAGGGGATATCAGACTTCGGCGGTGTTACCCCTCGAGGGGGACCCGGCATGGAGCTTTTCGTCCGAGACAGGAGAATGACGCTCGCCCGCTGGCCGAACACCGACTGGCTGCTCATTGCAGATGTACCCCAGTCGGGTGAGAAGCTCCTGCATGAGGGTCTCGAGCGCGAGAAGCGATACGACGGTGTGCCCGTTGGCAGGCACTACGGAAGGATCGCGTACAATGGGGACAGGCCTCGACGATGGTCTCCGAAGAACGACATCTACATGCACGGATACTGGACATGGGACTGGAGTGATTCGTATCAAAGAGTTCAGTCAATTGATACGTCAAAGCGCGAGATCACTCTGGCCGAGCCGCACCATCATTATGGATATACGAAGAAGCAACGCTTTTACTTCGCAAATGTCCTCGAGGAGCTAGACGTGCCTGGTGAATGGTATCTTGACCGGGAGAGCGGCCTTCTCTACTTTTGGCCTCCGGCCGGATTCGCGGATGGGGATGCCTCGGTCTCACTTCTGGATGACCCTCTCGTCTCAATCGACAACACCCGTTTTGTCCAATTCCACGGTTTCACCTTTGAGCGATCACGAGGGAACGGCATTGTCATCACTGGTGGAAGCGATAACATCGTTCTTGGTTGTACGTTCCGTCTGCTGGGTAACGAAGCAATAACAATAACCGGCGGCTCGCGCCATCAAGTGAAGAGTTGCGATATCTTCGATGTTGCTCTCGGGGGCATCCGCCTGAGCGGAGGCGACCGGCGCTCACTCACTCCGGCACATCACTCAGCCATCAACAACCATATCCACCACTACAGCACCTGGATACGGACCGGTCAGTATGCCATTATGGTCGACGGAGTTGGCAACCTGGTTCAACACAACTTGATACACGATGCGCCGCATCAAGGAATCTACTTGCGCGGCAACGATCACGTGCTTGAGTTCAACGACATCTCCAGAGTTTGCCTGGAAACGGGTGATGCCGGCGCGATTTACACCGGTCGTGATTGGACCTGGCGCGGAAATGTCATACGCTACAATTACTTTCACGATCTCCAGGGACCGGGGCTGCACGGGGTCATGGCTGTCTACCTCGACGATTGGGCAAGCGGATTCACCATCTATGGAAACATCTTCTACCGGTCCGGGCGCTCTGCATTCATCGGGGGCGGCCGGGACAATGTGGTTGAGAACAATGTCTTCGTTGAGTGTCAACCCTCAGTCCATATTGACGCCCGCGGCCTGGGCTGGGCGGGTTACTACTTCGATGGAACGCGTCCTGAGCTGTTCGAGCATTTGAAAGAAATGAAGTACCACGAGCCCCCGTACAGCACACGGTACCCCGAATTACTCAGCCTCGACGACGGAGAACCGGCGGTTCCCAAGAATAACCGGATCATCCGGAATGTCTCGTATGGCGGCCGCTGGATGGACATCTACGATTACGACGCTTTTGACTTCTCCGTCGTGACCATCAGAGACAACGTTGTTGCCGACCCTGATCTTTGCCGGAGACGCCAGAAGGGCCAGGGTGGATGGGATCCGTACTATCTGGATATTGATCGAAAAGATGGGTATGTACTCTACAAGATGGGCGATCCGGAAATGCTTGAGGAGTTCAAGCAGAACGTCTTCCTTCAAGCGGATCCGGGATTCATGAACTTCGCGGCGGAAGATTTTCGGCTTAAGTTGGATTCCCCGGCATACAAGCTCGGCTTTAAACCCATACCAATCGAGAAGATCGGGCTGTTCACCGACGAACAACGGCGCGCGCTACCAAAGCGGGACCAGTAAGATATTTTGGGTAGAAATGACTCCACGATAACTTTGTTAGAAGGAAAGGCGTATCGTATGAGCCAAACGACGGTTGAAGAATTGCTGAACACGGCGCGGGCGATCATGAAGGAAGCGGATTACTGCTTTCTCATGACGCACGGCGAATCCGGCGAAATCAATGCACGCTTGATGCACCCGTTCGAGCCGGACGGCGAATTTAACGTCTGGCTGGGAGCGAGCCCGAGCTCGCGGAAGGTGCGAGAGGTCCTTAAGCAGAACAAGGTTACTCTGGCATTCATCAATCCGCGCAGCACGGCGTATGTGACCATCGTTGGCACGGCTTCCCTCGACAGCAATGTTGAGCTGAAGCGCAAGTACTGGCGCGCCTATTGGACCGACATGTATCCCGGTGGGCCGGAAAACCAGGAGTATATCCTGATCAAGATCTTGCCCTACCGCATCGAACTGATGAATTTTGCAGAGAGCGCTCTCCCTCAGCCCTATGGGCTCAAGCCCCAGGGTCTTGCGCGCAGGGACGATACATGGTCGATTATTGAATCAACGGAAGAATTGTAAACAAGAACTTCAAGGCAATCAACGACCGCATTCCCATGGCACGCATATTCTCGTTCCCCATAATTCTTGCCACTGCTGCTCTTATCCTTTGGGGTTGCAGCACGAAGAAAGACGAACAGGCCAAGAAACGCATTGCCGGTATCATGTTTCAGGAGGATCAGTTTTTCCGCCTGGTGCTCTTCGGCATGCGCGACGCTGCGAACAAGTACGGAGTCGAGCTTCTGGAGGCGAACAGCGCCGGCAAGCCCGACAAGGAAGTCCAACTCATCAACACCTACATCGCCAACAGGGTTGACGCGATCGTCATCTCGCCGCTCAGCGCGAAAGCATCCGTCAGCGCTTTGACCCGCGCCCGCGAGAGCGGCATCACCATTGTAACTTACAATACCACGATAGAAGGCGATGTTCCTGTCTCCTACGTCGAAAGTGATCAGGTGGACCTTGGGGCATCAACTGGCCGGGCTGCGCGCGCGTATGTCGAAAAGAAGCTCGGGGGAAAGGCAAAGGTTGCCGTAATCGCGGTCCAGTCGCAGGTGCCTGAGCAGAGCGCGATGAGGGTGGGAGGCTTCAAGAGCGAAATTACCAAGCTCCCCGGAGTCAAAATTGTGGCCGAACAAGATGCCTGGCTCGCGGAGCAGGCAGTGAAGAAAGTTGGGGATATCCTGACGGCGAATCGCGATGTCAACATCGTTTGGGCTGCAAACGAAGGGGGTACCGTCGGCGCGGTGATGGCCGTGAAGAATGCCGGGAAGGCTGGAAGGGTTGTCGTATTTGGCACAGACAACAGCGAGCAGCTGGCAAATTTCCTCCTCGACGACGATCAGGTCCTCCAGGCCGTCACGGGTCAGAGCCCATTCGAGATCGGTTCAATGGCACTTGAAGCCGCGGTGAAGGTCCTGAATGGAGAGCCGGTTGAGAAAAAGGTATCGCTGCCAGGCGTTCTCATGACGCGCGAGAAGCCCGAGGAAGTCAGGCAGTTCAAAGATCGCCTCAAAGAACTCAGCAAGTAGCGCTCGCCTTATCCGCATGGACTCAGCGGTTCACAGACTCGAGACCGTTTCCCTCCGCAAAGAATACCCCGGAACACTCGCCCTGGATGACGTCTCTGTCTCATTCACGGGTGGAAAGATCCACGCCCTCATCGGCAAGAATGGCGCGGGGAAGAGCACCCTCGTCAAGCTCCTTGCCGGCGCAATCCAGCCGACCCGAGGCAGCATCCTCGTCAACGGTGAAGAAGTCCGACTTCGCTCACCGCGCGATGCCCTGCGGCGCGGGATCATCACCGTTCATCAGGAACTGAGCCTCGTCCCTGAACTTTCGGTCGCCGAGAATGTTCTGCTTGGTCGCCTCCCTCGGAAACCGTGGCTCGGTGTCTCGATCATCGATTGGCGCACTGTTTTTGACAGAGCAAAGGATATTCTCACAAACCTGGGGATTGATATTGACGTACGACTGAAAGCGGGCAGGCTTGGCGTCGCGCAGCAGCAGGTTGTCGAGATCGCAAAGGCGATGTCGTACAATCCCTCCGTTCTCATTCTCGACGAGCCCACTTCCGCTCTCGCTCAGCACGAAACCGAGCGCCTGTTCGAGTTGCTCCGCACGCTGGCGGCACGCGGCGTTGTTCTTCTCTACATCACGCACCGGCTCCAGGAACTTCAACGCATCGCTGATACCGTCACGGTGCTCCGCAATGGGTCGCTGGTGGGTGTGGTTGACATCGCTGAGGCTTCCACCGCCAGAATCGTCCAGATGATGTTTGGAGAGATCTTACAGAGAACAAAACCAGCCGGCCTGGTTGCGCGCGAAGAACCTTTCATGGAGGTCAGAAAGCTCTCCAAGCGAAACGCCTTTCGCAACATTCATTTCACGGTGAGGCGGGGAGAGATTCTCGGCATTGCCGGTCTGTTAGGCTCTGGCAGAACGGAGTTGCTGCGGGCGCTCTTTGGGGCTGATCCTCCTGACGAGGGTGAAATCCTCATCGAGGGAACCGCAGTACGGCCTTCCAGTCCGATGGAAATGAAACGCCTTGGTGTCGCGCTCACTCCGGAGAACAGAAAGGAGCAGGGCCTCGTCCTGCCGTTAAGCACCCGCTTGAATGTATGTCTCTCCAGCCTCGATCGTATCACTACCGGCGGGTTCCTGACACGCGCGCGGGAACGGGCTGTTGTTGAAAAAAGCATCCGCGACCTCGATATCGCCGTCGCAAATGCTGAGGCCCCCGTTGCCTCCCTGAGCGGCGGTAACCAACAAAAAGTGGTTGTCGGAAAGTGGCTGAACATTGAGCCGCGGCTGGTCCTCTTCGATGAACCCACCCGCGGCATCGACCTTCAGGCGAAACAGCAGATGTTTCAGATCATCTGGGATATGAGCGCGCGCGGAATCGGCTCGATCGTCGTGTCCAGCGAGCTGGAAGAGCTGCTAGACGTCTGCCACCGCATCCTGATCATGCGACAAGGTGAGATTGTCGGTGAAGTGCGCCCGAGCGACATATCACTAGATCAACTCTTTGCTGCCTGCATGGAAGAACAAGCATGATTGCCTCACCAAAGCTTCGGTCCTTGCTGAGCGAGGGTATACTCGAGATCATCCTTGTCCTGTTTTGCATCTTCCTCTCGTTCTCTGCACCCGGGTTTCTGACCGCCGGGAACCTGTTGAACGTCCTGCGAAACGTCTCCATGCAGGGTGTGATTGCGTTCGGCATGACAATGGTGATCATCTCGGGTGAAATTGACCTCAGCGTCGGATCAGCGGTAGCGTTCGCGGGATGCCTCACGGCATTTATCACACAAACGCTTGCGGGAGATACATTTGGACTACCGCTCCATGTCGCCATCCCAATCGCAATCTGTGCCACGCTGACCGTTGGTTTCTTTGTCGGCACGTTCACCGGCATCATGAGAACGAAGTTCCAGGTGCCGAGCTTCATCACGACGCTTGCTCTCATGACGGGCCTCTCCGGCGCTGCCGAGTTGATCACGAACGGTTTTCCCTTGACTCCCTTTCCCAGCTGGTACAACTTCATCGGCGGCGGCTATCTCTTCGGCATCCCCTTCCCCGCACTGATCTTCCTGCTGGTTTTTGCAACGCTGCAGTTTCTTATGAACTATACCTCCTTCGGCCGATCCGTGTACGCAGTGGGTGGAAATGCCGAGGCGGCACGGTTGAGCGGGATCGACGTGAATCGCGTCAAGAGGCTCGTCCTTGGGACGACAGCCCTTCTGGCCGCGCTCAGCGGTATCATGCAGTCCTCCGAGATCATGTCCGGAACCGCGACAACAGCAAAGGGCTGGGAGCTCGATATCATTGCTGCGGTGATTATCGGCGGAACCAGTCTGATGGGCGGTGTTGGCCGCATCTGGGGAACAATGATCGGTGTTGTCTTCCTTGGCGTCATTATGAACGGGATGACGCTTCTCAATGTCAGCGAGTACTGGCAACACGTTGTGCGGGGCGCGTTGATCCTCGTTGCAGTGCTCTTGAACCTCCTTCAGAAGGGTAAGAGTCAACGATGAACGGTTACCAGCGGATTATGGCTGCCTTTCGGGGTCAACAACCCGACACCACGCCAATCATGCTTCACAACTTTATGATGGCTGCTCACGAGGCAGGCGTAACGATGGCACAGTTCCGGAGCGATCCGGAAGCCCTGGCACGCTCGTTCATCGAAGCCGTGGAGAAGTATGAATACGACGGGATCATGATAGACGTCGATACCGTTACGCTGGCTGGTGCTGCCGGCGTACCTATCGACGCTCCGGAAGATCGGCCCGCGCAAGTAAGCGGTGCGCGCTTGCGAACTCTTGAAGAAGTGAACGACCTTGAACCGGTGGATATTGGTTCCTACCGCGGCGTGCAGGTCTGGCTGGAGGCCACATCGATTCTTAAACGGCGTTTTGACGATGACATCTTCATCCGGGGGAACTGTGATCAATCTCCATTTACGCTGGCGTGTATGATCCGCGGTCTCGAGCCATGGATGATGGATCTTGCCAATGAAGACCACCACGAGCTTGTGCACAAACTTCTCGGCTACGCCGCTGATATCAGCACGCAATTCATCCGCTTGATGGCTGAGACTGGTGCTCATATGACATCAAACGGAGATAGTATTGCCGGACCGGAGTTGATTTCCCCAGCGATGTATCGGACGTTTGCCCTCCCGTACGAGAAACGGATCGTCGACTGCGCTCACGAGCTGAAACTCCCATATATTCTCCACATCTGTGGCAACACGGATGCCATCATCGACGATATGCTCGCGACTGGTTCAGATGGTCTGGAACTCGATTATCGGACGGACCCCAAGCTGGCACACCAAAAGATGAAGGACAGAACTGTGTTCGTGGGCAATATTGATCCCAGCGGCGTGCTGGCACTTGGATCGCCGAGTCTTGTCGAGGAAAAGACGAGAGAGCTCCTGACAATCTTTGCGGACACGCCCAGATTTATCCTGAATGCAGGGTGCGCCATACCAGCGATCACACCGCCGGAGAGCCTCAAGACGATGATCCGCGTCGCCCGCAACTTTTAGTGTCCTGCCCGTGATGGATCCAGAGAAACCGTGAAATCGCCGAAGAGAACTACAGGGGTATCGACGAATCCATTAACGACAAAGGCACACACCCCTCCGGTCCCCTCTGTGCGGCAGTTCTGCGTGCAGAGACTGTCGATCCTTCAAAACCCTATGACCTCAAAAGAACGTGTGCACGCGGCTCTTGATCGCAAACCGGTCGACCGCGTCCCCATCTTCATGTGGTTCCACCCTGAAACGGCGAAGCGTCTCGGTCGATTGCTCGAAATCCCTCCTTTTGCTGTCCCCGAGGCAATGGGCAACGACATTCGGCAGACGTGGGTGAACAATAACTATGCGATGGAAGGGATCGTGCATGCGAACGAGGGCGAATCCCACTCCGACTTCTGGGGAATTCACTGGAAGAAGGTCGGTCATTTCAACCAGATAACAGGGTTTCCGCTGGAGGGAGCAACCCGGGAGAAGGTACTTACCTACCGCTTTCCGTTACAGCACCGTGAACAATTGTTAAGTCAGATGGTGGCGGTGGCCGAAAACGCGGAAACATGGTTCATCGGATGTGACGTGTCCCCTTGCGTTTTTGAGATGTATTTCCGCCTGCGCGGAATGGACAATGCTTTGCTCGACATGGTTATTGACTCTGAGCTTGCATCGACCATGTTCAAGCGTTGTGCAGATTTCTCCGTTGAACTCGCTGAACACGCCTGCAAGCGCTATCCTCTGGACTGGCTCTGGACCGGAGATGACGTTGCGGGGCAGGATTCACTTTTGATGAGTCCGGCAATGTGGCGCGAGCAAATTCGACCACAACTGCAGAGAGTCTTTGATGTGGGGAAGGCTGCCAATCTCTGGGTCGCGTATCACTGCTGCGGATCGCTTAGGTCAATCATACCCGATCTCATTGAAATGGGATTGGATGTTCTCAATCCTATCCAGTGCAACTGCCCCGGGATGGATCCACTGGAGCTCAAGAAAGAGTTTGGGCAAGAACTTGCCTTCATGGGTGGCGTCGACACTGTGGACCTGCTTCCAAACAGCAGCGTGGATGAAGTCCGCAGAGCAACTGCGCGCCTCATTGAAGGTATGACCGCTGATGGCGGGGGTTACATCCTCGCCGCCTCGCACACGATCCCACCGGAAACACCCGACGAGAATATCTTCGCCCTGTTTGCCGAGGTGGGAGTGTCAAAGGAAGAGATCTTCGAGCAAGCTAGCGCAATTCGCCGGCGTCTTTCTCCACTCTAAAACCACGCACGTCTGCTGTCCGCAAGTAGATGCACGGACACCAAGCGGTCTTTCGCTCATGTACACACTCCGTTGCGCAAGCGACTCGAGCCTGCATTCCGCTTGAGTTGTTTCCTTGTGAAGATGCGCGCTGTACGAAGGCTGTACAAGATGGTTGTGAAAAGCGGGGAAAAAGCTAGATTGTCAAGGAGTGGGTCATTTTCAAATTCCCTTCCGTTCATGGAATCTGCGATTCGCAAGCTGTCCCGCCTCTTTGAGCGCGGGTCACTCTACACCTTACCCTTTCCTCTCGAGGAATTCCTCAAGTCTCTCACCTACATTGTTGATCTTGGTCAGCTTCTTGACAACCTCCTGGCGAAGCTGAAGGAGCTGACCAACGCAGACACCTTATACGTGATGTTATTTGAGCCCATCACGAACCGTTACGTGGGCAAGAAGGCAAAGGGGAGCACGCCTGAGTTGCTGAGTGAGTTCAATTTCTCGCGATCAGATAATCTGGTGAGGTGGCTGACTGTTAACCGGATGCCGCTGAACGTTATCCGGCAGACGGAGGTCACGCGGTTTCTCTCGAAGTCCAAACAGGCTATCCTAGAGAAGGCTCACATTCAGATCGTCTTTCCACTCATCGTCGTGAACCGCCTCACTGGGGCTTTGTTCTGCAGCTTGAAAAGAGACCATGCTGATTACACCCCAGAAGAGATGGAGATGGCATCCCTCCTTACCAGCCAGAGTGCACTTGCCATTGAACATGCTCTCATGTATCAGTTTCAGGAGGATAAGCTCCGTAGACTGTTCCATGCAGACAAGCTTGTTACTGTAGGTGAGCTTGCCGCGGGCGCTGCTCACGAGATTCGCAATCCGCTGACATCCATCAGGAGCACGGTACAGTATCTTCAGAAGGACCTGCCAGCGGAGAGGAAGGTTCTCGTGGAGGGAATCCTTGAGGAGGTCGATCGGATTGACCGAATTATCAAGGGACTTCTCTCTTTCAGCAAACTTACCGAGCTCAATATTGAAGTCGTTAACCTGTGCGATATTATTGACCAGACCCTCCTGTTGCTGGAACCGGAACTTCGCAGGCATGGCATCGGGGTAGAGAAAGAATACGACCACCAAGCCGCTCATATGATGGCTGACGCTTCACAACTCAAGCAGGTATTCCTGAACATACTCCTCAACAGCATTCAGGCTATGCCGCACGGTGGTCGGCTTAGAATCGGCGCTCACCAATCTGATTTTCATTCTGTTTCGGTTGAGGTCACGGACACAGGACCAGGCATTTGGGAGAAGGATTTGTCAAGGGTGTTCGATCCATTTTACACAACCAAGGAGGGTGGGACAGGTCTGGGCCTCTCGATCTCCTACGGAATTGTCAGCAAGCATGGTGGCCATATTGAACTCAAGAGCGTGACAGAGGGACCTCAAACGGGCACGACCGTTGTCGTCCACTTGCCCAAAGCCGTGAGCAAGCAAGCTTTCGCAGCACCTGAACACGGCGTGAGCGATACCTCCTCTGACGAACATATCCCGGGAACAGTCTAGATGGCAAGTTCAACTGCAGGCACAAGGATCCTTGTGGTTGATGATGAGGAGCGGATCCGCGCGATCCTCTCCGCAGTCTTGAAGGACGAGTCGTACACTGTGCAAACCGCCAGTGACGGCGCCGAAGCCGTGAAACGATACGATGAGTTCAAGCCAAGCGTCGTGATCCTCGATCTTCAGATGCCGCACATGGACGGACTCGACACATTCCGGCGGATTAGGGCATCCGACCCAAAAGCCGTAGCAATCATCTTGACCGCACATGGCACTATTCAGTCGGCTGTCCAAGCGATCAAGGAAGGTGTTTACGACTACCTGACCAAGCCTTTCGACAATGAACAACTGCTTTTGGTCGTTAAACGCGCTGCCGATCTTCGCCAGTTGACGGGCGAAGTCGATCAGCTGAAACAGGAGCTCCAGAAAAAGTACAGCGTGCAGTCAATTCTGGGCGAGAGCCCTGTCATGAACCAGGTGCGCGAACAGATCGGCCGCATCGCTCAGACAGATGCTACCGTGTTGATCGAGGGTGAAAGCGGAACGGGCAAGGAACTTGTTGGCCGGGCCATTCACTACGAGAGCAAGCGCCGCAACGGTCCTCTTGTTATTGTTGATTGCGGTGCAATTCCGTCGAACCTTGTCGAGAGCGAATTCTTTGGCCACGAGAAAGGAGCGTTTACCGATGCACGTGAGCAGCGAGCCGGAAAATTCGAAGAGGCCGATCTCGGCTCGATCTTCCTCGATGAGATTGGCGACCTCCCTGCCGATTCCCAGATAAAGCTGCTAAGGGTTTTACAGGATATGAAGAGCAACCTACTCGATCTGCGTGACTTCGATTTCCTTGGCCTCGCGCATCCAGCAGAGATACCACGCTACGATCCGGCTGTCGGTCTCGAGAGCTATGTTCGATCTATGACGGAACGGGTA
>VGWB01000107.1 GCA_016873755.1 Ignavibacteria bacterium | reverse complement strand
CAAGAAGTCGGGCGAAACGGGAAGTGCGCTGGCAAGGGAGCTCAAGGACAGGATTTCAGATCCGAAGTGTAAGCTCTGGCCGATAACGGATGACAACGTGA
The DNA here is from genome assembly GCA_016873755.1 of Ignavibacteria bacterium. Lineage (GTDB taxonomy): Bacteria > Bacteroidota > Ignavibacteria > UBA10030 > UBA10030 > VGWB01. The sequence goes on along the minus strand of VGWB01000107.1, from coordinate 13,052 downwards.
TGATTCAACTCTACGACAACAACAAGCTGGTGAGATTGTCGCAGAACAATGGAAAGCCGCTCCTTTCGTTTGATCATGTCACGGACAAAGTAGCATTCTACTATGATGTGATCTTCAGGAAATCCGGTGACAAGTGGATTATTACGAGGTAGGGCTTATTTGGCGCATCTACCTCTTGCGAAGGCTTTCCTAACGGTTGAAATGATCTGAGCAAACTCCTTTTTGGTCATCTGTGCAACAGTAGAAGACATATGCGTCCTTTCTTTACTCTCTTGTAGACAATCACTTTCTCGCACTTTTTCAAATGGCTTCGCCCTCTCCAGTTGCTCGCCGACCAACCTCGTCGGGGCAGACCCGCCACATCGCGAGGCAAGCACTTGATATTCAGGGGGGACGTTGTTGATTGATTGACGTATCTGAACCAATGGCGAAGGAGGATTTCGCGAATACGAAACAATTGCGGCTCCAAAAAAGGGAGGTAGTATGAACACGATCGAAAGGGCATTGATGCATGGGTTGTTTGTTCATCTGCATCACAACATAGATAAGGTAATTGACTTCAAGGGCTTTCAGGAACTAAACCGCCAGGTAGACGAGGTCTGGCCGGGAGCTTTGGCGATAGGGCCTGAAGCAAACGATGATGCCGCGGTCTTTCAAGTCCCGGGCATGAAAGGTTTTGTCGTGGCTAAGATGGAGAGCCATTGTTCCCCATGCGTGCCCAGGCCTTATGACGCTGCCGCAACCGGCGCGGGAGGGGCAATGCGTGACGTGGTCGCTATGGGCGGCCGGCCGATTTTTCTTTTGGATTTCATCGGGACCAGGCCCCTTGACCAGGAAGTCATCGTCGGTCCCTGCGGCTTTTCCGGACGTTGCACCTGCGGCAAGTGCAAGGCGATGAGCAGCCAGGAAAGGCTGAACATCATGATCAAAGGAGTAAGGGATATGTGTGCGGTGATGGATGTGTTTGTTGTTGGGGGAGGGTTCTCCACCTCTTTTTCCGATATCGTGCCCGCCGTTGTGGTATCGGTCATCGGCAAATTGGTCACAGAAAAGCCTCTCACCAAACCGGCAAAAACAGCCGGGGACAAGATCATCATCATAGGCGTGACAGGGAATGACGGCAACGATACGCTTCACAGAGCCGGCCTTGCAAAAGAGATGCGCCCGGCCATCGCTTTGTTCAAGGAGGAAAAGATCGCCCAGGACGCGGCCATGGCTGCTTTCGGCACCGGTAAGATCAAAGCCTGTTCTGATTTAGGCGCCGCCGGCATCGGGGCCGCGGTATGTGAGTCAGCCAGGTATGGCGGCTTAGGGGCCAAAGTGGATCTGTCCAAGGTTCCGGTTTCAGTCAAGGGGATTACGCCGCAGGAGATCCTGATTTGCGAGACTCAGGGACGCTATGTGGTTCATGTCGAGCCGGGATCTGTTGATGAGGTATTGCGAGCCGTGCGATCCAAAACCGATAATGTCGCGGTAATAGGAGAAGTGACCTCCGATGATAAGGAGGTCTTTGAATATAACGGAGAGGTCGTCGCCGTTATTCCCAATGAGCCGTCAAAAGAAACGTTGGAGGCTTTGAGAGGTGGCAAATAGTAAATCGGAACAGGGGAGAGGATCATTGAAGCAATGATGCCCGAACTGCTCCATACGTTCAAGAATACACTACAGTTGCCAGGGTAGAGCCAACGAACTTGGCACACAGAGCTGGCTGCCAGATAATTGGGAATCGCTTTTCGGGTATGGCAGCGCACCAACGTCGGATTTCTCGCGTTATCCATCGAAATGCAGGATGCCTCAGGCCCTCACTGATGCCGCAGACCGACTCCATCAGGCTATTTTGAACGTCGGCGAGTCCGCCCTGAAGCAATCTCTTACAGATGAAACGTTGCCGACAATGGGTCATCTTTTGCTCTAGGTAGTCATCGCACACACAGCATTTTATCTTGATGTTTCGACCGGAAGGAATTAGGCAGCTGCGTGAAAATGACCGAGAAGACACCAGTTCAATGTGGAGTTGCCAAATGGTGAGAAGACGCACATTCTTGATCATATCACTTCACCACAATGCGATACTCGCACGGAAGCTTGTCCGGTATCCCATTCGTCGTCACTGTTGGGAGTGATCGAGTCTACCTGGGAGCATTCTGGTACGCTTACTCATCCTTAGCTCCTACGTTTCCTCACATTGATCTCATCTCGAACCCGCACCAGATACAACGCTCCTGGGAACCGGGCAGCGTCGACCTCAGAAACGACAGGAGAATTCACGACGCTCTGATGCTGGCGGGCGTGTTAGTCGAATGATCTCATTGTGTCCTGAAGGGGTTCTTTGCGTGAGAGCGGGCGAACCAAGAAATCCAACACTTCTGGACAAGCCGATCCCTTACGACGATAGGGGGCAGGCATTTGTCGTCGAAATGTGGTACCTTACGGGCGAGCGAAGATGATTCCTGAGAAACTACATACCGATGAGGTTACCGCACTCTGCAAGAAGTACCACGTGGGTTCCATTAGTGTTTTTGGATCTGCCGCACGAAACGAGTCAACACCTGCAAGCGACCTTGATCTTCTCGTGACCTTTTCACGCCCCATCTCTCTCCTCCAAATGGTCGCCTTAGAGCGAGAACTTTCGGAGGTTCTCGGTCGAAAGGTCGATCTCCTGACAGAAGCATCCTTGAGCCCCTATCTGCGCGATCGCATCCTGAAGGAGCGCCGGGTTGTCTATGCAGCGTGACGATTCTGTCTATCCCAAGCACATCCGCGATTCCATAGCGAAAATCCAGGCGTACACGAAAAGCCTCAACAAGGCAAGCTTTCTTAAGGACACTCTGGTTCAGGACGCGGTGATCCGTCAGATCGAAATCATCGGCGAGGCGACAAAACGGCTGTCCGAAGAAATCCGCGCGCAACACGCCGGCATACCCTGGCAGGACATATCTGGGATGCGCAACAAACTGATTCATGACTACTTTGGTGTTGATATCGAGAAGGTCTGGCTGACTGTGCGAGATGACATTCCCCTTCTGAAGAAAGAAATTTCTGGCATCCTCAAAACGCTCTGAGTTCTTCCCCACCCGTTGTCCACTTGATTTTCGACGGATCCCGTCAGAAGCATGCAAGAGAGAATCGCTTCACAAAGTCCCGACGCGGCCGTAACCCTGCGCACGAACCTGAAACCAGGCGACATCGGCTCTATCGTCCACCTCCACGGCGTCGTGTACGCACGAGAGTGCAGATTCGACCATACCTTCGAGGCGTACGTTGCTGGACCGCTCTCGGAGTTCGTGCGCTCCGCTTCGCCCCGGGGAAGGATCTGGATTGCGGAACGGGACGGCAAGATTGTCGGCTGCATCGCGATCGTGCCTGTGTCGCAGGAAATCGGCCAACTCCGCTGGTACCTCGTGGTTCCGAGTGCCAGGGGAGCCGGGCTCGGCAAGAAACTGCTGCACGAGGCCATCGCCTTCAGCAGGGACTGTGGCAACAAAAGCGTTATCCTCTGGACTGTCAGCAGTCTCGTTGCTGCGGCACATCTGTATGAATCCGTCGGGTTCAAGAAGGTGGAGGAGAAGCCCGGGCGGCAATGGGATGTGGATGTGGTCGAAGAGAAGTACGAGTTGATTCTGAAATAGTCGGCCTAGAACCGTGGTCAGAACGCCGCATTTCGCCACGAAGGCACAAAGTCCCAAAGAAGAAAGACTGAAAAATTGTGAGCTACGGGCAGCATTGCGTCTTCGTGACCTCGTGGCCACACTTTTCAAACCGCTTTTTCACCGAGGTCCTGGAGTTCTTGATTTTCCCATCGTTCTTCCCTATGTTCACGTGAGTAAAGACACGTTTGACTGCACACTCTGAGGCATTTCTCCACAACGGCGTGACCCGAAGAGTCGCACTTCTCTTTGTTCTCCTATCCTTCCCACTCCAGTCTCGTGCTCAGATGGAGGTGGTTCTACTTGGCACGGGATATCCGCGTCCCGACACGATGCGCGCAGGTCCCTCAACCGCAGTCGTTGTCAATGGAAAGATCTTTGTCGTTGATGTTGGCAGGGGAGTGACGCAGCGTTTCGTCGGCGCCGGTCTTTCGTTCCGCAACATCACAGCCGTGCTGCTCACGCACCTCCATTCAGACCACACATCGGGCCTGCCGGATCTGTTCAATACGAGTTGGATCTTCGGTCGCTACACTCCTCTCCAGTTGTACGGACCAGTTGGAACGCAGCAGCTTGCCGATGCGTTGATCAAGTTCTTCGAATATGACATTCACGTTCGCCGGGACCTCACGGAGAACCATCCGGGCGAGGGCGCGACGATTGCCGTGCACAACGTCGCCGAGGGGATCATCTATCAAGACGAAGATGTGACGATCACGGCATTTCTGGTGAATCACGAGCCGGTCGAGCCTGCATTCGGTTATCGCTTTGAGACAAAGGGCAAGACAGTGGTCATTTCGGGCGATACCAGGCCAAACCCAAACCTGACGCGGTACGCGAAGGGGGCCGATATCCTCGTTCAAGAGGCCTATCTCCCGGAGCATTTCGATAAATCCGACTCTCCCGAAGTGGCCGCGAGGCTGAAGCACTATCACACGAGCGCGGAGGAGGCTGGCCAGATTGCCAGGGATGCCGGGGTGAAGCTTCTCGTGCTCACGCATCTCATCCCGTCACGTGCCGATTCAGTTTTTCTGGCGCGTGCTGGCAAGTTCTTTAAGGGCAAAATCGTTGTGGGCAACGATCTCATGAGGTTCTGACACCTTCTCACGCCAAATGGATTACAAATGGACACTCAGCTCAGCAGGCCGACCTCGGTAGCAATCATTGGGTGGGCGTCGGTTCTGGCCTCGGGAATCATGATTCTTGTGAACATCGGCAGCCTGGTGAGCTATGGCATGTACGAGACGATAGACCTCAACCTCCCGATGGTCTCGCAATACGTACCCCAGGCACTGAACGACGTGCTCGAGATGTACCGCTACAGCCGTCTGTGGACGGTGTATGGCATCTTCTATTTTCTCTTCGTGCTGCTGGCCGGGATTCAGTTGCTGCGCCTGCGCGCCTGGGGACGCACAGCACTGGAAATTGCGTGCTGGATTGGCCTCTTCAACGCTGTCGTGGACACGTGGCTAAGCTATGCGATATGGGAGAACATGCAGGAGGTCTGGACAGCCGTGATGAGGGGACTGGGTGGAGGGCGATACTCGTATCTCAACCCGCTCGGGTTCATTACGATCATTGCCGGCTTCTTTATGTGGGTGATTCCCTGTGCAGGGATGATCTTCTTTTTGAGGACGAGGAAAATCAGAGAGTCTGTCAGTCTGCAGTGATACTCGTTTCTACTGTCAGTCTCAAAACAAAAGCAATCTTGTATTTCTGCTCACGACAGCGTCCCCGCTGTCGTGCAGAGGCCTTCTCCTGCAAGCGAGGACGCTAGCTCCGAAAGAGTCCCCCTGGAGAAGAGCAACAGGGGAGGGGACCGATACAAGACTTCTTAACTGAATCGGCACTACTTAATTACGTGGAAAGGACAAAGATCATGTCGAGCGCCAAATCCGTGAGAACTGCTCTCGTACTCGTTGTTCTTTTCTTGTTCGCCCAGTCAGCGCTTTCCCAGCAAGAGCCCTTCAGCGGCCTGGACGGCTACATCGTCAAAGCCTTGCAGGACTGGGAAACGCCCGGACTTGCCATCGCCATCGTCAAGAACGACGCGGTGATCTTCGCGAAGGGGTACGGCGTTCGCAAAATGGGGGGGAAGGATGCCGTGACGCCCCGGACGATTTTCGCCGTGGCGTCGACGACGAAAGCCATGACGGTTGCGTGCCTGGGAATGCTTGTCGATCAAGGAAAGATCAAGTGGGACGATCCTGTATCGAAGTATCTTCCGAAGTTCCAACTTCATGATCCATACGTGACGCGCGAGCTTACTGTCCGGGATCTGCTGTGCCACCGAAGCGGGCTGGGACGGGGAGATGCGTTGTGGTACCGTTCCGCGTACAGTCGGGAGGAAGTCCTTCAGCGCATTCGCCTCCTCGAGCCGGGCTGGAGTTTCCGCAGCAGATACGGATACCAGAACATCATGTTTATAGCCGCCGGGGAGATCATTCCGTCTGTTACTGACACAAGTTGGGACAACTTTATGAAAGAGAGGTTGTTTACACCCCTCGGGATGTCCAGAAGCAGCACCAGTGTCAAGGCTTTGCAAAATCTCGACGACGTTGCCACACCACATGCAAGGCTCAACGGAGTGATGCAGCCCGTGCGTTGGCCGAATTTCGACAACGTTGGCGCTGCTGGCTCAGTGAACTCGTGCGTGCTTGACATGGCACAGTGGATTCGAATGAATCTCGGCAACGGAGTCTATGAGGGGAAAAAGATCCTGAGCGCTGATGTCATCAAGGAGATACAAACGCCGCAGATCGTGACTCGGCTCGATTCCCTGAACCTGGCGCTGAGGCCCTCAACGCATTTCTCCGCATACGGCCTGGGTTGGGGATTGATAGACTACCATGGGCGAAAGATCATCCACCACACCGGTTCGCTCGACGGTATGCGAACGCGCGTTGTGCTGGTTCCGGAAGAAAAACTGGGATTTGTCATCATCTTCAATTCCTCCAACACAAGCCTTCACGAGGCGCTCGGCTATAGGATTCTCGATCATTACCTGGGTGCGCCCGCGCGCGATTGGAGCGCCGAGCTTCTGAAGAATGTGCAGGAGGAAAGGGAAAAGGCTGATGGCCGGGAGAAGAAAAGAAACGATGAACGTGTCAAGGACACCAAGCCTTTACTTCCGTCCGGCGCCTTCGCCGGACAGTACGAGAACGAAATGTACGGTACGGCCACGGTGGCGGAAAAGAACGGGAAGCTCACACTGAGCTTCTATCCGGGCTATGAGGGCGAGATGAACCACTGGCACTACGACACCTTTCAGGTTGTCTGGCAGGATCGATCGCTGGGGAAGGATTTCATCACTTTCACGCTTGACATTGACGGCAAGCCGAATCTCCTGAAATGGGAGGATTTCACCGACTTCGCGCGGGCCAAATAATCCGGACGATCGACGCGGTTCTGTACTCGTGTACCTTTTTCAGCACCCTGCCAGTGTTATGTCTCACAAGTCCTTTGATCGAGTCGCACGGGTGAAGGCTGTTACATCATGCCCCGAAAACGGAAGATCAAAACACATACCCCTTGCATCCCCTCTCCCCAACGCGGAGGCCAGCGCACAGAGGGGACTGTTCAAGCGCAAGTACAGGATCTTCACGTCCCCTCTCGGGGGAGGGATGTGGGGTGAGAGAGGGGAGCGAGGTGTGTGTGTCTTCTGTGGGTGACCTCATGAATCTCGGCGCCGTAGCGTCGATTCGTTCGAGGTCCCTCTGAGGCGTGCCACAAGAGGACTTCTGAAAGAGGTTCCAGTCACCACATCCTGAAGAATAAACGGACCGGCGCGAGCGGCATTAACAGCTTGAACGCGGTCTATCGTTACAGGACAGGCCTCAACAACCCGCCCCTTTCTGTTTCAGCTCCTCCCATTTGTGTTTTCCGTTGGAGACTTAATCAGTATATTTTGTCGACACCGTGAGCAAGAGGCATGAAACCTCTTTATATAAATTGTCTCATTCTCAGCTGCGTCCTCGTGTTGTGGGTGGCGGAAGGGCAGGAGAAAACACGGGCTGGTACCCGCTCCGCGCGACAGCAAGGCGAGATCAGTGGTCTCGTACGCGATCAGGCAACCCACCGATTGCTGCTCGGCGCAAACGTGCTTGTAGTTGGAACTGAGTTAGGAGCGGCATCCGACGATGCCGGTAGATTTCTAATCAAGAACGTTTCACCAGGAACCTACAGCCTCAGGGCCAGTCTTGTGGGGCACACGACGCTTGTGAAAACCGATGTCGTCGTTACCTCGGGACGTCGCACAGAGATCTTGCTGGAGATGGCTGAGACCGTGCTGCGATTGGACGAAGTGACTGTCCGGGCCGACTACTTTGCGAAGCCACGGGAAATGGCGACGAGCGTTCACGCACTCAGCTACGAGGAGGTGCGCCGATCGCCAGGTGCTGCTGCCGATGTGAGCCGCGTGGCTCTTTCACTCCCGGGCGTTGTATCCAGCGCGGACCTGCGAAATGATCTGATTGTCCGCGGAGGCAGCCCGGCGGAGAATCTGACGCTGATCGACAACATCGAAATGCCAAACATCAACCATTTCGCGACCCAAGGTGCGTCCGGCGGCCCGATTGGGATGGTCGTGACAGAGATCATTCGCGACGTAACGTTTGTGACGGGCGGTTTTCCGGCGAAACATGGCGACAAGCTTTCATCGGTGATGGAGATCGAGCTGCGCGAAGGAAATCGGGAAAGAACAGAGCTATCGCTCAATGTCAACGCCGCTCTCATGGGTTTCATCGGCGAAGGCCCATTGCTTGAGAAAGGATCGTGGCTGGTCTCCGCTCGAAGAAGCTATCTTGAATTCTTGCTGCGCACCTTTCACTTCTCGGGTATCACCGTCATTCCGAATTTCTATGACCTTCAGTCAAAATTCGTTTACGACGTGGATGAGCGGAACAAGTTCTCGCTCATTGCTGTTGGGGGGATCGACGATGTGTCGTTTGCCGGAGCAGAAAAGGAGAACTACGGCTCCAACCCGGATTTGTCGGGAATTCACTCGGTCAAGAACAACCAGTACCAGTATGTGCTCGGCGGTACGTGGAAGCATCTCTGGAAGAATGCCGGGTATTCGTTTCTCGCGCTCAGCAACAGCCGGAACCATTACTTCACAGATATCGACGACTCGCTCGGGAACAAGACCTACAAGAACACTTCGACAGAGAGTGAGTACTCCCTGAAGGTCGATGCGACTTTTCAGGCTGCGAGGACGGGCCAGTTTTCATTTGGCGGCGGGGGCAAACTTGTCGACATACGGCACGCACTCTTCCTCAAAGCGGACACCAGCCGCTGGGCCGACCGGATCAAAGGCACCGGCATTTTCCCGAGGCTGGACTACGATAAGACCTTCGCTTCGTACAAACTCTGGGCATATGCGCAGTACACCCAGTGGCTGTTCAGTCGGATAACGGTCACACCGGGAATCCGAGCCGACTACTTCGACTATGTTGACCAGGGATTTACGCTCAGCCCGCGCCTTGCCGTACGGTATTACCTCACTGATCGCACGTCGGCGAACGCGTCATATGGCATCTACTTCCAGACTCCGGCCTACATCTGGCTGACGACGGACGAACGGAACAGGAGTCTGAAGCCGCTTCGTGCAGATCACTACACTGTGGGAGTCGAGCATCTGATTCAGGACGACTTTCGTTTCACTCTCGACGCATACCGAAAGGAATACAAGCACTACCCGGTCAGTGGGTACATCCCGTCGTACATCCTCGTCAATGGAGGAGCTTCGGCCGGCGCGTTCATTGCCGGTGACCTGCGTAGTGTTGGAACGGGGTACGCAACCGGCGTTGAAGTCTTCCTGCAGAAAAAGTTGACGCAAGACTACTACGGTACACTGAGCTACGCGTATTCGAGAACACGCTTCACGGCGCTTGACGGCATCGAGCGTCCCGGGGTCTTTGACTACCGCCACGTTCTGACGCTGATAGCTGGTTACAAGGTTTCGGAAAACCTGGAATTCAGTCTAAAGTGGCGCATAACGGGAGGAAATCCATACACACCCATCGATGAGAATCTCTCTAAGCTCTTCGGGCGAGAGACAATGGATCTGACGAGGATTAACGGAGCGAGATATCCGACATATCATCGGATAGATATTCGGACTGACTATCGCTTCAACGTCGCCGGGTGGGAAGCCGTTGCCTACCTTGACCTGCAAAATGCTTACAACCGGAAGAACATCTTCTATTATGTCTGGGACAATGAGAGTCAAACGCAGTCGGTCGTCTACCAGTGGTCGATCCTTCCTATCTTCGGGCTCACGCTCACATTCTGACGGTGCGTTCGAACCAAGACGGATGGGAACGATGAGATCACCTTTCCAACTGTTTACCATCCGTAAACCAGACTGAAAGAACACTCAGGTCAACGATGACACTTGGTACCCTCATCCTGATCTCACTGTTGATTTTTGTCGTCGCGTCACTCTATTCATCAGTGGGTCACGGCGGTGCATCAGGGTATCTCGCTGTCCTTTCGTTCTTCGCGTTTTCGCCTGCGACGATGTCATCGACGGCACTCCTGCTAAATATCCTCGTCTCCGGCGTTGCCGTGTACTCTTTCCATCGTGGCGGTCACCTGTTGCTCAGGCTGACGTGGCCGTTCATCCTCCTTTCGGTACCGGCGGCGTTTCTCGGTGGATTGCTGCACATCGCGGACCGAACATACTTCTTCGTGCTTGCTGCAGTGCTCGTTCTCGCAGCGGTCCGTCTTGCGATGGCTCCTTCGCAACGGGCCATGCCCTCGGAACGGAAGAGGGTCAACCCGTTGGTGTCCCTTCCGGTCGGGGGCGGAATCGGATTGGTCTCCGGAGTTGTCGGCATCGGCGGCGGTATCTTCCTGAGCCCTCTGATGATCCTGATGAACTGGGCGGATCCCAAGAAAACTGCGGCGACGTCGGCGCTGTTCATCCTTGTCAATTCTCTGGCCGGGTTGGCCGCCCGGTTTGCCAGGGATAGCGTGCAGGCAGAGGACGTCCTTCCGTTGATTGTCGCCGCCTTCCTCGGCGGATGGGTAGGCTCACATTACGGCGCCAATAGGTTCTCAGGCCTTCTCCTGCGACGGGTCCTCGCAGCCGTTTTGATCGTTGCGGCAGCCAAGATGGTCCTGGCTTCGTCGTGATGGGCGGCGAGCGCGTCGTCGGAATTCACTCCATGTGCAAAAAATGAGTATATTCTTCCGCACTGCGAGGGAGTTCTTCCCAATTGAAAGACGCCGCCGGATCATAGCAAGATATAGACTGGAGGCGTCATACTCGCGTTGACCGGATTCAGCTGAGGAGGAGCTATGTCGACACTCTTTGTGGTTGTTGCGATCTTTGTAGTCATGATTTTCGCAATGGGAATCAGGATTATCCGACCGACCCATCGCGCGCTCATCGAGCGGTTTGGAAAATACAATCGATTTGCCGAGCCGGGCTTCCACTAGATCATTCCGATTGTCGAGCAGATGTATAGAGTCGAAATCACCGAACAGATGGTCGATGCCGAGCCGCAGGAGATCATCACCAACGACAATTTGAATGCGCGGGTGGATGCCCAGGTTTACTTCAAGGTCCGAAGCGATGAAGAGAGCGTGAAGGCTTCGCAGTACAATGTTGCGAATTATCGATACCAGATCATCAACCTGGCGCGAACGACCCTGCGCAACATTATCGGTACGTTGACGCTCAAATCCGCCAACAGCGAACGGGGAAAGATCAATTCCGATTTGCAGGTGACGCTGCGGGAGGAAACCGGGAAGTGGGGGTTGGAGATCGTGCGGGCAGAACTGAAGGAGATTGATCCTCCGAAGGATGTCCAGGAGACGATGAACAAGATCGTCAAGGCCGAGAACGAGAAAATCGCAGCTGTCGATTTTGCCACAGCGGCGGAGACCACGGCTGATGGTGTGAAGCGTGCCGAAATCAAGAAGGCGGAGGGTATCAAGGCCGCGCGCATTCTCGAGGCTGAGGGAGAAGCAGAGGCCATACGGCTCGTGAATGAAGCCGCCGAACGGTACTTCATCGGCAATGCTCAGCTCCTGCGACGCCTGGAAACGGTTGAGCGTTCCCTCGCGGAAAATGCGAAGGTTGTCATTCCTGCGGGCGCGGAGCTGGTGAATGTCATTGGAGAACTTGCCGGGGTGGTGCCGGTGAAAACGCCTGTCAAAAGGGAGAAATAGCGGGTGTCCGCTTGACCACGGGTCGCCCGCAGGTACACGTGTCTGTGATCGAAACGAAGATCCTTTCCATATCCCCAACCGATCCTGATACAGAGTCAATCAGGCAAGCTGCTGAGGTCCTCCGGCGGGGAGGACTCGTGGCCTTTCCCACGGAGACCGTCTACGGCCTGGGCGCGGATGCGCTCAATCTGGACGCGGTCAAGAAGGTCTTCGAAGCGAAGGGGCGCCCCGGGGACAATCCCCTGATCGTTCATATCGCGTCATCCAAGCAGCTCGATGACATCGTGGATGAGATGCCGGAGAAAGGGAAGCTGCTGGCCGAAGCTTTCTGGCCTGGACCACTCACCCTCGTCGTGAAGCGGACTATACTCATTTCAGATCTCGTTACCGCCAACCTGGATACTGTCGCAGTGAGGATGCCGAATCATCCTGTGCCGCTCGCCATGATTCAGGCTCTCGGTGAAGGAATTGTCGGCCCGAGCGCCAACCTCTCAGGACGACCCAGTCCGACCACAGCTCAACATGTCTATGACGATCTGCGGGGGAGCGTGGACCTGATCCTTGACGCCGGACCGGCGGCGATCGGCCTGGAATCCACGGTTGTGGACGTAACGGCAGAGCCACCTGCGATTCTTCGCTTGGGGGGACTGACCCGTGAGCGGATCGAAGAGCTGATCGGCAGTGTCGAAGTCCAGGTGGGCATCGATCGTGCGAAGCGATCGCCAGGAACGCGGCATCGCCATTACGCTCCCCGCGCGCGAGTGTTGCTCGTCAAAAGCGGCGATGTGGAAAACTTTGCGAGGGTGCTGCAAGAACAACGGCAGCATGGCAAGAGGGTCGGCTGCGTCGTCAATTCGTCGCTGCTCGCCAAGGTCGAATCGGGTCAATACTTTCGGGTTTTGCCGACTTCTCTGGATATCCTCGCGCGCTATCTCTTTCGGACGCTGCGCGAGCTTGATGCGCTCGGCCTCGACGTGATCATCGTCGAAGGGGTGCCGGAAGAGGGACTCGGTGCGACGATCATGGATAGGCTTCGAAGAGCATCCGAACCCTGAGCTCGAATGTAGTTCTCTTTCCTCTCTCCATTTTTTCATGGTCTTTTCAAGATTTTGGCGTATATTGATGCCTGCGCTGCCATGCAGAATCACCACACTGGAAACATCGAAATAATCGAAGGATTCGCGCGCCTCGACGTCAACCGCGCTGATCGAACCGGCATCCCCGAAG
>VGWB01000106.1 GCA_016873755.1 Ignavibacteria bacterium | reverse complement strand
AGAAACGGCCTTCAGGGATTGGAGCGGCGAGGACCTCGTCTAAAGGAAGGGAGCCTACTCCACCCGACCGCCCTTGTTTGGCCGGTGGGATGCGTACACGCTCCAGCGGCGATCATCCAGGAGCGAGAGTTCCTTCCTCACCTGTTCGACCTGTCCAACATCGATCTCCCGGAAAAGAAGAGAATGCTGCGGATCTTCCGATCCTTCCACGAGTCTTCCCCAGGGATCGAACACCAAAGAATCGCCTGTGTAGCGTAGGTTTCCTCCAGTTCCGACCCGATTCACTCCCGCGACAAACGCAAATGTGTCGAGAGCCCTTGCACGGAGGAGATGCTTCCAATGGTCCACACGAGCGTCGGGCCAGTTGGCGATGACGACGTACAGCTTGGTGCAGTCAGCAAGGTGGGTGAAAAGCTCCGGAAACCGGAGGTCATAGCAGATGAAACCAGCGAGGGGCACACCGTCGATTTCGAAGCAACGGAATTGATCGCCGGATGAGTAATGCTTATCCTCCCGGCCGTAAGAGAACGGATGGATCTTGTTGTATGTGTGGACGATCTCTCCTGAGGTATCAAGGCAGACCAGGGTGTTGTAATGCTTTCCCTCCTGGACAGTAGCGAGCCCAAAGATGATGCGGATGGTGTGAGCCGCCGCGATTCCTTGCATTGCGCGAACACTGAGTCCGTCGAGCGGCTCCGCGATCTTCGCACTCTCCATGGAGAATCCGGTGAGCGACATCTCTGGAAAGATAACGAGATCGGCCTTCGCGCGGGCCGCTGCTGCCGCGGCAGCCGTGCACTTCACGAGGTTGGACTGCTTATCCTCCCAAACGATGTCGAGCTGGCACAGGGCAAGTTTCACGCGAACACCTGCTTCATCCGTTCGATGGCCTCCGTGATGTCGGCCAGCGGCGTCGTTGAGAACGAAAGGCGGACGTTATCGTCAAAATACTTGCCGAACGCCGAGCCGTAGACTGAGGCGATGCCTTTCTCCATAAGGCGATCGTAGACGTAGTGCTTCCGCTTTTCTGCATCCAGGTTTGAGGGCATCAGCTTTGTGAAATTGGGGAAGAGGTAGAAGGCGCCCTCCGGTTTCTCAACCTGAATGCCGCCGATCTGCCGGAGTCCGTTGTACAACGCGTCACGTCGTTTCTGAAACTCCGCAACCATAAGTGTGAGCGCTTTCTCTTCTTCCTGGCGGTTCCTCAGCGCTTCAGCGCCGGCGTGCTGGAGAAAGGTGACAACGCCCGCGGTCTGCGTGTAGTCACCGAGTCGTGCAAGCTTCGCGATGTCTGGATTGCGTGTCACGAGGTACCCGAGGCGCCAGCCCGTCATGGCGTATGTTTTCGAAAAGGTGTATGCGCCAAGAATCAGAGGGTCGTCGATGGAGAGCGGACTGAAGTGGCTCCGGCCGTCGTAGACGATACGCTCATACGCCTCATCGGAAATGATATAGACCCCGCATCGCCTGCAGAGATCGACGATTCGGCGTACCTCTTCCTCTGTGAACAATTTCCCAGTCGGATTGTGCGGCGAATTCAGATAGAAGAAAGCAACACCCTTGAGCGTCTGTTCGAGTTTTGCGTAATCCACGGAGAAGTCAGCCTGCAGCGGGACTTCTGTGAAGTCGATCTTGCAGTAGGGGACGAAGTTTTCCAGAATACAACTCCAGCACGGAGCAAATCCCGCGCCCTTCTTCCCTTCGAACAGCTTGAACGAAAGCTCAAGAGCTTCCTGGCTGCCATAGGTGCAAATGATGTTCTCCCGAGTGAGCCCCTCGACCTTGTTATAGGTCCGCAGCTTCTCGAGAATAGCGTCCTTCAGGGGATCCTCCCCTCCTGATTTCGGATACTTCGTGTATCCGTCGTCCAATGCCTTCTTTGCCGCATCAACGATGTACCGCGGTGTCGGAAAGTCAATTTCCCCGCGCTGAAAGAGGATGAATTTCTTGCCCGTCTCTTTCTGAAAGTCGGGGGCGCGTTTCCGAACCTGCTCGCTGATAGAGATAATGGGGGACATCCGAATCGTCCGAAGCGATTCACTGAACTCTATTTTGTTCACGAAAGCCCTCGAATATCGGGATTGTGGAAGGATGACGGGAAAAAAGATAACAAAAATGAGACCTGGAACCAAGAGATTCCAGAGGTTGGAGCCATGCGTTGGCCCGGTCCGGATCAACGCGCCTTCCGAAGGTCTTCGATGTGCTCTTGTGGAGTGCACAATAAACTCCGTCGAAACGTGGAAAGGGACCACTTTTTACCGGCGAGTCAATTCGGAGGCTTGGATACTACATCTTTTCTTGATACCTTCTGCTTGAAGGTGCTGCAAAGAGGAGGATTCCGTCTGGCCCATTATGACGAGGGACGACAATGATCCGAAAGAGCACTGACAGGGCGGCAAACGTCACCACGTATGAGTGTGAGGGGAGGCTTTCAGCAGAGGAAATCATTGAGGCAGTGCAAGCCCTCTACGAGGGAGTGCCCACCCACTATGTCCTGTGGGATCTTTCTTCAGCCGATACGTCTGGGTTTAGAAGCGACGATATCCAGGGGATCGCGAGCTTCGTCAAGCGTCAAGCGCACTCCAGGGTCGGAGGCAAGACGGCTATTGTTGCAGCGGGAGACCTCTCCTTCGGCTTAAGCCGGATCTACGAAGCGTACGCGGCGATGGAGGGACAACAAGCAGAGGTCAGGACCTTCCGGTCTCTGGAGGAGGCCAGACAATGGCTCAAAGTGTGATTCCAAATTCGAACGAGTTGCCACCGAAGTAGCACCGCGAATGGTTAACACCCTTCCTTGGATCGGTTTCACCTGCCAGGGCGAACAAACCGCTACGGTGATCGGCTTGACGTTGATGACGGGAAGAACTATCGAACGATGATTTCATCGGCAAAGAGCCAGGCTTTACCGCCAGCGCCCAGGTGCCCCTGGGGGCAAGTGCCGACGTTAATTGCACGTACACGAACGTAGCGCGCCGGCGTAGACTTCAACTGCATCGAGTAGTCCTCAACTCTTGGTTCGAGGTCGGCTTCAGTCTTGATCTGTAACCGATCCGCCAGCTCGAATGTCCGACCGTCTCTTGAAAGAGCGATCTCGACCGCTGTGGGAAAGAAGATCCACGAGGTTTGATTCTGCAGGAAACCGCATGCCACGTCTTGTATTGGAACGACCTTTCCCAGATCGATCACTGCGACGAGATCATCCCCCTCGAATCCTTGCCATCTCCCATCGGTGAAGTCGCGACTTCCTCGAAGGCCGTCAACCAGCGTGTCATTCGTCCCCGGATACCTGGCGCTCGGGGCGTGTTCAAAGGTGATCGTCGCCCCGGCAGCGAGGTGGGAAACTCTTTCCGGGCGACTCCACGATCTTCTGCCGGGAAGTTGCACTCCCTTTCCCTTCCGCCCGGTGAGGGCATCGCCGAGTTCCTCTCGCGCAGTTTCAGCCAGTTGCTGTAACTCAGTGACGATCTCCGGGTGACGCTCAGCAACATTGCGCGTCTCGCTGAGGTCGTTCTTCAGATCGTAGAGCTCCAGACCCACATTTACCTGAGCGTACGGTCCCGGCTGCCCGTCTTTGCCCGGCTTCACGCCCAGATAAGATCGGGAAGTGTGGGGGAAAAACAGTTTCCACTCACCTCGCCGCACAGCACGCAGCTGCCGATCATAGTAGAAGAAGTAATGGTCGCGGGGCTTTGCGTTCGCTTCGCCTTCCAAGAGCGGCAAGATGTTCACACCGTCGATTGGTTTCTGGGGGAGGGGTGCGCCTGTGACGGCAGCGATCGTCGGGAGGATATCGATGGTGGCCGCAGTCTCATGGCACTCGATGCCGGCGGGTATGTGTCCGGGCCACTGCATGATGCACGGTACGCGGCAACCGCCTTCGAACATCGTTCCCTTACCTTCGCGTAATGGCAGGGCGGAACCGCCGTAGTCTCCGAAATTGAGCCACGGCCCGTTGTCGCTTGTAAAGATCATGAGCGTATCGCTTTCCAATCCATGCGTCCTGAGGGTTTTAACGATCTCACCGACGGACCAGTCGATCTCCATGATGACGTCGCCGTACAATCCGCGTTCGCTTTTCCCTCTGAACTTCGTCGAGGCAGCGATTGGGGTGTGTGGCATCGAGTGTGGCAAGTAAAGGAAGAACGGTCGATTCTTGTTCTTCTCGATGAACCGGACGGCCCGTTCAGTGTACCGTGTCGTCAGACTGGCCTGGTCTTGCAGGTTCCGGATCTCTCCCACCTTCTCATAGCCGTCTATGAGTGGGAGAGAAGGATAGCCGGCCTTACGTCTATCGGCCGGGGGCTTACCGTCGTAGCCGAAGGGCCACATGTCGTTGGAATAGGGGAGACCGAAATACTCATCGAATCCGTGGCTCAGCGGGAGGAATTCCTTGTGATGCCCGAGGTGCCATTTACCGAAAATTGCCGTGGCGTACCCTTGCCGCTTAAGCATGCGAGCGATGGTTTCCTCTTCGGGATTGAGGCCGATCTCTGCCCACGGACCCAGCGCGCCTTGAATGCTCACGCGCTCCGAATAACACCCTGTAAGAAGCGAAGCTCTCGAGGCGCTGCACACTGCCTGTGAGACGTAGAAGTCGGTAAATCTCATCCCTCGCGACGCCATTTGATCGAGTATCGGCGTCTCGAAACCCTTCGCACCGTAGCATCCGACATCCGCGTAGCCAAGATCATCCGTGAAAACAAGCACGATGTTGGGCCGATTTGCGCTCCTATCGTTGCGGAGAAACCTTCCCAGGTCAGGCGCAACGGCGAGCGTCGCTGTAGCTGCAGCGAAGCTCTTCAGAAAATCGCGGCGGGTGGCATTTCTTGATTGTGACATGATATTCCTTTAGGTTTTTTCCCGAGGACTTCCCTGGCACCTGTCAGACTTCGATTGGTTTTTCGAGCGGGAACCACGGTTCCCGTCACTTCTCACAAACAGCAAACGCAAGATAAACTCCTTCGCCGATTATTTCAAGATATTCGAAGTTGCAGGCCGGGCAAGGAGTGATTCAGGTTTAGAGTCCGGCCACATCATTGATCACGTTTGACGCGCTGTCATTGACCAAGAATGCCGGCCGATCACATGTAGTCGTAGAAGAAACGAGGTCATTCTATCTTTCGAGGCGTCGGCACGAAGGTAACGAATGAAAATTTCTCATTGTCTCAAGAATGTGTTTAAGCTTCTGGAGAAAGAACCATGAACAGAAAAGAATTCTTTAAATGGACTGCAGCATTCATCGGCGGTCTGGCTTTGCCCATCGAGCTGAGGCCGGTCGATTTCAGGCTGCTCAAGGATCTCGCTGCCGCAGGAGACGACGATGCGTTATGGCAGATGGTTCGTGATCAGTTTCTCCTCGATCCGGAGTGGACCTATCTCAATTTCGGCGGACTCGGTGCGTGCCCCTTGCCGGTTCTCAATAGCATTATGGAGTGGACCAGGAGCGAGGAGCGGGCTCCGAGCGCCGGTCACGACGAGAAAGAATGGTGGCGTGCCAAAGAGAAGCTGGCTGCACTGCTGGGGAAGAACTGCAGCAAGGAGGACATCGGCCTTATCAGCGGTGCCACCGAAGGGGTTAACGTGATCATCAACGGCCTGCCTCTGAAGAGGGGGGACGAGGTGATCACATCCACCCATGAACACGTCGCCGTGAACGCAGGGCTCCTCAACCGTATGCAGAGGGATGGTATCGTCATCCGCCTCTTCGATCCTGATCTGAAAAGCGGACTGGGCAACGTTGACAGAATCGCCAGGCTGATCAACAACCGGACTCGTCTCATCCTGATCAGCCACGTTACATGCACAACAGGCCAGCGTTTCCCCGAGAAGGAGATTTCCAAGCTCGCCCGCGAAAAAGGGATCTGGTTCGCCCTGGATGGTGCCCAGGGGCCGGTCTGTGTCCCCTTCGACATTGTGGAGTGCGGAGTTGACTTCTACACGGCGAGCACGCATAAGTGGGTGATGGCCCCGAAGCGCACCGGTTTTCTGTACGTGCGCCAGGGATTGCTCGACACCTTGCGACCCATTGTCGCCGGTGGCTATACCACCGAGAAGAACGATATCGGAAAAGGCGAGATGGTCCTTCACCCGACTGCCCAACGGTACGAGTACGGCACGCAGAACGACGCCCTTTTCTTTGCGCTCGGGAAAGCAGTCGATTTCGTCGAGACCATCGGCGTTGACCGCATATGGCAGCACAACCACGCGCTGGCCGAGCGTTTCTATCGCGGTTTGAAGGAGATTCCCGGCGTAGAGATCATGTCGCCGGAAGAGGAGGCGTATCGCTCCCCCATGATCAGCTTCCGAATGAAGACCCATGAGTACTCGAAGGTCAACGAACACCTGAGCAAAGACAAGCTGCGCGTCCGCTCAGTGGGCGAGGGCGGCCTCAATTGCATTCGTGTCTCCTTCCATATCTGCAACCATGACGGTGACGTAACCAAGATCCTGGAATCCTTGAAGAAGCTTGCTGGCTGACCGTAGCAACCGAAGACGCTCCACCGACTCCGACGTGCAGGGTAGTCTTGAAAACTCCCACGGGAAGCCAGGAAGATATGCATCACTTTTTTCAAGAAGGGAGAGTGAACAGTGGAATCACTGAATGAATCGCGCAGAACCTTCATCAAGAGGTACGGACTGGGTGCTGCTGGCTTTTCGCTCCTCGGCCCTGCGATCCTCAGGTCCGGAGCGCGAGATCGGCCGAACATTCTGTACATCATGTCCGACGATCACGCCCGCCAGGCAATGAGCTGTTACGGAAGCCGGCTCCTCTCCACCCCGAACATTGATCGGATCGCGCAGGAAGGGGTGCGCTTCAACCAGAGTTTCTGCACGAATTCGATCTGCGCGCCGAGCAGGGCAACCATCCTCACCGGTACCTACAGCCACGTCAACGGTCAGATCGATAACGCACTGACCTTCGATGGAGGTCAGGTGACGTTTCCGAAGCTTCTCCGGCAGGCGGGATATCAAACGGCACTGGTCGGGAAATGGCATCTCAAGAGCGACCCGACAGGATTCGACTATTGGAACGTACTCCCGGGTCAGGGGCAATACTACAACCCCGATTTCATCGACATGGGAAAACGAAGCCGCGTGACCGGCTACGCGACGGACCTGATCACCGACCTCGCGCTGAACTGGTTACAGCGATCCAAGAAGCAGCGCCCCTTCTGCCTCCTCCTGCACCACAAGGCTCCACACCGAAATTGGCTGCCCGGGCCGAAACATCTCACACTCTTCAACGATGTCGAATTCCCGTTGCCAGAGACGTTCTTCGATGACTACGAATCGCGGCAAGCTGCAAGGTTACAGGAAATGCGCATTGCCGATCACCTGCGGATGGCATCGGACTGCAAGTTGCCGCCGCTTCCCGGTCGGCAGGAGGAGACAGCCGCCGAGCGGAATGATCGGCTCTCGTGGGAAGCCGACTACGGACGGATGAACGACGAGCAGCGGAAGGCCTGGGATGCAGCGTACGGTCCGATGATCGAGGAGTTTCGACGAACAAATCCTACGGGCGAAGAACTCGCGAAGTGGAAGTTCCAGCGATACATGCAAGACTACCTCCGGTGCATCGTCTCCGTCGATGAGAACGTCGGTCGCGTCCTCGACTACCTCGACAGCGAGAAACTCTCAGGCAATACCGTCGTCATCTACGCTTCGGATCAAGGATTCTACCTGGGTGAGCATGGATGGTACGACAAGAGGTTCATGTACGAGGAGTCGCTCGCCTTTCCGCTTCTTGTTCGATTCCCCGCGGAGATCAAACCTCACGTTAACACCAAAGACCTGGTGCTCAATCTCGACCTTGCGCCGACTTTCCTTGACTATGCCGGAGTCTCCATTCCGGGCACGATGCAGGGGGAATCTCTCCGAGAGGTCTGCCAACAGGTGACGCCTGGCAGTTGGCGGCAGGCGATGTACTATCACTACTATGAATACCCCGCCGTACACCAGGTCAAACGCCACTACGGGATCAGGACGCATCGATACAAACTTATTCATTTCTACTACGATATCGATGCCTGGGAGCTGTTCGATCTGGAGCGCGATCCGCACGAACTTCACAATGTCTATGGCGATCCCTCATACGCCCCGGTCGTCCGCGAGCTGGACGCTGAATTGCACCGATTGCGCAAGCTCTACAGTGACACCGACGAGACCAGGTTCCTGCCGAGGTAGGCCACTCTGTTGCATACACCTCAGGAGCGCGGCTGCCGCGGAACGCATCGGCAATGTTGTGAAGAAGCCCCGCCACACCAGCCCGAACCCTGCCCGACTATGTCGTTCCGTCGGGCGGGCCCGCATGGCGGGCCGGTCTGCTCCTGAACCTCCTGATCGACGATGCGACCGTTGCGCAGCTCCACGGTGACGCAGATGAGACGAAGTTCTTACCGAGATAGTTCTGGAATGAGCCCTGTAGGCGCAATCCTCAGGGCCCTAGAGAGCATCAAGTGAAGCGACAAGGTGGTCCAGACAGCGTGATGAATCGAAACGTTCGAGCACTTGCGCCCGCGCTTGTTTGGAGAGTGAAGCTCTCAGCTCTGGATTCCTCAACAGCGTCACCATCGCATCAGCAAGTGCCTCGTGGTCCCGGGGTGGAACGAGCAGTCCGGTGCGGCCGTGTTCGACAATCTCCGGCACACCGCCTGCAGACGTTGCGATAACGGGTTTTTCCATGGCCATCGCTTCAATGAGCACGAGACCGTACGTTTCAGCGTACGACGGAAGAACGAAAATGTCGATGGCCGACATGAACTGTGGTACATCATTGGTGAAGGGTAAGAATCGGATGTGGTCGCTTACTCCTAGGTGATGAGTCAGATCGACCAGGTGTCGCCGAAATCCTTCTTCTCCATCAGTTTCCTCACCGGCGATAAGGAAGTATGCGTCGCTCCGTTGTTTCAAGACCAGGGGCACAGAGCGCAGGAACTCCTCTTGCCCCTTCTGCGGATCGAGGCGACCCAGCATACCGATGATCGGTCGTCCCGAAGGCAGGTCGAATCCTCCTCTCGCATTGGACGAATCGTACATCTGAGGATCAAAGAGATCTGTATCCCTTCCCAAGGGGATTACTCTAACGAGTTCTTCGGGCATACGGGTATGCTCGATCACATCTTGCTTCATCCGTGCGGTCAGCGATATCCAGAGAGACAACTTCTTGAACATCCAGGTGTGAAGGAAATCCCGCTTACTTACTCCCGACTGCATCTGCTGGTAGAAGACAATCTTCAACGCTGGATACGCTAGTTTTGCGGCCGTGACAACGTTGATGTCTTTCGACTGCATCACAACTGCAACATCAACGCGCAGCGATTTCAGGATACGAGCTAATCGTCGGGATGCTAGAATGTCACCGTACTTCAGCCCGGGCTCGAGGTATTCGACATGAAGAGCATGCGCTGCCGCTTGGGCAGCAAGCGGCGTTCCTGCCGGGACTACCAACGTGCAGTTTGCCATCCTCTGCCCAAAATCGCGTGCAAGCCGTACAGTGGTCAGCTCGAGACCCCCGAACGATGAAGAGAAGCAAATGAACGCGATGTCATGATTCCTGGAAAACGTTGCTCTGTCGTGCATGAACTCTTTTGCCTCTTCCACGAAAAGGCCTCTGGACGCCTTAAGCTCATGAACGGATAGAAGCTAGTGGAGTTTCCGGCTGCGCAGGCACAAGTGCCCGCCGCCGAGGCTGCAAAGGCCCTTGAACCGTCCTCATACTCACTCACTTTACCAAATATGCCTTTGCCGTCATGTCAATTCCCTAACATTCTGATCCGAATTGGTCGATTCGCTTTCCGGCATAATCGGTTCTTGCAGGAAGCCGGCCTGTTGCTGATATTTATGAGATAAAAGAAGGCCAGCTGGGCAGACCGGACTCATCTTGTCTTGTGTCCGCCGAGCCGGGGATCCTTTGAAATTCGCATAACTACTCACCTCAGACGATGAGTATGTCGAAGACAGGATTTGACACGGTCCGTGCGCGCCGGGACACGCCGGGATGCCAGAAGGTGCTGCACTTCAACAACGCTGGGGCATCGCTCATGCCCAGACAGGTATTGAAGGCAATCACCCGGCACGTGCAGCTCGAAGCCGAGATTGGCGGCTACGAGGCGTCAGACCTCGCGCACGAGCAGGTTGAACACGCGTACGATGCGATTGGCCGGCTGATCGGCTGCAAACGAGACGAGGTCGCGATCGTGGAGAATGCAACGCGCGCTTGGGACATGGCGTTCTACGCCATTCCCTTCCGGCCGGGGGATAGGATCCTCACGTGTGTTGCCGAGTACTGCAGCAACTACATCGCCTTCCTGCAGGTCGCCCGGCGAACGGGAGCGATCATCGACGTGATTCCGGACGACGAGTTCGGTCAGATTTCGATCGAAGCACTGCGCAACATGGTTGACGAGCGCGTCAAGCTGATCGCGATTACCCACGTGCCGACCAACAGCGGCCTGGTCAACCCGGCCGCAGAGATTGGAGAGATCGCGAGGGAGGCAAAGATACCCTACCTGCTTGATGCATGTCAGGCCGTTGGTCAGATGCCGGTCGACGTCAACCATATCAAGTGCGACATGCTCTCGGCCACGGGAAGGAAGTTTCTGCGGGGTCCCAGGGGAGTTGGCTTCCTCTACGTGCGTCGCGACATCGTTGAACGGCTCGAGCCTCCTCTGCTCGACGTTCACGCGGCACCGTGGGTTGCACGAGACCGATATGAAATTCGACCTGACGCTCGCAGGTTTGAGAATTGGGAAACGAACTACGCGTCAAAGATTGGCCTGGGAGTTGCCGCCGACTATGCTTTGTCGTGGGGCCTCGACCAAATCTGGGCGCGGGTGCAACACCTTTCAACTCGGCTCCGAAGGGACCTGAGCGCGATCCCGGGAATTCACCTCCACGACCTCGGCAAACAGAAATGCGGGATTGTCTCATTCACGCTGGATCGCCACAGGCCTGAGGAGGTCCAAGCGCTCCTGGGCAAGAAGAAAATGAACGTAAGAGTCTCTTCCGTGGGTTACACTCGGCTGGACATGGAGCGTCGCGGACTGGAGAGTGTTGTGCGCGCCTCGGTGCACTACTACAACACCGAGCAGGAAATCGACCAGTTTTGCGCCGCCGTCGGAGGAATGGCAGAGGAACAAAACGGGACCAGATATTCGCATGAAAACTGGACGGTCGCCGGATCTTAGAGGACCATCTTGAACCTGACACCCTCGCATCGTGCACGATGAAACCGAGTCCTAGCAACATACCAAGATTCCACATCACGTTCCTGCCGATGCCTCTCGCGGAGTTGAAGTGGCTTTCTAGAATCCTCGGTGGGCCGAGAACATTTGACTGCGAACGCCTCTTTTTGTGGCAAATGGAGGAAAAAATCGTTAACCTAGACGGCGCTTCCAGGCGATTTGCCTGACGGAAGTCGGGCTCACCACGTTATTTCAAACTTCAACCTGAGTCAAGGAGTTCGATCTATGCGAATGACACGATTACTCGTTCTGCTGTTGCTGACATGTTCCTTCAGTCTCGCGGTTGCGCAGCTTCCCGACGAAACCAGCGCCCGCGTCCCCGAACTTGACGCCTTCCACAAGCCCATCTACAAGCTGTGGCACGATGCCTGGCCTGCGAAGGACATAGCGCAGCTGAAATCGCTGCTGCCGGAAGTCGAACGCGAGTACAAGAAACTTGCCGCGGCAAAGCTCCCCGGCATCCTTCGCGACAAGAAAGAGAAGTGGGATGAGAAGCTCGAGCTTCTCACCGGAGCAGTTAAAGACTATCAGAAATCCGTGGCGGCAGACGATGCCGAAGGAATTCTCAAGGCGGCGGAGAACGTGCATATGTACTACGAGCAGATGGTGCGCGTTGTCCGTCCCGTCATGAAGGAGATTGAAGCATTCCATCAAGTTCTGTATTCCTTACACCACTACCATGTGCCGGAGTACGCTCCCGACAAAATTGCGATGTCCGCGGACTCGCTCCTGAAGAGGATGAAAGAACTGGAAGCCGCCATGCTACCGGCGCGTCTGGAGAAAAAGGCCGAGCAGTTCGACAAGGCGCGCAAGAACCTCAGTGCGTCCGTAAAAGAGTTTGCCGACGCGGTGAAGGGCAAAAAAGGGAAAGAAGAGATCGTCAAACTGGAGAATACCCTGCACGCGCGATACCAGGTTCTCGAAAAGGTCTTTGAGTAGGTCTTAACCTCTTCAAGTTACGTCGTATCGCCGCTTTCCGGAAGCCCCCGGTTCCGCCGGGGGTTTCATCGTTCATGTGCAATTGCTTTTGCCACCCTCATTTTCTAACTTCGCTATGCCCCGAGAGCCTTGACTGTCACGGCGCTCAGCCGACGCAGTGAGAACGTGGGCAATCCAGTGGAGGGATCATCCTGTGCCCGACAGGTCCGATAAACCACTCTTGACAACTTTCCTGCAGCTTGCTTTTGCCATCCTTTTCGTTCTTCTCAGTGTAGCGGCATGGATGTTTGGCAACTACCTGGAGTGTGAAGGGGGAGGCTGAGGGAGTGCCGTCTTCGGGCGTGTCCCGAAGCTCTTCGGCATCTTCTTCATTTTCGTTGCGGTACTCTACTGGCTGGTGCTCGTTCGATCGCTATTTGTCACTCTCTATCGGCAGGGGAAATTGCCGGCGTTCATGGGCACACTTCTCATCGTGGACTTTGAACAGATCGTTGCGAACTGGTTTAACTTGTTTCGCGCGAAGGCGAAGAATCTCAGCTTCAGGTTTCTTCTCTGGGGAATCGCTCTAGTCATCTTTACACAGATCCTCGCCCTGCTGGGCCTGTTTCGTGGTTTCGACCCGGCCTTGGCGGAATACTTCATACCTTGGGAAGCCGGCCGAGCCCGCGTGAAACCGCTGGCGGTCGTGCTTCCATGTCCCGTTCAGAGCGACTACCGAGGTCAGTTCTCCTCACAATCTATGACCGTCGTGGAGCAGCTCAAGGCAGCCGGTGCAAAAGCTGTCATGGTGGACTATCGCTTGATGGGGTGGTTCGAGTCCAAAAGGCTGATGCAAACTGGAATCGCCGTCGTTGGAATCCCCTACGGAACGATGATGACTTTCGGGGTGCAGGATATTCCTACCGGTCACTACTCGCTCGATCTTGATTTTGCACGAACGGGATCGATCCACCGACTGATGCCTCGCCTGA
>VGWB01000105.1 GCA_016873755.1 Ignavibacteria bacterium | reverse complement strand
CGCGGACCTCTCCCGGATGGAAGCCCGCGTCGATGTCGGGGAGAACGACGTGGTGCTTGTGACGGTTGGAGATACCGCCCGTGTCGAAGTGGATGCCTATCCCGACCGCAAGTTCGTGGGCACGGTGACGCAGATCGCCAATACAGCGAAAACCCAGGGTTTCGGTACTCAGGATCAGGTGACAAACTTTGAGGTGAGGATCATCGTGCCTGCGCCCCCGGGCGTCTACTTCCGTCCAGGCATGTCTCTGACATCCGACATCGAAACCGAGACCCGCAAAGATGTGCTTGCAGTTCCAATCCAATCTGTCACCGTTCGCGCGCCGAAGAAGGAACCTGGTCAAGTGGAAGAACCGCGTGAGGGTGAAGCACAGTTGGCGGAAAGCAAGCCAAAGAAAAAGGAAGAAGACAAACTGGATGAGGTGATCTTCGTCGTGTCGGATGGTGTGGCGAAAACCAAAGTTGTTAAGCGCGGTATCAGCGACGACACGTACTATGAGGTAACAGGAGAAAACCTGGAGGGAGCTGAGGTCGTCTCCGGACCGTTCAGGGCAATCAATCGCGAACTCGAGAACGGCTCCAAGCTTAGGATCGAGAACAGGCGCACGCCTCAAACGGGTGCGGCAGCGGGGACACAGAGTGGACAATAGATGAAATCGACCCGGATGATCCGCTGGTTCTCTCTGGTTGCTCTTAGCCCGTTTGCGTTGACGGCGCAGACACTCCAGGAGGGACTCGCGTTCTATCAGAAGGCGCAGTTTGCTGAGGCGAAGCAGGTCTTCGAATCCGTCCTCAAGCAGGATGGCGGAAACGCGGAAGCTCACTACCGGCTGGGAATGATCATGATGAGCCGTTCTTTCCGCGACGAGGACAAGGCTGTCGAGCATATGGAGCGAGCTGTAGAGCTTGCACCGCAGAATGCGGACTATCATTATGGCCTTGGTGCCGCATACGGCATAAAAGCACAAAATGCCGGCTTTTTGAAGAAGGCGCTCCTTGCGCCGAAGGTGAAGCGCGAGTTCGAAAGAACCATCGAGCTCAATCCGGCGCACATCGATGCCCACGTCGGTCTTGCTCAATACTATAGGCAAGCCCCCGGGATCATGGGTGGAGACACCGAGAAAGCGTGGGAAGAGGCGGACATCGTGATTCGACTGGACGAGGTTCGGGGAAGATCGTTCAAAGCCGGGCTGTACGCTGCGGACAAAAAGATGGCTGAGGCGGAGCGCGAGATACGAACGCTCACATCAAACCGTCCGAAAGACGGCGCGGCATGGAGAGCCGCCGGATTCTTCTATCTTAGAAATGACCGGCCGGACGATGCGGTAGCGGCCTTTGAGAAGTACACCGACATTCGGCCCGATACTGTGGACTCTTACTCGCTGCTCGCACGGGCGTACATTCAGAAGAAGGACCCGGACAACGCACTCGCCGCTGCGAAGAAGTGCCTCGAGTTGGACAGAGGCTCTATCTCTGCCATCTGGTCGCAGGCGCAGGCCTTCGAACTCAAGGGGCAAAAGGCCGAGGCACGGGACAATTTTCAACGCCTCCTGAGCGCGGATTTGAGTGAAAGTCAGCGGAAGACCATCGAACAGAAGATCAAAGAGCTTCAATAACTTATCAGTTAAAAGGAAGGTCGGTATGTCCACGATCATCAAATTCCAGAATATCACAAAGATCTACCACGTCGGATCGGAAGATGTGCACGCGCTTGAGAATCTCTCGCTGGAGATAAAGAAGAACGAGTACGTCGCCATCATGGGTCCGTCGGGTTCGGGGAAATCGACGTTGATGAACATCATCGGATGCCTGGACACACCGACGTCGGGACTGTATGAGCTGAACGGGGTCAACGTGAGCGACATGAACGACAATCAGCTGGCGAAGATCAGGAACAAGGAAATCGGCTTCGTCTTCCAGACGTTCAACCTGCTCGCGCGATCGGATGTGTTGCACAATGTCGAGTTGCCCCTCATCTATGGCGGCATCAGTTCGGGAGAGCGGAAAAAGCTGGCCAGAGAGGCAATCGAGCGAGTCGGCCTAACCGAGCGCATTCATCATAAGCCGAACGAGCTCTCAGGCGGTCAGCGACAACGTGTCGCGATCGCCCGCTCGCTGGTGACACAGCCGTCGATCCTGCTGGCAGACGAGCCGACGGGAAACCTGGACAGCAAGACCGGCGATGAGATTATGGCCTTGTTTGACAAGCTGTTTGCGGAAGGCAACACCATCATTCTCGTGACGCACGAGGAGTACATCGCCGAACACGCGAACCGAATCATCCGTCTCCGCGACGGTATGATTGAGGGCGACGAGATCGTAAGAAACCGAAGGGCCATTTCTCAACCAACAGTACAGGCGTAGAATGCGCTTTATGGTCAGTGAAATACGCGAGGGCCTGCTGATCGCGTTCCAGGCGGTTCGGGCCAACAAGATGCGGTCGGTCCTCACGACGCTGGGCATTGTCATCGGTATCGTGTCGGTTACGCTCATGGGTACAGCCATTGAAGGACTGAACCGTGCGTTCAACAAGAGCATTTCGGCCATCGGTGCTGACGTGCTCTACGTGCAGAAATGGCCGTGGGGGGGAGGAGAGGACTGGTGGAGGATACGCAATAGGCCGGACATTCGAATCCAGCACGCGAAAGCCATTGAGCGGCAGGCTGAGCTGGCAGCTTCGGTCTCACCAGTGAGTGGCACAGGCCGCAACGTTAAGTACGGGCGAAAGCTAATCGAAGGGATCGTGATCGTTGGAACGAACGCTGATTATTTGCGGACGACAGGGGCTGATATTGCGTTCGGGCGTTTTTTCACGGCCATGGAGGCTGAAGGGGGACGTCCGGTATGCGTGATTGGATCGGAGGTTGCAGAAAATCTGTTTCCAAACGAGACCCCCCTCGGAAAGACGATCAAGCTGGGCAACTACCCGTATCGAGTGGTTGGTGTCCTGGAAAAGCAGGGGAGTTTCCTCGGTTTGCAGAGTCTGGACACCCGCGCGTATGTGCCGATCGATCGCTTTTTCACTGAGTTCGCCTCTCGTCGCAGCGGTCTTTCGATCCTCGTGAAATCGGCCACTCTGGAGTTGGTGGATGAGGCGAAGGAAGAGGTAAGGGGCGTCATGCGAAAGGCGCGAGGCCTCAAGCCAAAGCAAGAGGATGATTTCGCTATCAATCAGCAGGAGATCCTGATTCAAACGTTTAATCAGATCGGTGTCGTGATCGCCGGTGTCGGTCTTTTCATTACGGGCATGGCTCTCTTTGTGGGTGGCATTGGGATCATGAACATCATGTTCGTCTCTGTGACGGAAAGGACAAGGGAGATAGGCATCCGGATGGCCATCGGAGCCCCGCGGAGAACGATCCTTCAACAGTTCTTGATGGAATCGGCTGCGCTCTGCCTGCTCGGCGGAATCATCGGGTTGATTATCGCTTTCCCGCTGAGCCTGATTATCGATCAGGTGCTGCCAACTGCGATGCCGCTCAGCATTGTGGGGATAGCCCTTCTCATTTCGGTCTTCGTTGGGGTCGTCTCGGGTTTTCTCCCGGCATACCGCGCGTCGCGCCTGGACCCTGTTGACGCACTCAGGTATGAGTAATCACTCTTTCATTTTGAAACTCTACGTTTGAGCTGATCCTGTGCAATTCGGAGAAATCATCAAGATCGCCTTTAACGCCATTCGAGCGCACAAGCTGCGCTCAACACTGACCCTTCTCGGTGTCGTCGTCGGCGTGTTTTCGATTATTGGCGTCATGACCTCTGTTGCCGTGCTGCAGAACAGCATCGAGGGAGGGCTCAGCATGCTCGGCACTCATACGTTCCAGATACAGCGCATGCCCATCATGGCCGGTCGAAGGGAGTGGCTGAAGGCTCTGAAATGGAAGGTTATCGACCTCGAGCAAGCGGAAGAAGTGAGGGATCGGATGACGCTCGCACAGTATGTCGGAATAGAGGCTTGGGAGGGCGGCAGGGTCATTCAAGCCGGATCGAGGAAAACCAATCCGAACGTGAGCCTTGCGGGAGAGAATCCCGAAGGGTTGCCGACGAATAATTGGAACGTGCGGGAGGGAAGGGCGCTTAACTCTGACGACTTGAGGTACTCCACACGGGTAGCCGTTCTGGGTGACGAGGTTACTCGGAAGATCTTTCCCCGAGGTGGCGCTGTCGGTTCTTATGTCAAGATCGACAATACTCGGTACATGGTTGTCGGTGTGTTTGAGCCGAAAGGAGCCGCGCTCGGTGGGAGCGGCGACAACTTCGTCGTGGTTCCTCTGACGACATTCATGGAGTTGTACGGGAGGAATCGTGATCTACACATCATGATCAAAGCGAAGAGCGGCGATGTCTACGACGAGTGCGTGGAGGAAGCACGGATGATCCTCCGCACGGCGCGAAAGGTGCCTCCTGGGAAGGAAGATGACTTCTCCATTTTCTCCAACAATTCGCTTATCGAGACGTTCAACGAGTTCACCAAGTACGTCAAGCTCGGCGTTGGCTTCATTAGCTTCATTGCCTTGCTGGCTGCCGGCGTGGGGATCATGAACATCATGCTGGTGTCTGTCACCGAACGGACCAAGGAAATTGGACTCCGCAAATCTGTTGGCGCTCGCAAGCTAAACATCCTGAGCCAGTTCGTGACCGAAGCCATTGTTCTCTGCCAAATAGGAGGGATTGTCGGCATCGGGCTGGGTGTCCTGGGGGGAAACCTTGCAGCGATCGCAATCTCCGTCCCGCCGGCATTTCCACTGGACTGGGCGCTCATTGGCTTTGTTCTTTGTGGATTCATCGGTGTCGTTTTCGGTGTCTACCCCGCATGGAAGGCGGCCAACCTCGATCCTATTGAGGCGCTGCGCTACGAGTGACGAGAAGTACGAAGGGAGATCAGCGGGCGAGGATCTCCCTTTGCCAATTCAGAAGCGAAGGGGAGAGAGAGGTATGGCTTGCCTCGCGCAGAATTGCCACCTCCTCTGGACTTCTCATCTTTCGATCTGATGCTTGTCAGCGCCTGCAATTCCTGCATGAACTCCTCGTTGGTGTCCTTGACATCCCGCACTCTCTGTGCTACCTTTGTATCGATTACCAGTTGAGCTGCGGAGGGCGAAGGCTCTTCGTGGCGACCTCGCTCGCTATTCCCCACTACTGAAGGTCTAATCGCATGCTCCTGGGAGAAATCGTCGTTCAAGCACTCCGAGCGATCAAAGCAAACAAGCTCCGCTCGACCCTGACGCTGCTTGGCATTGTGGTTGGGGTCTTCTCGATTATCGGCGTCATGACCGCGGTTCGGGTTCTGCAGAATAGTATCGAGAGCGGTCTCAGCGTGCTTGGGACACACACGTTTCAGATACAGAAGTTCCCGGCTATTATCATGGGCCACGGCCAGTGGCGGAGATACCGAAATCGCAAGGATATCACTCTCGAGCAGGCGAAAGACGTAGAACGACGCATCACCACGGCCGAGTTCGTCGGAATTGAAGGTTCACGGGGGGGATCGGTTGTTCAGTACCGATCGCTCAAGACCAATCCAAATGTGCGGCTCTACGGACTGACGCCAAACGGTATCCCGACCAACAATTGGTCGATAAAGGAGGGAAGGGGAATAGACAATTCGGACGAGCGTTTGACCGGCAGAGTGGTTGTGCTGGGCAACGATGTTGTTCAGAAGCTCTTTCCGGTCGGAGGCGCGGTGGGGAGTGATATTCGAATTCGCAATGAACCCTTCAGGGTGATAGGAACCTTCGAACCGAAGGGATCCGCTTTCGGTGGGGATAGCGACAACATGGTTGTGGTCCCACTCAATACGTTCCTGAGCCTGTATGGGAAAGACCGATCGCTGAGGATCCTGGTGAAAGCGAAGAGCCCGGAGGTGTACGACGAGTGTGTTGATGAGGCGAGACTGATCCTGCGTACCTCCCGCAAGGTTGATCCTGCCGAGGAAGACGATTTCTCGATTTTCTCGAACGACTCGCTCATCGACACCTTCAACGAATTCACCCTCTACGTGAAGCTGGGCATCGGGTTTATCAGCTTCATCGCGCTTCTGGCGGCAGGGGTCGGCATCATGAACATTATGCTCGTCTCTGTCACCGAGCGGACAAGAGAGATCGGATTGCGGAAATCTCTCGGTGCCCGCAAGAGTAGCATTCTGAACCAGTTTGTTATCGAAGCAATTGTCCTCTGCCAAATGGGAGGTATTGTTGGGATCGGTGTAGGGATTCTCGCCGGGAATCTTGCTGCTGTTGCGTTCTCTATTCCACCCGTGTTTCCGGTCGACTGGGCACTCATCGGTTTCGGTCTTTGCGCCTTCATCGGACTGGTGTTTGGTGTCTACCCGGCGTGGAAAGCAGCGAACCTCGATCCTATTGAGGCGCTGCGGTTCGAGTAGTCAGCGTCCGAGCACTCAAAACACAAAGGCCGAACGTCTGCGCTGAGCTCTCCCCAGCCTCCCGTCCGGCCTTCTTACAATCTTCAATATCAGTCTACCACCTGCAACCTACAACATCCATCAACGATCCCACATCCTTCCCATTCCCTCTACCTCTTTCCTTTCTCGCTCAAGACTTCATTGATCTTCACGTGCAGTTCCTCCACATCAAACGGCTTGGTCATGTAGCCTGATGCCCCGAGCTTCACCGCTCGTTCCACCGATGCTCGATCATCCATGATCGTAAGGAAGATCAACGGGACGTCTTTGACGCTCGGAGTTTTGCGGACAACTTCGAGGAATCCAAACCCATCCATCTCCCCCATCTTGACGTCTGAGACGATCACATCGGGTGTGAACGTCGAAAACTGGGAGATCGCAGCTTCAGCGCTGAACGCGGTGCGCACGTCGTATCCTTCGTCCCGAAAATAGGTCTCAACGATCTTGATGAGTTCTTCCTCGTCCTCAACGAGCAGGAGTTTGATGGTGTGTGCCATATCGTCCTCCGGTTTTGGAAATCCTCGCTACGCTTTCATGCGCTTTCCTTTTTCCTCTTCAGAGAAGATCCAGCCGACGAGCTTCCCGGGATCGATCTTTTTGAAGCTGTGCCAGTATGCTCTCGTCCGCAGATGGCGTGATGAAGTATCTTGGTGGGGGATCCGGCTCACCTGGTCTGTAATGATCCTGAAGCGGGATTTCCACCGTTCCATGTTCTTGATTCGCAGATCAACCCAGCCGTCGTGAGCCCACGCCCCAAGGGACTTCTCGGTGATTTTCAGCTCATTCTCCCCCCGATACGGAGGGACTTTGATCTCCTGACCCCGTAAGAGCGTGAGTCCGTCAGAAAGCAGGATCGGAATTCCGATGGAGATGATCTGCGCTCTCAGGTTTCCATCAGCTCGAATGAGCGCTTCGACTTTGCGGGATATCGTCTTCGCGGAGGCCTTCAAAACCGCCCCAATATCTCCAAAAGCAAGCTGGAGAAGATATGCCTCGTAGAGGAGCTTCGAAAGCCTGGGGGGGCCGAGGATCTCGAAAGCGATGCTCTTGGTTTGGTGCTTTTCCTCCAGCGCCTTCATTTCATCCATCGCGCCGTCGAACATGAACCCAGCGCGGTACGTCGGGGCAAGCGTGGCATTGTCCAGTGCGTTGATGACGTCATGTCCGGTATTGCCTCCCTTGACTTCGTACAGAACTGCCTCGGCGATCTCTTCCGGTGTAACGAACTCCATCTGCCCTGGCGTTGAGATCGCCTCGAATTCACCGCGCGAGAAGACGCCGTTCTCCCCGGTATCGATAAAGACAGAGCGAAGCGGTCGATGGAGCGATTTGTATGGGAGGGTGTCGTCTGTGAGCCTGAGTGTATCGTTCAGCCGGAGGCCGCTCTCCGGAGGGCAATCAATAAGCTGAATTGGCTTCCCCCTCTTCCTGATCTCCCCGTACGCAACCCGTTTCCAGGCGATCGCTGCTGTCGGTTTGATCTCTTTCGTAATCGGTGCGTCAGGCGTCCGTGCCATCAGGAACAGCAGCATGGTATGTGCTCCGGCGACCGAGGACTTGCTCAGCAGGACGCTGGATGGCCGTTCTTCGCTGTGGGTGTAGGGGATGTTCAATCCCATACCACCGGTGCCGCTCGTCCCGATCTTCACGTAGACCCCCGTGTCGACGATCTGCATGGAGCGATAAAGGATCTGGACGTGGCGAATGAGCTGCGGTATGTAAAGCGTAGCAAGTAGTCGTTCCGTCTGCTCGACCAGCAGGACCTGCTCGCCCGACTTCCATTTACGGAGGGCCTTGCGAACCTCCCGCGCGCTCTGAAAGAGGTCTTGGTAGGCAATCGCTGTCGCGGAGTTGATCGAATCGACCACAATGTCGGGCTTGTGCTCGTTCAAGAGCCGATAGATGGTGGAGCGTTCGAGAACAGGTAGTGTCAATGCGTCGAGGAGATCGTCGAGGAGCATCTGTCGGAGGTCCTCATTTCGCAAGATCTCATCCCGCGGCGTATCCTTCAACTCATGCCGCACGAAGATGTTGCCCCACCACGGGACGAAGCAGCTCTTGCCCGCCATTGGAAATTCCTGCCGCAGTGCATCCACTGCTTCCCGTGCTTCAGATTCCAGAAGCGATGCCACGATGATGCGCTTTGGCTTCTCGGGCATCATTTGCCGGCAGACGGCGGAACCGACGAGGCCCCATCCGCCAAGCACCAGGACTGTCTTGTTTTGGATATCCATAGATGGTTCAGATGAGATGTGTTCAGAATGGTCAGTGAATGGAGAGCGGTCAGATCTTCTGCACAACGCATGCCGTACCGTACGCCAAAACCTCCGTTACCCCGCCCATGATTTCTGTTGCGTCGTACCGGAAGCCGATCACAGCGTTGGCTCCGACGTCTTTGGCGTGTTCAATCATCAATTCAAACGCGTCCCGTCGGGTCCGTTCGCACAGCTCAGTGTACAGTGTGATGTTTCCACCGAACAGGATTTGAATCCCTGCCCCGATGTTGCCGAAGATCGAGCGAGAGCGAACGACGATCCCTCGCACCACTCCGAGGTTTTTTACGATTCGATAGCCGTCCAGCTGGAAGTTCGTGGTCACGAGCGAGTGGTCCATAGGGGATCCCGGGATGAGTGTGCGGAATAGTGAGTTGACACCAACGAGCAACGTGTGAAAGGTAAAAAGGGAAAAGCGAAAAGTAAATGACAGAGTGAGTATGGATCGACGCGGTTCGAGGCCGATAATCCCAAATCTGACATTCCAAAATGCGTGTGGTGTCTCAGAACAGCGACTCTTGGACAGAGGATGGGGACCCCGGATGCGCCTCGCCCCTTCTCAGAGCGTTGACAAGAAGATGGGCTTGTCGTGTCGGTTCGGGCAGACGATAACCCCTCGTGCACCTGAGGACAAGTTGAATGGCGTCTTCCAGTGTGGTTCGGTGTCCAATTGAGACAAACACGGGGTTCACGTGGTCCTCGGTGCGCAGGGCAACGCCGACCGTCTCTTCCCTGTCTATCAAAGGAGAATAGCTTCCAGCTTGAGGTAAGGGCTCCTCGAATCTGCCGACAAGCAGGCTCTTTGCGCAACCGATGGAGACAAGGTCAAGCAGCAATCCCAGATGGCAGGCGATACCGAATCGTCGCGGGTGAGCCAGACCCTGACCATCGACCAACAGCGCATCAGGCGTGGTTTGAAGGCGGGACCAGGCTTCGAGCACGGCCGGAGACTCCCGAAAGGAGAGAAGCCCCGGAATGTAAGGGAATCCGACGCGCGTGACTGCTGTTCCTCGCGCGACCTCGCTGAGATCCAGAAGACTCAGAACGACGACACCAGCATACACGAGATCGGAACCTTTGTCGAACGAAATGTCGCAGCCGGCAACGAATCGAACGGGTCTTGTGATTGGCTCCTCGATCACTTGAGACCGCAAGCGCTGCTGGATGGCGATTGCCTCCTGTGGCGTGACGGTCCATGGGTGCAACTGGCGGGGCAGATTCACGAAACGCCTCCCCAATCATTTCTTTGAAGCGAGCTTCCCTTTCAGGAGCTTTCTCACGGAATCATAGAAGAGCTGGACTTGCCTCTGGTACTCCTCTCCCGTCCCTGGGCCCTTGAATCCGACGTGAACATCCCGCACGAGTCCTTTCGGGTCAATGAACAGTGTCGTCGGATAGGCGAAGAAGTTGTTCAGCTGTGAGTGCAGCCGCGCGTCGACATTTGCCCTCTCCGTGGTTCCGCAGAAGAGGAGCGTGTAAGTGACTCCGTAGCGCTCCTCGTACAGCAGAAGATTCTTCCGGGCGGTGGCAAAATCGTCGCTCAGTTCAAAAGAGAGCCCGACTACTTCGAGCCCCTTATTCTTGAATTCCCTGTGCAGTTGCTCGAGCAGAGGCGCTGCATCCATGCAGTTGTGGCACCAGGTGCCCATGATGTCGACAATTAGCGCCTTGCCCTTGAATCGTACATCTGCCTGGGTGAGGGTATCACCCATGATCCGAACACCGGAAAAGAGGAATTTCTTTTTCGGGTCTTTCATCGTCGTCTTCCTTGCATCGCCCGCTTCCTTGAGTAGCGAGGTACGAGGTTCGATGGAGAAGAAAACCGGTACGCTCGTTCGAGCGTAATACTTGCCGCGCCAGTGACCTTGTTCATGGCGAAGTTCGAGCATGTTCGCTTGCCAGCCGGTGAAACGGCTCAGGAACAGAGTGCCGGCCGATCGTTTTCCCGCAAGAAGGCCGAGATCCCCGTCCGGTGCAATGAACGTCCCGAAGACAGAGTCACCTCTGGTCCAGAATGTTGCTGTTGTCGAGCTGTCGACCAAGTCGTCTTTGCGGAAATAGACCTGGAATTTTCCAGCGAGAGGAGGAAGAAGTTCAGACGCGGCTCTTGCCGTGTCCGGTGCCTCTGGAGAGGGTTGTGCAGCGAACGACATGGAGATGGTGTCCCTCCGGAAGCGGAGAAACTCGCCGGAGAGTCGCCCGTTTTTCCAGACACCGCGCATTGCAGCCCCGTACTCTGAGAAGACGAAGATGAGCGAATCTCCGCGCCGGTAGATTTCCGGAATCGGTGTCCGCTCCGGCCCGTTGATGAAATGGCCCGTCGGTGCAATACTCCGCAGGTCTAGGTACATCTGGAACGGGAGCCGGCGCGCCTCCGGAAGCGCCAATGTACCTGTCCAGGTGCCTTCCTCAGGCATGGGTTTTGAACAGCTCAAAAGGATCAAAGCAAGCAGTAGGATCACGGCGGAAAGCCAGGCGTGAGATATCGAGACGTTACTCATTTTCATAGGACTCCTGGTTGCTGTGCGGGTCAAAAGCAGTAGTGAAGAGCACCAACCCTCATCGGCCGGAAGCTGTCCAAGCAACCCGACGCGACTGAGGCCAAGATAAGAAAAGTAGCTCAAAAAAGGGAGCTCCTGCGAGCCGTTTCTTCACGGTAGAGCGAAGCCGTCATTCGCACGGCAGCGGGCCGATCCTATGGAGTCATGCCTAGTCGCTGTAGATCACAGTGGTTCCACCGCTGCCCGAGGTGCCAAACCTCGGATTGACGATGTTGCTGAAAATCGACCCGAACGTATAACTCAATCCGATTGACCCCCAGTAGGAGTAGCTCGTCTCAAGCTGGCGTTGCCGCTGGTAGACTTCCTCGACCGTCAGCGCGCGCTTGGTGAGTGAGAGTTGGTCGTGGACGGCAGAATAGCCGCCATAGAGATTGAATGAAAGGCCCTCGAAGATCCGGAGAGAGAGTGAACCTGACACGCTGAGATTATTTTTGCTGAGGTCGTGGAAGTACTGTGAGCCGTAGACGCTTGTCGACCAGGACCCCCAAGGCTGCTTCAGCGTCAACGTAACCGAAAGGTTGTGGATCTGAAGAAGCTCGGACTTCTTGAAGTAGATGGTGGTGTCGACATACTTGTTTGCGCTGATGCCCACCTTGTAACTTATCCGCAGCTGGCGGCGTGTCGATTCGGAATATGGAAAGATATTGTACTCGATCGCCGGCTGAGCAGATGCCGAATAATCGATGTTGCTGTATGTGGAAGAATGAGCGGACCCAAATATCCCCACTGACCAATGGTCACTCAGGCTCCACGCAGCGGAGGCATTGAAGTACTGACTTCGCCGGACGGACTTACTCCTGATAACCGTGTTCTCGTCGACGCTGAACTCGTATCGGTCTTCGCTATAGTTGCCGTTGAGCGAGAACCGAAGTTTCA
This sequence comes from Ignavibacteria bacterium, assembly GCA_016873755.1. GTDB lineage: Bacteria > Bacteroidota > Ignavibacteria > UBA10030 > UBA10030 > VGWB01. Next base: position 1,060 of record VGWB01000105.1, on the reverse strand, counting down.
AATCTTCGGTCACCCTGCTGGCTGTTATCCCTCCATTCAGGTAGGTTGACTTGTACTGCGATTCACCGTTCAGCCAGCTGTTCATGTTCATGCTGAAGACCCAATAGTCCCACTTGTCGGTGACTTTCGCTGGAGCCGTCGGCCTGTTGTACGTGACGTTGAAGTAATCAGCAAACGGGGTTCGCATCGCGTAGCGCAGGAGACCGGTCTTCATCACGCGAACGAGTCCTTTTCTGGTCATGTCCTGCGTGTCTGTCTTGTTCGCGACATATCTCAACGTATCGTTCATCCCCGCGAAATCATGCTGGCCGATAAAAGTGAGCGTGTATTCGATCCCGCCGCTCCCCGTATACTGTTCGGTGATCATGATGTGCACGTGAGCTTGTGTTCTATCGCGCACATAATTCACAAATGTGATCTCCGTCCGGATGTAGTCCTCGTCACAATATCCGCAGTCGATGAATATCTTCACAGCCGATTTCTGAAGAGCATCAACTGTGTCCTGCGCGGTCTGGGAAAGTGTCGGCGAGATACAGACGAGCGCCGCTGCGAGCGTGGATGCTGCACGGACAAGGAGACGGTGGTAGAGAGCCATGAGGTAGTGCTCCAATATTAAGAAGGTGGCGGTGCATGAGATCGCCTGGACCAGAGGCCAGACCTACCTACTCGACTGATACCGCTTAGACGAACGAATCAACGAGAAAGTTGCAAACCGACCATTCCGCCGGCGATCTTGTGTAGTTGTTCACGGTCAATTTGTACCTGTACACGAGTTTACCTACCCCGCCGTCATAGGCAAACTTGTGGTACCTGTACGGACCGCCGGCGAGGCTGAAGCACGGACAGGGCGGTTGAAACGCCTGCAAAATTGCGCTCAACCGTCGAACGAAGTGAGGGCGACACACGCATCTTGCGGCTTCCGACCGGGAATGGTATATTTCTCCGATTTTTCGGGCGAAGAGAAGTGCTGATGCGAAAGGGGAGTGAGACCACAATCAACGAAAGGAGACCACACCAGACAATGCGAGTCACCAGGAAGAAAGCGCTGACGAATGCCGTG
>VGWB01000104.1 GCA_016873755.1 Ignavibacteria bacterium | reverse complement strand
GCTGGACGGAGATGCATCCCGATAAGCCCCTGTCCTGCACAAATGTTCCCCGATATGCGGAGGTGATCGAGAAGGGTGTCGGAGCCTTCCTCCGCAATCCAAACGAGTCTCCACGCGAACGGATCGCGTATGAATAAGTGAGTTAGTTCATCCTTCCATCTTACCAAGAAAGGGTAAACTGCCATGGAATCCATTTTCCCAATTCGTTTCCCGAGAAGGCCCATCGTCCCTCTCGTTGCGCTGCTTCTTGTTGCCCTCTGCTCTCTGGCGTTCGGTCAGTACCAGAAGCAGATCGAAGCTGACGAGGGATGTACGAGCATCATGGCGGGACGCCTCGCTACGGCAGACGGATCTGTGATAACCTGCCACACGTGCGACGGCAACTACCGGACGTGGGTCAATATTGTTCCGCACAAGAAGAATGACAAAGGTGCCGTGCGCAAGATCTACTGGGGTAATCTGCACACGGAGACGCCGACCGACATGCGGGGCAAGCTCCTGAAAGGGGAGATCCCAGAGGTCGAGGAAACGTACTCCTACCTAAACACTGCGTATCCCTGTTTGAACGAAAAGCAGCTTGCTTTCGGCGAGACGACGATTGGAGGTCGACCCGAGCTTCGCAACGATGAGGGGATGTTCCTGATCGAAGAGCTGCAGGCCATTGCCCTGGAGCGCTGCACCACGGCACGGGATGCGATCAAGCTGATGGGAAGCCTGGCAACGAAATACGGCTACGGAGATTGGGGGGAGTGTCTGACCGTGGCGGACACGAAGGAGGTTTGGCAGTTCGAGATCTTTGGAGCGGGGCCGGCCGAGAAAGGTGCGGTGTGGGCAGCCGTTCGCATTCCCGACGAGCACATCGGCGTGTCGGCCAACATACCGCGCATCAGCGAGTTAAACCTGAAAGATCCCAACCGCTATATGGCATCCGAAAATGTCTTCACGCTCGCGGAGGAGATGGGATGGTGGGATCCGAAGAGTGGGGAGCCGTTCAAATTCTGGAAGGCATACAGCGGTCGCAAGCCGTTCTCGATTCGCGAATTCTACGTTTTCTCGACGTTTGCTCCATCCCTGAACCTCAAGTTGGACGCCGAGGAACTCCCGTTCAGCGTGAAACCCGACAACAAACTATCGGTCCGGGATATCTTCAAGATGTACCGTGAGACGTACGAGGGGACAGAGTATGATATGACGAAGAACCTTATGGTCCAGAGGCCGAGGGGCCGCGGAAGGATGGCTCAGGACACTGCAGCGAGCAGGGAGCCGGAGATGATCAAAAGCCCCGTGGCCAACCCGTGGATGACGCGCGACATGATTCTCTTGCTCAACGGTGTCAAATCCGGTGCCGTAGAGCCGACGCGGACGATCGCCATCTCGGCGTGCTCGTACTCTCAGATTATCCAGTGCCGGGGCTGGCTGCCGGATGAGGTTGGGGCAGTTGCCTGGTTTTCATTTGACAATCCCGCCCAGAGTCCGCGCTTTCCGATATTCGCCGGTATGCTGGAATTGCCCGGCAGCTTCGAGATCTGCGGGCAACACAAGTACCGGGAGGATGCGGCGAGCTGGTGGTTCCGGCGCACGAACAGGCTTGCCACGATCCAATGGGGGAGGACCCGGGAATTCATTGAAAGCGCAGTGATGCAGTTCGAGGAAAAAGGCTTTGCTGAACTCCCGATCGTCGAGCAGCGGGTGCAAGAGATGTTGAAGAAAGACAAATCGGAGCAGGGACGCAAGCAAGTGAGGGAGTACCTGACGGCCTATTCCAACGATTTCGCCCGCGCGACGATGACAAGGTGGTGGGAGCTTGGAAACCAGTTCTGGGGGATGTTTGCGAGAGGGTTCTAAACGGACATGGGGACCTTCCGAAGGTCCAGAGGAGCCGTCGGCGACCTTCGGAAGGTTCAACAAGAATCTTACCACTTTAGCTTGAACCAGCTTGCGTCCGCGTAGTAGGGCTTCGTCAATTCCTCAATCCTCTTCATTTCTTCCTCCGAGTATGGCTCGAAGTCCTTCGCGAGCTGAACATCCTCTTCAAGCTCCTTCATCGTCGAGATGCCGACGATGACGGTGTTGACCGGAAGCGTCAGGACGTAAAGCATTGCCTGCTCCATTGAGGTAATGCCTCCTTCTCGGAAGATCCTGCCTCGCGCGGGGATCTTCATCCCGATGATCGCCATTTTCTTTTCGACAGCCGCTGGCAGGAGGTTGTCGATGAACGATGCATTGTGCTTGTCTGCCGCGTTCAAGGCCATCAGGATAGAATCAAACGGATACTGCTCGATGCCTTTGAGAAGGACGAACGGGTCGCGGTGACCCGTGATGCCGAGGAATCTGACCATCTTCTCGTCCCGAGCCTTCTCCATTGCCTTGATTGCGCCGTTGTCGGCAAAGATGCGGTCAAGATCTTCCTGTGTGCGAACGTTGTGAAGCTGCCACGTATCGAGATGGTCGGTCTGTAGGTTCTTGAGAGAGCGCTCCAAGAGTCGCATCGATCCATCGTACGTCCGGTCGTTCGTTTTGGACGCAAGGAAGACCTCCTTTCGCCTGGTCTTCAACACTTCGCCAATGTACGTTTCGCTGATTCCCTGCCCGTACGCTGCTGCCGTGTCGATGTAGTTGACGCCGAGGTCAATAGCCCGGTTGATGATAGCGACCGACTCGTCCCTGGTCCCGGTCTTCTCCAATGTTGCCTGGCCTCCGAGGCTGAAGATGGTCACCTCATGTCCTGTTTGGCCGAGGGGGCGCTTGGGCAGCTCACGTCCCAGAGTCTGGCTTGCTGCGAGTGATTCAAAGGGATTGCTTTTGCCCGCGACGAACGCCGCTGCAGCCCCAATCGCTACCGTCTTGACAAACGACCTTCTCGTAACTCTGTTCTCGTCATCCATGGAATTGACCCTCCTCTGTATGATCTGATGAAAGTTTCCTTTACCCGAAGCCAAAGAGGAAGGAAACCTTCAACGGGTGCTATGCCCAGAGTACCAACCCGAGCTTGTACGGATTGTCCAGGTCCTCATGCCGCGGCAGGACGTGAATGGTGTGACCCAACCGGCCGCTTGTATCGAGTTTGTTGACGCCGACATATTCGTACACTGTACCCTTCGGCTTGTCGCCGGGCTTCATCAGGGCGAGCTTGGGAGTTTCGATTTCCCCATTTGCGTTCAACGCCCCGTAGTAAAGCTCGACAGATACGTCCTCCGGTTTGAGATTGCCGAGATCGATCTGTGCGCGAACGGTCAAGCTTTCGCCAACCTTCAATGCAGTTCGCTCATCGACAATGACTTCTCCGATCTTGATCGTATGCCAGCTCTTCCGAAGGTTTTGCTTCCATGCAGCAAAGCCTTTTGCGCGCTCGTGGTTGTTGGCGGAGAGGTTGGCGTGACGGTCGATAGCGGGGAGGTACATCTGCTCCGTGTATTCTCTCACCATCCGGTTCGTGTTGAAGCGGGGTCCGATGGCTCGCATAGCACTCTTCATCTTGCTGATCCACTGACGGGGAAGGCCATCTTCACCGCGGGTATAAAACAGCGGGACAATGTCTTTCTCCAATAGATCGTAAAGAGCGTTGGATTCGACCTGATCCTGTAGTTTCTCATCGGCGTACTCTTCGCCTCTCCCAATAGCCCATCCGGTGTGCACGCTGTACGCCTCCTCCCACCAACCGTCGAGCACGCTAAGATGGATGGCTCCGTTGAGCGTCGCCTTCATGCCGCTGGTGCCGCTCGCTTCGAGGGGGCGGCGCGGGGTATTCAGCCAGACATCTGCTCCTTGGAGCATGTAGCGAGCGACGACCATGTCGTAGTCCTCTAGGAACACCATCCTCCGCCGCACGCCGGAATGGCGTTCGAAGTGGATGATCTGCCTGATGAGTTCCTTGCCGGGTGTGTCGTTCGGGTGCGCCTTCCCGGCGATGATGATTTGTACCGGCCTCTCTTTGTTTGTCAGGATTCCGATCAATCTCTCGCGATCCTTCAGCAGAAGGTTGGCCCGCTTGTACGTCGCAAACCGGCGGCCGAAACCGATGGTGAGAGCCTCGGAGTTCAGCACCTCCTTCGCCTGAGCCACTTCGGACGGAGGCGCGCCGCGCGATTCTAGCTGCAGAGCTAGACGCGTGCGAGCGAATGCAACGAGTCGCTCCCTCCGCCGCTCGTGTGTGCGCCACAGTTCCTCGTCGGGAATGTGGTGCACCCGGCCCCAGAGGCCATAGTCTCCCGGATCCTCGTGCCATCGCGGCCCGAGGTAGCGATCGTAAAGACCTGCCATCTCCCGGCTGATCCAGGAGGGTGCGTGGACCCCGTTGGTAATCGAGATGATCGGCGTCTCCGTCAGCGGCACTCCGGGCCAGACGCTTTGCCACATCTTGCGCGACACCGTGCCGTGCAGCCGTGCCACCCCATTGCTTGTTCCGGCCATACGGAGGGCGAGAACAGTCATGCAGAACGGTTCCTGATCATCGCCGGGATCTTTCCGCCCAAGGCCGAGAAATTCTTTGCTGGTCAGCCCCAGTTCCTTCTGAAGGCCGGAGAAATACTTTTCCATCAGCTCGGCAGAGAAGTAGTCATTACCTGCGGGTACAGGGGTGTGCGTTGTGAAAACCAATCCCGCCGTTGTGGTCTCACGTGCATCGGCGAACGAGAGCTTGGAGGTAACCATCAGGTCTCTGCATCGTTCGAGGCTCAGGAATGCCGAGTGCCCTTCGTTCATATGGCAAACCGAGGGGTGGATTCCGAGCGCCTTCAGTGCACGGAAGCCCCCGATGCCGAGGAGGATCTCCTGTTTGATCCGCATCTCTTGATCCCCGCCGTACAGCTGGTCGGTGATGTCTTGATCTTCGTGCGAGTTCTGCGGGATGTTGGTATCAAGCAGATAGAGCGGAATGCGGCCGACCTGCACGCGCCAGATTTGTGCATGAATAAGGCGGCCGGGGAGATCAACGGAAATCGTTATCGGCCTGCCGGTTTCATTCAGCATGAGGCGCATCGGAAGCGTGTAAAAATCGTTCTCGGGATAGCGCTCCTGCTGCCAGCCGTCGGCGTTGAGATACTGCCGGAAATATCCCTGTTGATACAAAAGTCCGACGCCTACAAGCGGAAGGCCGAGATCGCTCGTTGACTTCAGGTGATCACCGGAGAGCACGCCAAGACCGCCGCCGTAGTTCTGCAGACATTCAGTCAGACCGAACTCCGCGGAGAAATAGGCAACCTGGTTCGTTCCAACCTGAGAGTACGTTTTTCGGAACCACGACAAACTGGTATCCAGATATTTCTTATACCGCTCGTAGCTTCGCTCAAGGTGTGAGAGAAACGCATCATCCCGAGCGGCACTGTTCAGCCGATCCTGACCGATCATCCCGAGCAGGAGCACGGGATTGTGGTTCGTCTTCTCCCAGAGATCGGGATCCAGACGTATGAAAAGCTCCATCAGATCGTGGTCCCACACCCAGAGCAGGTTGTAAGAGATTTCCCGCAGGAATTCCAGTTCTCTTGGAAGCGATGGTGCTACCGTGTACGTGTAGATCGGTCGGATCATAAAGGTCGCCCTTTCTCTACGGTACAAGTGCTCGGCGAATTTCGAGTACGCAGGGAATATCCTACGCACACAGGGGATCAATCCTCACTCGAGGACCGGACGCGTCTGAAATGCTGAGGCAAGGTTAACAAAGAATCAGGACAAAAACCACAACGGCGGGGAAGCCACGAGGCGATTGTTCTTGGATATTGGAAGACTGATTGACACAACAGGCCCTTTTGGCGTTCGACTACAGGGAGGGAATCGTACGTATATGTCGGATACCCGCGGTGACTATTCCCTTTCCTGCGCGGGAGAGGATGTGGTGTCTGCTTCCATCAGGCGATCACGCTCATCCTCCACCCAGGAGCAGATCAAGTCGACCTCGGCTTTTGAGAGCGCAGCACCAGGGTGCATGATGCGGTACGGCTTGATGGGCATTGCGTCTTCCATGAGTTCATCACAGATCTGATCGAGCTTCGCAATTCGCTTTCTCTCGCTGTATTCGCCCCATGTTGTCAGGTTGAGACTTGAACGACCGTTCTTCACGTCTTGGGCGAGAAGCCATGACGCTGGAGCAACATAGCTGTACCACGGCCACTTCGTGTGGTGTGTATGGCAATCGTAGCACGATCGTTCGAGGATGCTCTTGACCTCAGGAGGAACATTCACGTACGCTTCAATCGTTTTGGCCTGATCGACGGGAGGGTTGGTCCGTTCCGGCTGCACAAGCTGGATGCCCAGAAAAACCACGAGAACGATGATGCCGCCCCATTTAACTGTCTTTCGCATACTTCACGCCTCTCCGAACTGTTGATGGATGGTTCCCTTGGTGACGTGCTGACCGCTCTCCTCTGCAACCCCAGCTGTGCGTGAAAAGTTTCCTGCCGGGGACCGGACCCGGGAAGCCAATCGAGAGTGCTGCCACGAAGTCACGAAGACACAAGGGCGTCTTTGGATTACATCTTGAATCGTTCTTCTTTGGGACTTTGTGCCTTCATGGCAAGATGCGAGTTTCCGCCTGCGCTTCTAGTGTCGGTGTTCTTTGTAGAATGCGATCAACCCATTCGTTGAGGAATCGTGTGAGGAAACCGTATCCTCGCTGTCGAGCTCCGGCAGGATCGTCTTGGCCAGTTGTTTTCCCAGCTCGACGCCCCATTGGTCGAAAGAATTGACTCGCCAGACGGTGCCCTGTATGAAGATCTTATGCTCGTACAATGCGATAAGAGTTCCAAGCGTGCGAGGGGTGAGCTTCTTGAACACGATTGTGTTGGTCGGCCGGTTGCCCTGGAACACTTTGTGCGGGAGCAGCTCCTCTAGCTCGTTTGCGCGCACTCCCGACGCCTCGAGCTCGCGGCGTGCCTCACCTTCTGTCTTCCCGCGCATCAGGGCTTCGGACTGCGCGAAGAAATTCGAGAGAAGGATCGCGTGGTGATTGCCGATCGGATTGTGCGTCTGCATAGGGGCGAGGAAATCGGCGGGGATCATCTTGGTGCCCTGATGTAGCAGCTGGAAGAAGGCGTGCTGACCGTTCGTCCCCGGCTCCCCCCAGATGATCGGTCCGGTGGAGTAGTCCACCCGCTCTCCGTCGTGGGTCACGCTCTTGCCGTTGCTCTCCATGTCCCCCTGCTGGAGATATGCAGGAAACCTATGGAGGTACTGGTCGTAGGGGATGATAGCGTGCGTTTCAGCTCCGAGGAAGTTGTTGTACCAGATGCCGAGGAGGGCGAGGATAACGGGCAGGTTCTTCTCGAGCGGGGCGGTCCTGAAATGCACATCCATCTCGTGCGCGCCGGTGAGCAGCTCTTCGAAGTTATCCATGCCGACTGAGAGCGCGATCGAGAGCCCGATCGCGGACCAGAGCGAGTAGCGACCCCCGACCCAGTCCCAGAACTCGAACATGTTTCTCGTATCGATGCCGAAGGCCGAAACCGCCTTCGCGTTGGTCGAGACGGCAACGAAGTGCTTCGCCACCGCTGATTCATTCTTCACACGCTCAAGGAACCATCGCTTTGCAGTCAAAGCATTGGTGATGGTTTCCTGAGTCGTAAAGGTCTTGGATGAGATGACGAAGAGCGCCGTCTGAGGATCGAGGCGTTTGAGCGTCTCCGCGATATGCGTCCCGTCAATGTTCGAGACAAAGTGGACGTTGATGCGAGGATGGGCGTATGGCTTGAGTGCCTCGGTTACCATCACGGGTCCGAGATCCGAGCCACCGATGCCGATGTTCACCACGTCGCTGATCCCCTTCCCTGTGTGTCCCTTCCAGCTGCTGTTTCTCACCGACTCACTGAACGATCGCATGTGAGCGAGGACTTTGTTCACCGCCGGCATGACGTCTTCACCATCGACGATGATCGGCGTATTATTGCGATTGCGGAGCGCGATGTGGAGAACCGCCCGACGCTCCGTGGAATTGATCTTCTCGCCTGTGAACATCTTGTCAATCCAACGCTTCACATCAGCATCCTTTGCCAGGCCAAGAAGGAGCAGAATCGTTTGCTCGGTGATGCGGTTCTTGGAGTAATCCAGCAGGATGTCGTTCCAGCGGATGGAGAATCTGCGGAACCGGTCAGGATCGGCAGCGAAGAGATCGCGCATGTGGTGCCCGGCGATTTCCTTCTGGTGTCGTTCGAGGGCTTTCCACGCGTTTGATCGAGTCAGCTTGGACATAATAATGGGAAATGTGAAAATGGAGAAATGGGAAGATGAAAAAATGGAAACATCGAGTGATCGGCTGTAGAATATAGGGAATTTTGGATGGATCTGTTCGCCTCGGGGAGCGTTGGCCAAATCAGATAAGGCAACTTACGCCGGGATCGAATCGGGCGGCCGTTTCTTCACGATTTTCGATGCGATGACGGTGAGCAGCCCGAAAACGACTCCGCTCAGAGCGCCAATGATAGGGCCCATGATGAGGATGATGACTGCAGGAGGGACAGCTTCCGGCATGTCTCTGAGCCCCTCAACCATTCGAGGATTATTGGCTAGATACGTCGAAAAGAAAAGGGATTGAATGACGGAATTGAAAATGCCGTCGAGAATGCCGAGGTAAAAGCCGTGGAGGAAATAGTCGTCAGTGACTCTTTTGGCAAAGATCCAGGCGCAGACGGTTCCGATGACGAGCCACATGAGCCACTCGTACTGCTGCGTCAGCCCGAACACGGACGCGAAGCCCATGCCAATGCTGAACAGAGAAAGAAGGAAAATGAGTTTCCAGTTCATGTTTGCAGGCCCTCACAGGATGATCCGTGGAAGTCCAGGCTCGCAGTGCTCCTACTCGTAGAGGTCATGAATGTCTGCCGCCGCGAGCTCGATGAGGAAGCCGCCAATCTTCTGGGTCACCGCCTTCAGGTATTGCTCTCCTTTCTCGACGGATGCTTTCGCGGGATTGCCGACCCCTGTGTCCTCCGTGACTTTCGACCACAGGCGGGGAGCCCACACCCATCGCTCGCGGAGGCCGTGGAGCTTGAATCCCTTGGATCTTCCAGGTCCCGCCTCCGCCAGGGGGCGAACCGTTTCAGGAGCAATCTTCAGCATCACGCTCGTTTCCATCTCGCCGGCGTGGTCATCCGCCTCATCGAAAAATCCTTTCTGGCCAACAATTTGCCACCAGTTGACCGTGCAGATGAACATCTCGGGGTACTGGGGTTGGAGCTCACGAAGCATCTGGCGAAAATCGTTTCCGCCGTGACTGTTCAGGATGACGAGCTTGCGCATTTCCTGTCTCGCGAGAGAATCGACAATATCGCGAAGGACCGTTGCCTGCGTGCTGGGATTGATGTTGATCGTGAACTTGATGTCCAGTTGCCCGGTGTTCACGCCGAAAGGGATCGTCGGCAACACAATGGCCTTGGCACCGGCTTCCCACGCGATGCGGGCCGACTCGGCCGCGATGTAGTCGCTTTCGATCACATCCGTCGCATACGGAAGGTGGAAATTATGCGGTTCAGTTGCCCCCCAGGGGAGGACAGCAACCTCGTACGTCGTGACTCTGACTGTCTTCCAACTTATTTCTGCGAGAACATACGGGCGTGAGTTCATGATAATCCCTTTCTTGAGATTTTTCCTTCTTCAGATCCGCGAAACCCTTCGGGTTTCGTAAAAAACCAGCCGTCCCCGCCTGACCTGATTGCTCAACCGGGGCGGGCAGGCGATTCATCGGATGGCGTGAAGAGACAGTTCTCCAGCAGCCTGCTATTCCAACATCTTGATATGTCTTCCCATGAATACGGAGATTGGCTGAAGGGCTTCAATGCTTTCGAAAATGATCTTTACGGTGGCCATGATCGGAACCGCCAGAATCATCCCGACAATTCCCCACAGCCAGCCCCAGAAGATGAGAGAGACCAAAACAAGGAGCGGACTAAGGTTCAGTCGGAACGCCATCAGTCGTGGTTCGATGATGCTTCCAAGCGTAAACTGTGTGGCTGAAAGCAAGATCAGCACGAGAACCGGGATCTGTAGGCTGTCAAACTGGAGAAGCGACAATGCGAAGGGGAGGATGATCGCGATGAGGGAGCCGAGGTTGGGGATGAAATTGAGCAGGAATGTGACGAATCCCCACACCAGCGGGAAATCGACGCCAAGTATCCACAGAATGAGAAAAGTCATAAGTCCCGTGGCGGCGCTGATGAATGTTTTCGTGACGAGATAGCGGCGTGAGCGGTTCCCGATCTTTTCCAACACCTCCATAATCCGGTCGGCTTGATCGAGGGGGAAGGCTTTCCGGATCTTGATGCTGAGCTCTCCCGTGCCGGCGAGGATGAATACCATGAAGAGGAGAACGAGGAAGATGTTTGTGAGCAGATTGATAAAGGAGCCGATGCCAGTCGCCACCGTCGATGTCAGCGAAGACAGCTCAAAAGCATTCCGGAAGCTGACCTCTTCCATCTTTACATTGAGATCAGCTGCCAGTTGGTTCAGCGTCAGTGCTACCGCTGCTCCGAGACGAAGGAGTCGTTCCTGATACTTGGGCACCTCTTTCACAAACGAATCGACGCTGGAGGAAACCACCATGGCAAGCAGGAAGAGGAAACTCGCGATGGAAAACAGAACTACCAGGAGCGCGATAAATGTTGGGACCCTTTTCTGCTTCAGGTAAGTGACGAGCGGACCGAAAATAATGGAAAGAAACACTGCTATCACGAACGGGAGCAAAATGGAACTGAGCTCGCGCAGAATAATCCCGAGCACAAAGATCACCAAAATGCTCAGCAGGAACGGAACGGTCTTCGAGTAGTCCGGTTTGACCATGATGTTCTCCCTATTTCAATGTAGTCAAATCCGCTGAAGGAGAAAAGAGCCGAGATGCATTGGATCGATACTTGCCCGGCAGTTCCGTTCGATTCTACCGGTCAAGAAACCGCTCTTGAAATGTCGGCTCCTGACCCGCTATTGTCAGAAAGACATCCAGCGGGACGACTTCAAACTCGGATCCCAGCTTGTCGAGAATTCCTTTCACCCGCTTGATGTCGCTCGATTCGCGAACATGCACCAGAAGGTAATAGGGCCGCTTGCTGTTGATCGCCGCAAGCTCTTCGAGGTCAGCGACGGCATCTGCCACGGGCCGCGTGGGCGAGAGGTAGTAATCGTACGAGATCAGCGGCTTCCCGTTTCTCACCGTAAAGGTGTACGAGGGTGCGTAGCCGTTGACAAAGCCGATGGCGTTCGGCATGCCCTTGTAGTAGGCGTCAACGACCTGTCGCGTCAGCTCGGTGTTCCCTTCGACGGTTGCTCCCTCCGAGTAGTCCATGATCTCGAACACCTTGAGATCGAGCACGTCCATATACTCCTTCGCTTTGGTGATCAGCGGCGGAAGCAGCTTCGGTGGGACCGCTTTCGGATAGAGATAGCCGGGACCCGAGAGGCAACCGATGAAGTAATCGTTGGGGGTCGCCATCGTGTAGAAGTACTCGGCCATCGAAGGTGCCATCCACACATAGTTCATCAATACTTCCCACGCGTAGGGGATTTCTCCCCGGCCTGGCTTGAGCCACGCGCCGAGGCCGATCCCATCCGTCTGAATGCAGCTGATATAGACCTTCTTCTCGGGTTTGTACGTTTTTCCGGGAACAATATGGTGATTGTTGGTGTACTTGAAACCGGGCGACGGAGGTACCTGACTGCTGAAGCTGATGTTGGGCAGGGTATTCAGGCCCTCGACACGATGGCCGAAACTCGATGTGAGCTTGACGTGCTCGCGCTCGAGATCCTTTGCATAAGAGTGCCATCCCATCACCATCGACATCGGGTTCATTTCACTCAGGATCCGTCGAGCGAGCTGATACTCCAGCGTGTCGCTCGGCCTGCTGGAGAGATCGTTGCAGAAAATCCCCTTCGCAACCGCCCAGTCAGCTACCGAAGGCTTCATGACCTTACCATGTTCCCCCCCAAGCCAGATGATGTAATCCTTGTTGCAGCGTTTCCAGAACTGGTCGTAGGCCCAGGTATAGATCTGCGCATCGGACTGGCCGGTGAATTTGCCGCGGAAGTCTGCGAGAGGCTCCAACCCGGCGCGCTCAGCGAGAGGAATCAACTCATCGCTCACCACGACAGCCCGCTCGAGGCCGGCGACGGTGAACGCAACGATCAGCGATGTACGCACGGCCTTGTCCCATACCACGTACCCTTTGACGAACTTCTTCAGTGCCTGGAGTGCAGCTTGCGGCGTGTGCAGTTCCGTAAACGTGAAATGCCGTTTGTCGCGGTAGAATTCGAATACTGACGCAGTGTAGGTGAACGGCCAGCTTTCTGGATAAATGAAATACAGCCGCGGTGCGTCGGTGTTCGCCAATCCCTGCAAGCTGATCAGTAATGCCTGAATGGGGAGCTTTCCGTCGATTTCCCAATTGTCCTCAATACGCATGAAGTAGGCTTCTTTGGTGCCAGCTCGCTTCAGCACAAACTTGATAGGCGGCCCGCTCTGTCGGGACGATCGAGATACGGTGTAGGTGAGGATCTGTTTGTCCTCGGAGAGCTCGTACCGGTGGACGGTCCATATCGGGCTGCCTCCCTGGGATCCGCGGATCTGATACGATTCTTCAAGCACCAGCAGTGTGCCCCCCTTATCCAGTGTCGCCTTCATCTGCCGCGTTCCTCCTAGGGGCATACTGAGACCCATGAACACATTCGTAGGCCAAACGCGGTTGTTAACAGGGATCGAGTTTGCCACGCCGCCGAGCTTCAACACGAGGGAATCCGTAAACGATCTGCTCGTGCCCCATTTCTGCACGATCGTGATGCTCGAGCCGTGCTGCTTGATGTCGATTGAGAGAGTGCCATACAAACCGATCTCGTGGCTCATTTGAGGAACGAGCGCCCATTTGCCATCCATGGCCGAGCCGGTCTGGCCCATAGCTACGGCAGGTGTGAGGAGCACAATGACGAGGATAAGGAAGATGTGTTTCATAGATGATACTCCAGTTCGCGTTGACTGTAGAAAGGATTTACAGGCCGAGCAGAGAGCGAGCCTCCCGGCGAAATTCCTCATCCGAAGACGTGAACGATCGAAGGAGGTCAAGAATGATGGAGCGAAGGGACTGGCGGGCGTCGTTGAGGTACAGTGCCACGTCCGAAAGAGGAAGCGAGAATTCCTGAGCCACCTGGTCTAGCGGGACGCTCTCGCCGCTGGATCGATCCTGAAGGTCGTACCGCTGGAATAGTCTGAAGTGTTGGATCTTTCCCTGAGACTCAAGGTAATTGTGGAGCTGTTCGATTGCCAGCG
>VGWB01000103.1 GCA_016873755.1 Ignavibacteria bacterium | reverse complement strand
CGGCCCTTCTTGAGGAGATCGAAATCAATCCGCTTGTCATGGTCGGCGATCCGTACATCGCTGAACATGGTGTAAGCGAGCGTGCACGCATCCTGAACGCATTCTTCAACAACGGTTTCGCGGACGTGCGCGTGGACAGTGTCGTCGCTCATCGGTATGCGTCGACCAACAACGTCAAACTGATCTTTGCGTTCAGCAGGGGGAAACGGTACTCGTTCGGGGAGATCACCGTGGAACAAGACTCCACGGTTCACAGGCGTGTTGCCGACGACGTGGTGCGCCGGCATTTGGATTTCAGGCGGGGCGATTTCTACAGCGAAGCACGGCGTATCGAGAGTGAACGGAATTTGAACAGGCTGGGTGTTTTCGAGGCTTCGAGGGTTGAGCCGCTCGTGAGCCTCAAGTCGGACACCTCGCTCGAGATCCCGACGCACGTTTCTGTGCGCCCCCGTCCGTTTCAGGAGCTTGTTCCGGAAGTCGGGGTGAACGACGAAAACAATGCCTTCAACGTCTTGTTCGCAATGGGCTACAACAACCGGAATTTCTTCGGCGGCGCGCGTAACTTTCTGACACGTTTTCAATTCCAACTTCAGTCAATCCAGGATATCGAATTCTCGAGAGTGTTCAGCCAGACGGGGCTTCGGGACAGCAGCGTGATCGGGAACGCCGAGCTTTCCCTTCAGCTCACCCAGCCCTACTTCTTCAATAACAAGACGAGCTTCACTCCTTCGCTCTCCTTTCGTGTTGAGAAGCGGCATCGGTACTATTTCAATCCTATCATCCGCGGGCGGTTCAGCGTGACCTCGCAAACGGCACGGTATACAACGGCATTTCTCGAGTGGAGTCTCGAGCGCATCGGCTATGAGGCGATTAACCCGAGGATCGGGAGAGTCTACTTTGACTCGCTGAGCATCGACCGGCGCCCGCAGTTCAACTCGATCATATCGTTCACGCTCCAACGGGACAAGCGGAACGATCTCTTCAATCCCTCGGCAGGATTCTTTCATTCCGGTACGGTGGAAGAGGCGGGACTGATTCCGTCCGCGTTCGGCAGCCTGCTCGGATTCGATCTCCCGTACTCGAAATATGTCAAGGTCTCGGGACGGGGGTTCTGGTACTGGGATCCATCGGATAGCAGGCGGCTGATCTGGGCTCTGCGCCTCTCCGCGGGATTCGCGGAGCTCTACGGTCATTCCCCCGCTCCTGTGCCGATCAACAGGAGGTTCTTCGGCGGCGGAAGCGGAAGTGTTCGTGGCTGGAAAGCGCGTGACCTCGGCGCGTTCGCACTACCCGACGAGGGGGGCAATGCCCTCCTGGAGGCCAGTCTGGAAGCTCGCTGGAATCTCCTCAAGGAGGCGGGACGTTTTTGGTTTCTCGACTTCAGCAAGTTCTCTCTTGTCATGTTCTACGACGTGGGCAATGTCTGGACGCGGGCAAGGAACTTCCGGCTCCGTGAGTTGGCGATGGCGTCAGGATTGGGACTTCGTTACGCCACGGTGGCGGGCCCGATCCGGATCGACTTCGGATTCCGTCTCTACGATCCTGCCGGGCCCGAGGGACGGCAGTGGATTACCAGGAAGAAGTTCTACCGGGAAACGCTCTCGGATTTCGTTCTACATTTCGGCATCGGACACGCCTTCTAGGACGCGTATGGGATGGAATAGAGTTATCGGGCAGCAGCGCGTGAAA
Organism: Ignavibacteria bacterium; assembly: GCA_016873755.1. Lineage (GTDB taxonomy): Bacteria > Bacteroidota > Ignavibacteria > UBA10030 > UBA10030 > VGWB01. The sequence goes on along the minus strand of VGWB01000103.1, from coordinate 11,648 downwards.
GACCTTCTTCGGCGAACCCTGATGAGCGGGAAGATAGCCCACGCCCACTTGCTGTACGGTGGGGAGGGCATCGGGAAGGATGCCATCGCGATCGAATTTGCGCGAGCGCTGAATTGCCTGAAGAGCACTGTTGATCCGTGCGACGAATGCTCAAGTTGCCGCAAGTTCGATCTTCTTCAGCATCCCAACCTTAAACTCATTTTCCCGCTGCCGGTAGGCAAGAGCGAGAAATCCGGGGACGATCCGGTTGAGGTTCTCTCCCAAGACCAGATTGCTGCCATCCACGAACAGCTGCGTCTCAAGGCAGCGAACCCCTACCATCGGATTGCTGTGCCAAAGGCGAATTTCATCAAGATCAACAGCGTGCGTGATCTCCGGCGTGACGCCGCGATGTCCGCTTTCGAAGGGGGGAGGAAGGTCTTTCTCATCTCGAACGCGGACGCGATGAATGCGGAGGCGAGCAATTCGCTGCTGAAGACGCTTGAAGAACCCTTCTCCGATTCTCTCTTCATCCTCACCGCATCCCAGAAGGAGCTCCTGCTGGAGACGATTGTATCGAGGTGCCAGCTCATCCGGTGTGATCCACTGAGTGAGGTGGAGATACGCCAGGCGCTGGTTGATCGTCAACACGTTGAAACTGAACAGGCGGCACTGACCGCTCGACTTGCGCGCGGCAGCTACCGTAATGCGCTGGAGCTGCTTGCGGTCGACATGGTCGCACAGCGGCAGGAGGTTGTGCAGTTTCTTCGGCTCGTGCTCGGCCCACAGAAGATTCCACTCGCCGAAGATGTCGAACGGATCGCATCCTCAGGTGACCGGTCCTCGGTTGAGCGCTGGCTCAAACTTCTTGAGATGTGGCTGCGGGATGCGCTGCTGCTGCGAGAGCATGGAGAGAAGGGTCTCCTGAATATCGACCACCTCAAGGAGCTGAGGAGCTTCAATCAGGGATTTCCGCGCGCGGATCTTGCGGCAGCGCTTGAAAGCGTGGAGCGAAGCGTTGCTCTTGTGGGCAAAAATATCTACCTTCCTCTTGTTCTCACTACACTCGCTGTCGAGCTCAAACGATCATTGTCTCTTCCACCGTAATCCGCCCTCGTGAAAAAGAGATCTCAGAGGATTCTGGTGACCGCAGCGCTACCGTATGCGAACGGGCCTCTTCACCTTGGTCACCTTGCCGGTGCCTATCTCCCGGCGGACATCTATGTCCGGTATCAGCGGGCTAGAAAGAGGGATGTCCTCTTCATCTGTGGCTCCGATGAACACGGCGTGCCGATCACAGTGACGGCAGAGAAGGAGCAGACGACGCCCCAGGCAGTTGTCGATCGGTATCACGCCCTGAACAAGACAGCCTTCGACAAGTTCGGCATGAGCTTCGACAGCTACTCGCGGACGTCGCTCCCCATGCATTACAAGACTGCTCAGGAATTCTTCACCGAATTCCATCGGCGCGGCATCTTGCGCGAGAAGCAAGAGAAGCAGCTGTACTGCGAGAGGGACAGGATGTTCCTAGCCGATCGGTATGTCGAAGGTACATGTCCGAACTGCGGCTACACGCAGGCACGCGGTGATCAGTGCGAGAATTGTGGGACATGGCTCAATCAGGTCGATCTGATCGATCCCAAGTGCAAGGTGTGTGGACAATCACCGGTCGTGCGCACAACTTCTCACTGGTACTTCCCGCTCGGCGACTTTCAGCCCCGGCTGCAGGAGTACATCAAAGAGCGTTCAGATCGTGACGGGTGGAAGGAGAACGTCCTTCGCTATTGCGAGAGCTGGTTCAAGGATGGGCTTCAGGATCGGGCTGTGACGAGGGATCTCACGTGGGGCGTGCCGGTGCCCGTTCCCGGCTACGAATCCAAAGTTCTCTACGTTTGGTTCGACGCCGTCCTTGGCTACGTCTCTTCGACGAAGGAATGGGCAAGCCGGGCAGGCGATCCCGAGCGATGGAGGGACTATTGGCAGAACAAGACAACGAAATATGTTGCTTTCATCGGCAAGGACAACGTTGTGTTCCACTGCATTGTGTTCCCAGCCATGCTCATGGCGTGGAACGACGGTGGAAAGGAGCAGTACGTGTTGCCGGAAAATGTGCCGGCGAATGAGTTCCTGAATTTTGAAGGCCAGAAGTTCTCCAAGAGCCGCGGCTGGGGGATCGATCTCCAGGACTTCCTTCGGTTCTTCCCTGCCGATACGCTGAGATATACGCTGGCCATCAACCTGCCGGAATCGCGAGATAGCGACTTCTACCTCAAGGACTTCCAGGCACGCACAAACAACGAGCTGGCCGATATTCTCGGCAACTTTGTCAATCGGACGCTGGCGTTTACGGAAAAGAGCTTTGACGGGACCGTGCCTGCCGCACGGCACCTCGGAAAGCTTGATAAAGAAATGCTCTCTCAGCTCAAAGAATTTCCCGACAGAATCAGCCAGCACTACGAACGGTACCGCTTCCGGGACGGTGTCATCGAAACGATGAACCTCGCTCGTGCTGCCAACAAATACTTCAATGATAGCGAGCCCTGGAAGACTCTCAAATCGAACCGGGAGCAGTGCGGCACGACGTTGAATATCTGCCTGCAGGTTATTCGATCGCTCGCAATCTTATTTGAGCCGGTTGTTCCAGGTTTGGGACAGAGGATTTGGAGCGCGCTCAATTTGCCGGGATCACCAAGCGAAGCAGGATGGGACGGGGCGGGAGAGACGGCGTTGACAGCAGGTCTCACGATCAAGAAGCCGGAAATCCTAGTAACCAAAATTGAGGATCAACAGATCGAACATATGGTTCACTCTCTGAGTTCTGGTCCGTCGGGAGAAGCTCCCGCGAACGCACCGGCCAAGCCGGTGATTACGATCGATGATTTCAAGAAGCTGGATCTTCGTGTCGCACGCGTGGTCGGCGCGGAGAAAGTCCCTAAGTCGGACAAGCTCCTGAAGATTCAGGTTGAAATCGGATCCGAGCGACGGCAGGTGGTCGCCGGCATCGCCCAACACTACAATCCTGATGAGCTCGTTGGGAAAGATATCGTCGTTCTCACCAATCTTCAACCTGCCAGACTTATGGGGCAGGAGTCCCAGGGTATGCTGCTCGCCGCGACCGACTCTAGCGGTAAACTTGCTGTGTTGACGGTTGCACGTGACCTCGAGAGCGGCAGCGCAATAAGCTAGAGCAATTTACCGGAGACCTGCCGGTCCCGCGCGTGCCGCGGGATCTGGTGGAACAAGGCCGGTTGTCACAAGCCCCTGCAGGTTCACACTTCCATATGTCGGAAACACTTCTCGAACGGTTTGAGAGACTTGTCACGGAGGGAACGAAGCTCGCTCCTTTGGGGGGATTTGATTTCTCGGGATACAACGCCCGACTTCAGACCAAGTATATTGCTTGGCGCAAGGAATGCCTGGAATCTCTCGAGCAAGTCGGACCGATAGGATTTCCATACAAAAACAAGATCGTCGGCGACGCCAGCGGGGGATTCTTCTATCAGGCTTCCGCCCAGCTCATTCTCGCGAGCATCAAGGAGCTCTTCGAGAAGGTCAAGGCATCTCCGGAACTTGCCGCAGCTCCTGCCGCGGCGCCTGCCCCCAAACCTGAGGCAACGCCGCAGGCGGCACCAGCACAGGCGACGACCGCCGGTGGACCTCGTGTGCTCAAGCCCCCACCCAAGTCCGGCGCTGTGCCATCGACCCAGCCTCCTACCGCAACCGCTGTACAAAAGGAGCCGGCCGGTGCTCCGAAACGAGTCTACGTGGTCGGGGAAGTGGACGATCCCCTGCGCCAGCAGCTTGCCATCTTTCTCGATGAGGTCGGCCTGCAGGAGATTGCGATCGATCGGAAGCACGGCGAGATGATCGCGCTCGACAAGGTTGAGGCGACCCCGGACGCCAAGTACGCCTTTTTCATTTTCAACTCGGATGATCTGACCTACGCCATGTTCGAGCTCGGCCATTTCGTCGGCAAGCTTGGAAAGAATCACGTCTGCGTGCTCCACATGACCGACGTCGAGGTTCCCAAGAACATCCCGGGAGTGGTCATCAAGCCGATCGTCGTCAAGCTTGAAGAAGCGAGCCTGAGCATTCTGAAGGAACTGAAGGGGGCAGGGTACGTTATCTCGCTCTAGGATCCTGGTGGCGATCCGGCCAGCGGTGTCGAGGCCAAAAGGACGTCGCCCTCGCGCTCGGCCAACGCTACTTTCGATTCGACTGCTCCCGACCAATACACGAGCAGAGTAACTTGCGGTTCTCTCCCCGCAGCTCAGACGATTCTTGTTACGCCCGCCCGAGCCGAACCATGTGACGTCTTCTGGCTGATGAGAGCCTATCCAGACTGCGGCGGGCACTGAAGGGATAATGAGGGGAATCTCGGGGGATATTTCCGGTAAGCCGGGATTACTGAGAGTCGACCAAAGCTGCCATGTTCTCGTAAAAAATCTTCTTCCCGTCGGCGATCGGCAGTCGCATTTCCTGTGCGAGCTTGGTCTGGTTGTCCACGATGTCGTAGCGATAACCGCGCGGGAACATCCCCGAGTCTGAGCCAAACAAGATCCTCGCGGGGCCGAGTGTCGCGAGTGCCTTCTGCAGAACCGTGCGAAGATCGGGTGTTGATGGATGGTCGGCCATCCACGAGTTGGATCCCGCGGTGTCAACGTACGTGTTCGGGCATTGCTTTCCGAGCTCCATAGTCTCTTCGAAGCGACCGCCGCCGAAATTCGGAATGACGAACCGGAGTCCGGGGAACTTCTTCGCCACGGGAATGAGATCTTTGGGATTGGAGAATTCCTCATTTAGGACCGTGGGAATCCCGGCGAAATCCCTCGGCTTGATGACCAGCTTGCCAAATTGCACGAAGACGATGGATTTCGTCTCAACGCAGAGCTGGTAGAGAGGATCCAGCCATGGGTCATTCACGCTGATGTGGTAGAGTGACGGGTAGAGGAAGATTCCGCGCAGCTTGTCCTGCGTCAGCCGCTTCTTGGCGTTCTCCATCAAGAGATTGGAGTTTGGGTCGACGGTGAAGAATCCTGTAAACCGGTTCGGGAACGCCTGCACTGCTTTGACGACGGAATCTTCATCACCGGGCATGCTAGCGTGCAGAACGAGCCGCTCGATCTTCCACTTGTCGATGATTTCGATCCAGCGCTTGGCAAGCATGACAGGATCTTCACCCGGAATCTCGATGTGCCCGCGTGCGGCCAAATTCTTCAATTCCGCATTGATATCAAGACGATTCGTCTTCTGCCGTATCAGGAGCCGAAAATACGTATTGGAATAGAAGTGGACGTGCGCGTCGAATATTTTAAACAGACCGATCATGATGCGTCGTTAATCAGCTTGGCTTGTCGGCCACATAAATTGTTGCGATTCCACGTGTGACAGGACAATACCGGGGATTGCTGAACCCCACCGCCTCAAGATGGCCGACCAATTCCTTGCCGTCCGGAAACTGGTCGACTGTGCTCGGCAGATAATCATATCCGGTTCGGCTCCCGGAGAGCAGTCCTCCCACGACAGGGAGTATTCTCTTGCAATAGAATCCGTACACGTGCGTGAACGGCACTCCACGGGGACGCGAGAATTCGAGGATCACCACCACGCCGCCCGGCCGCAGCACACGAAATATTTCAGCCAGACCGGAATCCAGGCTGGTGAAATTCCGTAGGCCGAATGCAACGGTCACAGCGTCGTATGAGCCATCGGCGTACCGAAGCTTTTCCGCAGAGCCTTCCTCGAGCGTGATGAGGCGCTGCAAACCCCGCCGTGCGATCTTCTCACTGCCGAGACGCAGCATCTTGCGCGAGAGATCGACGCCTCGGATTTCAGCAGGGCGGAGTCGTGCCGCTTCAATTGCCAGATCAGCAGTCCCGGTCGCGACATCGAGGATCTTTCGAGGCTTGTACGGCGCAAGTAAGTCGATTGCTCTTTTCCGCCACTGAACATCAAGCGAGAGGCTCAGCAGATGGTTCAGGAAATCGTACCGGGGAGCAATGATGTCGAAGAGCCGTCGGACGTACGCGTGTTCATACGTCGTTCGGCCTGTTGCGTTGCCTGGCTGAGACTCTGTTTCTGGGGTCTGCACTCGACAAATACCGCGGGCGACTGGATCTCGGACAATAAATATACGCAACAGTGCGAAGATTTCCAATCTCAAAAGCTCACGAGCCTACCTATCAGTTGTTCCCCGTGACCTCAGAGCTTGCGTCTTGACACTTCAGTGAACGGCTTCTTCCTCATCAGCGTGGGGAGGTACCTCCTGACGCCACCGGTGGCATTCACTGCAGCAATGAGCTCAATCGTCCGTGCTCCCGGGGAAAATTGATAGACTACACGACGGTCACGGAAACCGCGTCGTGCGATGTTTGCATTTGACTGGCTCGATTGCTACTTTTGCTCTTGAGTATGAGAATCGTTGGCGTTGTCTTCCTGGTCTTCCTGTTTCTCTCATGCGAGCCGGGTCTAACTGTCCCGCCGGAGGTTGAGCCTGGTTTCGGAGGAATCGTTTTCTTTGAGAAAGGAACATGGCCTCCGCAGGACAGCCTGTTCAATCTGTGGGTGTTTGCCTCCCAGATCTACCCTCTGGATTCGCTGAAGGTTTTCGAAGGACTCTTCGCGGACCCGCCGAGGATCTACCTCTATCCGGCCATTGACAGAAACCTCCCGCTCTTTGTGGATTCGACCTCGTACGCATTCGCTTTGCCTCCGGCAAACTATCTGTATGTCGGTGTGCTCCAACGGTTTGCCAGTGAAATCACCGTCCGGAGTCTCCGCGTCGTAGGACTCTACGGAACCCCGGATAATCCACCGCTCCCGATCCCGGTCGTTGTGAGCGGATCTCAGTTCATCGACGGCATCGATATCCGCGTGAACTTCCACAAGCCTCCGCCGCAACCGTTTTGAAGAGATCATCCTTCATTCTCGTTCCAGTTCTTCTCTGGTTCACAACATGTGTTGGGCAGGTGACCACCGGCACGATCGTCGGCAAGGTCACGGACGCTGAGACAGGACGAGCCATCGTTGGTGCCAATGTCGTGCTTCGTGGGACATTCATCGGCTCTGCGACTAACGTTCGCGGCGAATTTCGTTTGACCAGAGTCTCCCTGGGGACGCATGGCGTCGTGGTCTCGATGATGGGATACGAGCGTACGACAGTCGAGGGCGTCACTGTGAGATCGGCGCAACCGGTGAGGTTGGAGGTCAAGTTACGGTCGGCCCCCATTCAGGCCGAGCAGGTGATCGTCACGGCAAGCCGCCGGGAACAAAGCCTGCAGGAGGCACCGGTCAGCGTCGCGATGGTCACGGCGAAAATGATCGTCGATCGGAACAATGTCACGTTGGACGACGCTCTCCGGTATGTCCCCGGTGTTAATTTGATGCAGGACCAGGTCAACATCCGCGGCTCGACAGGATACAGTCGAGGCGTTGGAAGCCGGGTGCTTCTCCTTCTTGACGGCGTGCCGTATCTGACGGGAGATACGGGAGAGATCAACTGGGAGACGATTCCAACGCACCAGGTCGATCGAATTGAAGTGGTGAAGGGTGCCGGTTCTGCGCTCTACGGCTCAAGCGCGCTCGGCGGCGTCATCAACGTCATTACAAGAGACGCTGCAGACAGCCCGGAGCTCCGATTGAGATTCTTTTCAGGGTTGTACGACAAACCCCGCTACGAGGAATGGGACTGGTCTCCGCATGCCCGGTTCAATAGCGGAGCCATCGTATCGTACTCGAATAGGGTCGGTCCACTTACCTACCTGCTCAGCCTGAGCCGCACGGTCGACGAAAGCTACCGTCAGAACGATGCCTATCACCGGTGGAGCTTCTATGCGAAAGCGAAGTACGATGTTTCCTCCTTCAAGAATCTCACAGTTTCGGCGAATTACCTTCGTCGCACCCACGGCAACTTCTTCTGGTGGAGGAGTTTGCGCGAAGCAACGCGGCCGGCCGATCCTCAGTTGAACGGCAAAGTCACCTCCCGACGCGGCAACATCAGCCTTTCCTACAAAGAGCTCCTCTCCGACAGATTCTTCTTCACCGTCAAGGGCATCTATTTTGGGAACTATTGGCGCGATGATAGCTCAGGGAGGGTGAATAATACATCCGAATCACATCTTTTCAATCTTGATATCCAGGCCACATACACTGCGGCCGCGGGACACATCCTGACCGGTGGCGTTGGGGGCAACTTCGACAGGGTGAGCGCGAATCTGTTCGGTTCTCATCCAGGTGTGGGCGCAGCAGCGTACGTTCAGGACGAGATTGGGCTGACGTCGCAACTGAAGCTCACGGCAGGTGTGCGATTTGACTGGCAGAAGGTGTCCGCTCTCCGGGCAACCGCGCAGCTCGATCCGAAGCTCGGGCTCGTTTACTTGCCCGACGACGCGACGAGCGTTCGCGCGTCGTTCGGGTCGGGTTTCCGTTACCCGGCGATAGGAGAGCTGTATATTGAAAGCTCGACAAACGTTTCACAAGTAGTCGTTCTCCCGAACGTCGATCTAAGTGTTGAAAGAAGCCTCTCCTATGAGCTTGGTGTAAGCCGGCAGTTCGGCAAGAGCGTGTTCGCTGACGTCGCCATTTTCAACAACGACTTCAGAAACCTGATTGAGCCAAGCGTCCTGATCAAGCGATATCGCCCGTATCCGACCAGTCCCAATGAGGTTGAGGGCCCGGTGATCCAATTCGAAAATGTCACCAAGGCGAGGATCCAAGGTCTGGAGGCGACGGTCAAAGTAGAATGGTGGAAGAAATATCTTTCGACGGATCTTGGCTATACCTATACCTGGCCGAGGGATGTGAACGAAAACACTATTCTGAAGTTTCGCCCGCGCCACATTTTCTACGCCTCGACGTTGATCGGCTATGAGTATTTTCGGGCGTCAACCGATTTTCGATATGTCTCTCGCATCGAGCGAATCGACGACAACCTCGTGAGGCTTGCGCCGATTGTCCACGGCGAGCAGCGCGTGCCCATTAAGGTCCTCGATCTACGTCTGTCGTACGACCTCCTGGCGCTCGGTTTTCCACTCCGGGTCGGATTCAATGTGAACAACGTCTTCAATTACCATTACGTCGAGCTCATCGGCAACCTGGCGCCTGTGAGAACCTTCATCCTCTCACTCGATGGCATCTTGTAGACACCCCTCCACATTTTCAGCGTCATTCTAGGGTCCTAGCTACATGGGGCGCGTTGTGGTATCGGGAGTTACCTGCCCGACTGCACAGCGCGTCTTGCGATCAGGCGGGCCTCCCGACATAATCAGTGTTTCTGTCGGGACGAAATCCCGACAGCACAAGCTAGGACTCAACGACGATCATCTCTTTCTTGCAACAGAGTGAAGATGTGAGTATTTTTCGGCCCGTTTCCGATATCGGGTGAAACAGACCATAAGCGAAAATGTACATAGACTCACACGCGCACATATTTTCTGAGGATTACCAGAACGATCGCGACGAAGTGCTCCGGCGTGCCCGTGACGCCGGCGTCGAGAGCATTGTCGTGCCGGGCACGAATCTCGCAACGAGCAGGGAAGCAGTTGCGCTGGCGGAGAAGTACGATTTCATCTACGCCTGTGTTGGCTTCCATCCACACGATGCTTCGAAAGCGACGACAGAACATCTGAGGGAGATCGAAGAGCTCAGCGCGCATCGCAGGGTCGTCGCGATCGGAGAAATCGGACTCGATTACCACTACGATTTTTCGCCCCGCGATCAACAAGTTGGAGTTTTCGAATCGCAGATTCAGATGGCCATTCGCCGTGACCTGCCGATTGTGATCCACACCCGGGAATCTCTGCCTGATGCGATGGAGATCGTTCGAGCGGCGGTCGCAAATTCGCCGGGATGGATGTCGCGGCGCCTGAACGTCCACAGCCGCCGTCCTTCTCCGAAGGGGGTCTTTCACTGCTTCAGCGGAACCGCTGAGGAGGCGTGGAGTCTTCTGGATCTGGGATTCTTCGTCTCGTATCCCGGGATCGTGACATTCAAGAACTCCCCCGCCGCCGCGACACTGGAGCAGACCGGTTTTGACCACATCTTGCTGGAAACGGATTCGCCCTATATGGCACCTGTGCCGCTGCGCGGCAAAAGGAATGAACCGGCAAACATCAGGCTGATCGGCAGGAAGATCGCGGAGATCTTTGGGATGACCGAGGAGGATGTCGCGCGGGCAGCCCGCTTCAACGCAAAGAAGCTGTTTGCGATCGGTCCGCCTGATCCACCGCAGATCGTGTACAAGCTGCGGAACTCGCTGTACCTGAATATCACGATCCGCTGCAATGCCGACTGCTACTTTTGCGACCGGAAGGGGGAGGCGATCGTCAAAGGGCACAACCTCAAGATTGAGCGGGAGCCGACAACTCAGGAGGTCATCCAAGCGATCGGAGATCCCACGCGATACGACGAGATCGTCTTCTGTGGCTACGGGGAACCGACTATCCGTCTCGATGTCCTCAAAGAGGTTGCCGCCTGGGTGAAGTCGAAGGGAGGGAAGGTGAGACTTAATACCGACGGACACGGCAGCGTTATCAACCACCGCAATATCGTGCCGGAGCTCGTCGGGCTGGTGGACAGCGTGTCGGTGAGCCTGAACTCTGTCGATCCGAAGCAGTATGGAGAGATGATGGCGATCGACGGCGAGCGTTTCCATCGCGCGATGATCGACTTCGCTCGCGAGTGCAAGAAGTATTTCCCCGAGGTCGTTATGACCGTGGTCGGAATGAATGAGATTGACACCGAGGCAGCGCGGGAATTTGTGGAGAGGGAAATCGGAGTCGAGCTCCGGGTGAGGCCGTACTTCTGAGAGGATTTGCAGAAGAAGCGCTTGACAATCTGTGCGTTAGGGAGTACATTGGCGCTGGAGGTTCTTCGGCAATCCGATATTTCCACCACTTCAAGTAAGGAGGAAAGTATGAAAAGAATCCTTTTGGTTCTCTTCGTGCTCATCGTGTGCATGGCGCTCTCCGAATCGCCTGCCCTCTTGGCCGGTCCGCAGAAGGTACTCATCTGCCACGTGCCTCCCGGCAACCCGGCTAACGCCCACGTCATTAGCGTCTCTGCAAATGCAGTAGCGGCTCATATGGCCCATGGCGATTGCTTTGCCCCGGCGGACGCGGTGCCGGGTCAACGTTGCGAGTGCGGCACACCGACCGCTACTGCGCGTTAACCTGCCGTTTCTTCTCTCGTTTAGTCCCGAGGAGTTTTTGAGGCGACTTCGGGATGACTTCAAGAGCACCGACTTTCAGACTCTTTCAAAAATCTCTCAGCCCCTCAATAGCCTGCTATGCAAGCTCTCGCTCTTCTAGCCTTTCTTCTTGTTGCCGCCAACCTCGCGGTAGCTCAGCAACTCTCGCCGGCGGAGCGGGAGATCTTGATGTTGCAGGACCAGCGCTCACTCGGCGATGGCAAGCTGGTGTCGCACCTTTCCAATGCTGATCCCAGGCTTCGATCTCGCGCAGCGATGGCATTGGCCAACCTGCAGGACACCTCGACCGTTCAGGCCGTGCTTCCACTGCTGAAGGATCCGGAAGCGATCGTCAGAGAATCAGCGGCATTTGCGCTTGGCCAGATAGGATCAAACGCAGCCCAGGACTCGCTGCTCACCCAGCTCAAAATCGAGACGAATCCAGATGTTCTGGTGAGGATTCTGGAGGCTCTCGGAAAGGTCG
>VGWB01000102.1 GCA_016873755.1 Ignavibacteria bacterium | reverse complement strand
GCAGGAATCGGAACAGCGGATCCAGGTGGAGGTCATACAACGACCTGAACGCCTTCTGGTCACCCTCTTTTGACTTCGCAATCCAGAGAGCCTCTTGATCCATCTCGTTCCGGTTACCGGTTCATTGGTTGGACGTTTGGGTACGTGTAGACGCTACAAGGGTGTCGCAAAATTCTTTGGACTTTGGGAAAGACTTGGGGAAGCGCCGATGGAAAGAGGAGAGCAGGTGATCCGTCTGGGGGGTGACTCGAATCACACCGCCGCGTCGCCGAGTGTGGTACATTGTGATCGACCTTTTGAAGCACCTTGCAGGTCCTTAGAGCGAAGGGGAGGCTCTTTGGTTCTCGGGGTGCTTCGCCATTTTTGAAGGCGAGGGCAAGCACGAGCCAAACACTATCGCGTCGTGAAACAAGAAAAGCGCACAAGTTGTGCGCTTTCTTTCTCTACGACAACGACCAACAATTGCCTAGTAGAGCGAACCGAAGTTCAAGGTAATATAGAAGCCTCCGAAACGTTTGATGAAGACGTTCTCGAGACTCTCAATCCCACGCTGAAAGGGGATGAAATAGTACCGGAGGCTGACCCCGGTGAGCGTCCCCTTGTCGATGCCAAAGTATGCCCCGGCGCCTACATACCCTCCAAGAGTATATTTTGCCTGCCCCTGCTTGAGACTGCTGAAGAACTCGACTTGCTCATAGTAGGTCATTGTCCCGCCGTCGGGCAATGGTACTTTCTTCGCATTGGAATACGGCGCGACGAACACCATCGAGGGCCCGATTCCAGCGCTCAAATACGGGCGGAAATTGTCAACGATGTCGTCCTTGAAAAGCCGATACTGTACGCCGAAGACGAGCGGAAACAAGAGCAACCTGTTCTTCTTGCCAGGAACAAAGCTCTCGCCCGTGAACTGATTGTAGTACTCCACCTCACCTTCGTCCTTCACATCCGATATCGCAAGCTGAATGAAGCCGGAGAAGACGTCGGAGAATTCGCGCCGGTAAAAGGCCCCCACTCCAAAACCGTTATTTGAGAGAAGAAGATCAAATCCCCACGCATTGCGCAAGGGCTCATAGGTCGTCTTCTGGATGAGATCCGGAGTGGCGGGAGTGAAGACGATCGACGAATCGCGGAGAGGCTGATCCTGAGCCGTGGCGACGAGAGGAGCAAGAACCGACAGGCCAACCACACCGACAACAAGCCATGCTCGTTTCATAGCCATATCCCCCTATAGATCCCTACACTCAAAACTGCTCCAGAGGTAATATAGTTCCGTTCGCGGTAAGAAGCAAGGCAACGCTAGTGTCGAGTCCCAGAGATTCCTTCAAGAAGTCATCAACACGCATTTGTTTGAGTTCATTCTGTCTTGCGCTGCTTTGGCCGGCGGACTTGTTCAAAGTACTCGCGGGTCGAGACACTACGTCACGGCGAAGATGGTAAACTTCAAGTATTTCGTCTCGGGCATTGCCGTGAGAGTCGGGTGGTCGGGGCTTGCCCCTCTGAGCTCAAGCAGCTGCAGCGATCGTCTCGCAGTCCTGGCGCTCGCTTCGACGACATCCAAAAACGACTCCTCCGTCACATGATGCGAGCAGGACGCCGTTGCGAGAATCCCGCCGCTTTTGATGAGTTTCAGGGCGCCGGAGTTGATCTCCTTGTAGCCTTTCAGCGCTGTGGCTACGGTTTTCCGGTTTCGACTGAACGACGGAGGGTCGAGAATGACAACATCGAATTTCTCCCCGGCCTCTTCCAACCGGGGGAGCCTATCGAACACATCGCCGATGTCAAATCGGATGTTCGAAATTTCATTGTATGCCGAGTTCACCTTGGCGTTCGCGATCGCTGCTTCGGAGATGTCGATCCCCTGAATCCTCTTGGACCCAGCCAGCGAGGCATACATCGAAAATCCACCTTCGTTGCAGAAACAATCCAGCACCTCCGCATCGGAAACAAACCGCTGGATTGCCTTCCTGTTCTCTCGCTGGTCGAGGAAGAACGCGGTCTTCTGTCCCTGCAGCAGGTCCACCTTGAACTTGACACCGTTCTCTATGACGATCGTTTGTCCGACCGTGCCGCGAAGAACCCCTTTCTTGAGCGGGAGATGCTCCAGTGATCGAAGGGGTGATTCGTTTCGCTCGACGATGGCCTTGGGATGAAACAAGGACTCAAGAACGTCGCAGATGAGCGTGAGTCGCCGGTCCATTCCCACCGAGAGCGTTTGCAGCGACAAGAACTCGTTGTACTTGTCCACCACCAGTCCTGGGAGGAAGTCGCCTTCGCCATGCACAAGTCTGAACGATTCATCTCCCGGAAATAACCGTCGCCGCAACTGCAGCGCTCGATTGATGCGCTCTTCCAGGAACTCAAACGTAACGCTTTCACGTTCCTTGCTCAGCAGCCGAAAGGCGATCAGCGAGTGCGGATTGAAGAATCCGGCACCGAGGAACTTCTCATCGCAGCGCAGCAGTTCAACCACGTCTCCGGCCTCGGGGTTCCCTCTGATGGCCTTGATCTCGTTGCTGAAAACCCACTGGTGGCCCGAGAGGATCCGGTGCTCTTCATTTTTTCTCAGAATGATCTGCTTCTTCATGCCTTTTGAAGCTAGAGAGATTTGAGGTGAGAAGCAAGGCGCGTGACAACCATCAAGATCCGTGTGTCCCGACACAGAAAATTTACCTCCGTTCTCTATCTTGAAGATAGAGAAACGCGAATAGATTCGTTTTCATTGTGGAGAGGAGGGAAGATATGATGAGATGGCATAGAGCCCTCAGAGTGCTCCCGGTGATGTTCTTGCTCGCCGCGTGCGACGCAAGCAACGTGACGGAACCTCAGACCGGTCAAATCAAGATCTTTCTCGTCGATTCACCCGCCGACTTCGACCAAGTGAATGTTGTCGTAGATCGAGTCGAAGTTCATTCCGCCAGTGCCGACAGCGGCAGTGGATGGTTTGTGGTGAATGAGAACGCGGGCACGCATGACTTGCTCAAGCTGCGAAATGGGGTGACCGGCCTCCTTGGTGACGCGGCGCTTCCCGCCGGGCACTACACGCAGATTCGACTTCTCGTCGGGTCGGGAAGCAACGTAGTAGTGGGAGGCCAACCATACAGTCTCACCATTCCGAGCGGGCAACAGACCGGAGTGAAGCTGAACCACCCGTTCGTCATCGAAGGCGGAAAGTTGTATGAGCTGACACTCGATTTCGACGCTGATCGTTCGATCAAAGCCATGGGTGGCAACCGGTACACGATGGTCCCGGTCATCAGGCTCCAGGCCAATGTCGTGTCCGGAACGGTCTCTGGCGTAGTGCAACCTGTGGTCGCGAAACCGATTGTCTGGACCGTCGCGGGGATCGATACCGTCTCGACGAAAGCAGATCCTACTTCGGGGGCTTTCAAGCTGATGGCCATGCCGGAAGGCACATATACCGTCCGGGTGGCTCCTGCTGTAACGACGTTTCGTGATACGACGATCACCGGTGTCGTGGTGACAAAGCGACAAGATAAGAATCTGGGGGCGATCACTCTCTCGCTCAAGTGATCCGTCATACGAGCAATTCGCCTTAAGTCAGAAGCCCGTCGTTCAGATACGATGGGCTTTTTTGTCCTTTCTGTGAAGCTTGCAGTGCCGACTTTATTGCAAGACAGGCAAAGGTTTGGTATATTTTCTAGGCTTTTTCCCACGTCATGAACGATTAAATGAGGTGTCAACCATGGTCAATATTCCAGAACTGCTCGGCAACGAGGCGAAGAGTCTGTTGGAGCATCAGTGCAAGACGATTCCCAAAGAAACCCTGCACCTTCCAGGGCCGGATTTTGTCGACCGCTTGTTCGTGCAATCGGATCGGCCGGCAAACGTTCTGAGGAGCCTTCAGCAAATGTTCAACCGTGGTCGACTCGCTGGAACGGGATACCTCTCCGTCCTGCCGGTGGATCAGGGAATTGAACATTCTGCGGGAGCCTCCTTCGCGCCAAACCCGGAGTATTTCGACCCGGAGAACATCGTGAAGCTGGCGATCGAAGGTGGATGCAACGCCGTCGCGTCGACACTCGGCGTGCTCGGGTGCGTTGCACGGAAGTACGCTCACAAGATCCCCTTCATCCTGAAGTTCAACCACAACGAGTTTCTCTCGTACCCAAACACGTATGACCAATCGATGTTTGCCAGCATCAAGCAGGCATACGATATGGGAGCCACCGCAGTGGGTGCGACGGTTTACTTTGGTTCACCTGAATCGCGGCGGCAGATCTGGGAGGTGAGCCAGGCGTTTCAGCAGGCCCACGAACTCGGCATGGTGACAATCCTCTGGTGTTACACGAGGAACGCGGCGTTCAAGACGAAGGAACAAGACTACCACGTTTCCGCCGATCTCACGGGCCAGGCCAACCACCTTGGCGTGACGATAGAGGCGGATATCATCAAGCAGAAGATGCCCGAAAACAACGGCGGGTACACGGCTCTGAACTTCGGAAAGACGCACAAGAAGGTCTATGAGCAGTTGACGTCCGATCATCCGATCGACCTGACGCGATATCAGGTTGCCAACTGCTACATGGGCAGAATCGGCCTCATCAACTCGGGCGGACCGTCGGGCACAAACGACATCGCTGAAGCAGTAAAGACCGCGGTCATTAACAAGCGCGCCGCCGGGATGGGCTTGATCTCAGGCCGTAAAGCTTTCCAGCGCCCGATGAAGGAAGGGGCGCAGATCCTGAACGCGATCCAGGACGTGTACCTCTCCAAGGACGTGACAATTGCGTGACGTTATCGGGAATGCTGCCGGGTTCGTCGAAATGAGGTAGGTGGGGGGGGGTGAGCACATTCAGGGGCGTCAAGCCGATCTGCCTCGTCCCGAGACATTCGGGCCAGGCGCGCGAAGGTTGGGCTTGGCGCCTTTGCTGTTTCCTGATCTGGTGTTGAGAGCATGGCAACAACGGATACTCTGTGGATTCCTCGACGGTCGTGGATGTGAGTTCGTATGAGCAAGCTCAAGTGCATTATTTTCGATATGGATGGTACCCTCACTGATACCAATCGACTCATCTTTGACACCTTCAACTACATAGCAGAGAAATATGAGGGAAAGAGGTACACCGAGCCGGAAATCACCGCCATGTTCGGACCGCCAGAAGAGGGAGCTCTGGTACGTGTCGCTGGAGGGGCACCGATCGACGATGTGATGAGCGACTACCTTCATTTCTACCGGGAGAATCATCGCCGGCTTGCACGTCTCTATCCGGGCATCGAGGCCCTCCTTACTTATCTGAGGAAGGAGGGTGTACATCTCGCGATGTTCACGGGAAAAGGAATACGCACGACAACGATTACTCTTGAGGAATTCGGACTGAGGAAGTATTTCGATTGCGTGATCACGGGCAACGACGTCGTCAGTCACAAGCCGTCTCCGGAGGGGATCAGGAAGATCCTGGCGCACTTCAATCTCGCGCCGAGCGAAGCGCTGATGGTGGGTGATTCGGTGAACGATGTAAAAGCTTCGCGCGGGGCAGGCGTGAGAATTGCAGCGGTGCTCTGGGACTCCTATGGGAAAGAACAAGTGGTTCAGATGCAGACAGACCTTGCATTTCACGACGTGACCGAATTTCACAACTGGTTGAAGGAGCAGTTTGACTGAAGAGCGGAATAGCGATCAGGGGCGGACCCGGGCCACACTCTTCTGGAACCTGATCCAGCGCTACGGCATCGTGGTGGTAGTCGCAGTCTTCTTCGTGACGGCCAACCTCCATTTTTCCTACACGCCTGATGACACCTACATTTATCTGCAATACGCCAAGAACATCGCCCGTGATGAGGGCTTCTCCTTCAACGCCGGCTCGCCGAGCTATGGAGTTACAGGACCCCTGTGGGTGCTCCTGATCGCCGGTGGCACGGGTCTGGGGCTAGATCCCTATATCGTTGCGAAGACGCTCGATGTCATCCTTGCGAGTCTGGCGATCCTTGCAGCGTACGCGCTGGCCTTTGCCATTATTCGTGACAGGATCTACGCACTCGTTGCGGCTTGGGTGCTCTCTTTTGACTCGTGGTTCCTGCGGTGGGCCTCATCCGGAATGGAGACCTCGTTCGCTGTCCTTCTCGCTCTCGTCGCGGCGTGGTATGCGTACCGAAAAGAGTACATCGTCGCCTCCTTAGTTGCCGGGCTGCTGACGCTGGTGCGGCCTGAGGGCGCGCTCCTCTTTGTTGCTATGCTTCTCGACAACCTCTTGAACACTCGCGATCGCACAGCTAAACGGAGGGCACTGGCTGGCTCAGTCGTTACGTATGGAGTGATCGTCTCGGTGTGGCTGCTCTTCGCTTATGTTCAACTCGGGTCGATCGTACCGAATACGCTCCAAGCGAAATCGACAATCCAGACGTCGCTTTCCGTGCTGTGGTTTACCACTTTCTCATGCCTCAAGATCTTGGGTGCCACGCAAGGGATCGCGGTGCTCTTCATCGCATTGGGAGTGGTTGTCACAGTGCGCAAGTATGGCTGGAAGATCATACGAGAGGAGGGGTTTCTGATCTTGTGGGTCCTGTTGCTGCTTACGGCATACATCCTCCTGAACGTGCAAGTTGTCTCTCGCTACCTGGTTCTCGTTCTTCCTTTCATTGCCATCTATGGAATGTGGGGCATCAAGAGGCTCGAGATTGCCTCGGTCCTATCGTCCCGACAGGCTCTGCTCACGCTGCTCATCGTGGCTGGTCTCCTTCTCACACAAAACCAGTACGTGTACCGATCCCGCGTCGTTCCCCATATGGAGAACTTCACAATGGGTATGAGTGAATGCCTGAAACCAATAGCGTATTGGCTTCGGACACACGCGGAGACTGATGCGACAGTCCTTACCCCGGACGTGGGGATCCTGGGGTATATCTCCGATCGCACGGTCGTCGAGACCGCTGGCCTGGTAACGCCCGACATGAAAAGGGCCTTCCGCGGAATCAGCTACGACGAAGGGATGAAGCAGGGTCGCTATCTTCAGATCCTCCTGCCCGACTACATTGTGGACCGATCTCCGCGTCCTGAGCGGCTCGCCTCAGATTCGATCCGACCGGTGATGACGCGTCCATTTTCCGGCCTCGGGCTTACGAAATCTGATCCGGTCTATTACACCCTGTACAAAGTGTCGAAATGACGACAAAGATTCTTCTCCTTAGTTGCCTGTGCACGGTGCTCCTGGCCGCACAGGAAATCGTTTCGCTTCGAATCAAGGGCTTGCGTGTCAACGGCTCCGCCGATGCCCGATTCCCGATCGCCGGACTTCAGTCGCGTCCCATCACCATCGAATTCGACATAGATGAGACAGAACCGCCTGATTTTCGCCTTCGTCTCCTTCATTGTGATCGGGATTGGAACGTCACGGCGACATCCTTCATCAACGATGAGATGCGAAACAGAACGCGATCGCCAATCCCTTTTGAGCCAGCGCCTCCCGGAGTGCAGCAGTACCGGTTCCATTACACGATCAAGCTGCCGGGCTTTCCTGGGATCGAGCGCTTCCCCCAGTCCGGCAACTACGTCTTTGAGATCTATGATGAAGATGAAAAGCGTGTGCTTGCCCAGGGGAGGTTCTTTGCCGTTGAGGAAACACTGGTACCCGCAATGAAAGTCAGCAACCGTTCGCTGCCGTCTGAGGTGAACCCGTACAACCAGGTCAACAAGATCGAGGTGGACTGTGTGATTCCGAAAGCGGATTCGATTCGAGGTGAGGTTCTGTATCCCTTGTTCCTCACACGCGTCGATATCTATCGCAATCGGCAGGTGTACAATCCCTGGAGAATCGATGCGAGCGTGCCGAATGCTCATGCCTTCGTCGATGGCTTTGGCACGTCGAAGCTGAAGTTCATCGTCAATAATGTTACTCCAGGAAATGACTACCGGAGGACGGATCTTCGTAACGTCGACGAATATCCGATCGGCACCACGCTTCGCCCGCGTCTGGGCGCCGATGTCAGCCGGTTTCTTCAGAAACCCGCAGGCGACCAGAACGGCACGTCAACACTCACGACCGGGAGCCGATATGCAGACTACGTGCCGTTCCAATTTGAGCTCATCGCAGAATCACGCCCGTACGACTCGGTCTTTGTCGTCGGTGATTTCAATGGGTGGAGACCTTCCAGAGAATCGTTGATGGCCTACCACGACCAGACGCAAAGGTACCTGTCATCCGTGTCCTTGCGGCGGGGTGCGTATGACTATCAGTATGTGGTAGGAGCGAATGATTGGATTTCACTGGAGGGGAATGATTGGCGGACGGTCAATGTGTACACGGCTTTCGTTTATTATCGTGACAATCGGTACGGAGGTTTCGACCGGATCCTGGGACGTGTCCAGCGTCTGAGCCCCGGGGGGTCACAAGCAACGTCAAACTAGCATAGGCGAGAGATCAACCATGGATCGACTGCGAGTCGGGGTTATAGGAACAGGACACCTGGGAAGCCTGCACGCGAAGATGTGGGCAGACATCGGCTCGGCCGAGTTGGTGGGTGTGTACGATATCGACGCGATAAAAGCGGAAAATGCTGCCGCGGCAACGCGCTGCAAGGTCTTCGCCAGCCTAAATGATCTGCTTGCGAACGTGCAGGCGGTCAGCATTGCGACCACGACCAAGAGCCATTTCGACACCGCGCACCAGGCCCTCACGCGCGGGTCGCACGTGTTCATCGAAAAGCCGGTTACGGAAACCATTGAGCAGGCGCGAACGTTGGTTGAGCTGGCGGAGGCAAAGGGTCTCAAGCTCCAGGTCGGTCATATCGAGCGATTCAATCCGGCGATCCTTGCACTCGAGCAGTTCAGGATCCGGCCGATGTTCATAGAATCCCATCGCCTGGCGCAATTCAATCCTCGGGGTTCGGATGTGGCGGTTGTGCTTGATCTGATGATCCACGACATCGATCTGATCCTGAGCCTTGTGAAATCCCCGGTCGTGCGCATCGATGCCAACGGTGTTGCCGTTGTCTCTGGTAGTGAAGACATAGCGAATGCGCGGCTCCAGTTTGAAAACGGGTGTGTTGCCAATGTGACGGCGAGCCGAATTTCCCAGAACAAAATGCGAAAGATGCGGCTGTTCCAGAGCGATGCGTACATCTCCATAGACTTTCAACAGGGTCTCGCCGAGGTCTTCCGGTTAGTAGACGAAGGTGACGCGAGTATCAAGCCGACGATGCTGCTCGGAAAGATCGATCAGGGCCAGCGCAAACGGCTGATCGTCTACGAACAGCCCGAGGTGAAGGAGGTCAACGCGCTGAAGTATGAGCTTGAGTTGTTTGCCCGGGCAGTCCTCGAAAATGTCGAGCCTCCCGTTACGGGGAGGGACGGCCTGCAAGCCCTTGAAGTCGCCCGGGAAATCCTCAGCAAGATCTCGGCAAGCAGTCCAAGGATCTCGTAACGAACTGCGAGCGGATTTCTCCCGCGCGTCCTGGAGGTAGGGATCCAATAGCTCAGCGTCAATTACGTGAGACTGCACATCGACATAGAAGAGCCTCTCCTGAAAACGATCGGTCAGCTCGCTGATCAGCTCTCGGTTCCCGCTTACGTTGTGGGCGGTTTCGTCCGCGACCTGTTGCTGGGCAAGAAGGTAAAGGACATCGATGTGGTTGTCGTCGGGGACGGCATCGCCTTCGGTCGCCGGGTCGCCAGCGCTCTCGGGAAGTCGAATCTTGTCGTCTTTGAAAGCTACGGTACAGCGATGCTCCAGCTAGACGACCGGAAGCTCGAGTTCGTCGGCGCGAGAAAGGAAAGCTACGCGAAATATTCGCGGAAACCGAAGGTACAGGTCGGTACACTTCACGATGATCTCTCGCGGAGGGATTTCACGGTGAACGCCATTGCCGCGTCGCTCAACGCGGTAGATTTCGGGCGGCTGAGTGATCCGTACGACGGTCAGCAAGCGCTGGCGGAGAAAATCCTCAAAACTCCGTTGAGTGCTGAGGCGACCTTTGACGACGACCCCCTTCGGATCATGCGCGCCTTCCGTTTCGCGGCGCAGCTCGGGTTCACGATCGATCCGTCTGTTCTCCAAGCCGCGAAGGCGATGGCGCCGCGACTCAAGATTGTCTCTCAGGAGCGCATCTCAGATGAGTTCCTCAAGATCATGGCAAGCCCCAAGCCCGCCGTCGGACTCAGGTTGATGCATGAAACCGGTGTCATGGGCATCATGCTGCCCGAAGTGGCCCAGATGGGCGGGGTCGACCAGCGAAAAGATCAACACCACAAAGACGTCTTGCTTCATACGTTTCAGGTGGTGGACAACATCGCTGAGACAACGGAGGACGTCTGGCTTCGGCTCGCGGCACTTCTCCATGACATCGGAAAGCCGCGCACGAAGGCGTACAAGGAGGGTGCCGGCTGGACGTTCCATGGTCATGAGGAGGTCGGCGCGAGAATGGTCAAGCCGCTCTTTCGTCGGATGCGGTTCCCGCTGGATCGGCTCGCTTACGTGGACAAGCTGGTACGCCTGCATCTCCGACCGATGGCTCTGGTCGATGAGGGTGTCACCGACTCCGCGGTCCGTCGTCTTCTCGTGGATGCAGGCGAAGATACGGACGACCTCATGATGCTCTGTCGCGCCGACATCACGTCCAAGAATCCCAAGCTTGTCGAGCAGGTGAAGTCAAATTACGATGCGGTTGTCCGGAAGATGGCCGAGGTCGAAGAGAAAGACTACTGGCGCAGCTGGCAGCCCCCTGTCAGGGGAGACGAGATCATGCAGGTGTGTGGCTTGCAGCCGGGTCCTCTCGTCGGGCGCCTGAAGGACGAGATTACGGAGGCGATTCTCGATGGCCGCATACCGAACGAGCATGACGCCGCGCTGGAGTATCTGCTGAAGATCAAGGATTCGGTAATTCAAGGAACCTCTCAGTAGTTTTCGGAGTTCGACATCTCCAAGACTTCTCCTCCTTGAGAAGCCCCGCACTCGCAGCATCACGGAAGGATGCGCGGGCTGAGCGGTGAAATCGCTCATTTTTCCCGGAATCGCACGGTTTTTCTGAAACTTTGAGTGGTTTTCAGCGTCTATTACGTAGCATGTCGACAAATTCGATCGTCAACTCTAAATGTTTTCCCACCATTTTCGGAGATTCACGTATGAAGAAGTTGGAGATCTTGGTGAGCCTGAGCGTTTTTCTGGTTTCAGGTCTCTTCGCTCAAACCACAACCATTCCCCAAAGGACACTGACGCTGAACCAAGCCATCGTGACAGCGCTGGAACAGAATGTGAGCGTGCGGCAAGCGGATAACAATGCCAACGCGGCGCAGAGTGGAGTCCTGGCGGCGTACGGTTCCTATTTGCCAACTCTGAGCGCGAGTGGCGGATGGACACGGCAGCAGACGGAGCGAGTTGCCACTACTCAGTTGATTCAGGGGAACCCGATCACGCTTCCAGCGTCATCGACAACAACGAATAGCTTCTCCACGAGCCTCGGTGTGGGCTATACCCTATTCGACGGTTTTGCCCGGGAGGCCAATTTCAACAGCGCGCTCTCGAGCGCGAACGCATCTGAGTACACGGCGGTTCGCACGAAGCAACAAATCATCTACCAGGTTCAAACCTCCTATCTGAATGTCCTACGGCAGGAGCAGCTCGTAAAAGTGAATGAAGAGAACCTCAAGCGCGATCGTCGCCAGCTTGAACGGATCACAGAGTCAAACCGCGTCGGTGCGCTTTCCATCGGCGACGTGTACCGCCAGCAGTCGCAGGTCGCCCAGGATGAGGTGAACCTGATTAATGCTCAGAATGCATACGCGAAGGCGAAGGCCGATCTTCTGTTTCTCATCGGTCTCGATCCATCGGCTGAATATGAGGTTGCAGATCCGGCATTGCCTACCGAGATCACGCCGGAGTATCTCGAGGCGACGACTGCAAATGTGAAGAGCTTTCAGGAGATGCGCCAGCGAGCACTTAGCCTTCGGCCGGACTACCGGGGCGCCGCTGAAAGCTACAGTGCGGCTCAATCAAGCGTGACGTCAGCATCGAGTTCATACTATCCGAGGATTACTGCCTCCGCAGGATACAGCATGTCGAACACGGAGTTCAGCAAACTGTCAGACAGCAAAGGCATAAGCTGGGGTGTCAGGATTTCGTGGACGTTGTTCGACGGGTTTGGCATCAACAGATCTGTTCAGAACGCCGTCGCGTCAAGAAGGAACGCCGAGCTGGCGCTGGTGCAGGCCGAGAGGAACGTCAGCGTGGACGTCACGAAAGCCTTGCTCGATCTTGAAGCAGCGCGGAAAGCGTACGACGCGAGCCTCAAGAGCGTCCAATCGGCAACGCAGGATCGCCGGGTCGCGGAAGAGCGATATAATCTCGGTTCGGGCACGCTGGTTGATCTTCTCACGGCTAATGCGGGTCTGGTTAATGCGGAATACAGCAAGATCAATGCTACGTATAATTACGTCATTGCGTCCCGCAACCTTGAATATGTGCTTGGCGAGAAGACCTACTAAGGAATGATCGCTCAAACTCGGTCAATTTCATCTTAGGAAGGAGTGGGCTTCAATGGCTAACAACGGGAAAAAGAAGTCAAAAAAGAAGATCATCATCTTCTCCGTCATTGGTCTTGTGGTTGTAGTGCTTGTGCTGCTGGTGCTTCTCGGTAGCAAGCGGGAGACGGTATTTACCGTACAGACCGAGAAGATCCAGAAGCGCACGATCACTCAAATCGTAACTGCGACGGGCAAGATACAGCCCGAGACGCAACTGAAGATCAATGCCGAGGTGAGTGGAGAGATCATCGATTTGCCGGTTCGTGAAGGTCAGCGGGTCAAGAAGGGACAACTTCTCGTTCGCATCAAGCCTGACGCGTACCAGGCTCAGCTGGAACGAGCCCAAGCGTCTCTGGCGGTGAACCAGGCGAATTTGGCGAAGGCAGAGGCGGAATACAAGCGGGTCACGGAGCTCTACGCCAAACAGCTCGTCTCCGACGCGGACATGGATATCTCGAAGGCAAGCTACCAAAGCGCAAAGGCTATGTACGACCAGTCCATGGCGTCTCTGAAAGAATCACGGGAAACGGTGTCCAAGACGTTGATCTACTCACCCATGGATGGAATCGTCAGCCAGCGCCTGGCCGAAATTGGCCAACGCGTCAGCGGGAGCACCTTCATGCAAGGAACCGAGATCATGACCATCGCGGACCTCTCCCGGATGGAAGCCCGCGTCGATGTCGGGGAGAACGACGTGGTGCTTGTGACGGTTGGAGATACCGCCCGTGTCGAAGTGGATGCCTATCCCGATCGCAAGTTCGTGGGCACGGTGACGCAGATCGCCAATACAGCGAAAACCCAGGGTTTCGGTACTCAGGATCAGGTGACAAACTTTGAGGTGAGGATCATCGTGCCTGCACCCCCGGGCGTCTACTTCCGT
>VGWB01000101.1 GCA_016873755.1 Ignavibacteria bacterium | reverse complement strand
TGATTGCGTATATTGCAATCCCGCGTTGTAAAGATAGCCCGCCGTTCCGGGCTATTTTTTTTGGAGGCAGGGGAAATGGCTGAATTCAGACAGAAATTGAAGGAGTTGGTCGAGCCGTTGCTCGAGCGGCACGGCGCTTACCTGGTCGACCTTGCATTACGCCACGAACGGGGCACGCGGCTGGTCGAGGTTTTCGCGGATACAGACAAGGGGATCACGATCGAGGAGTGCGCTGAGATAAGTCGCGACCTCGGACGGCAGCTTGAAACGCAGCAGGTGTTCGACCGGGCATACCGCCTTGAAGTATCCTCGCCAGGCCTTGACAAGCCTCTTCGGCTTCTGCGGCAGTATCGCAAGAACATCGGAAGACGCTATAGAGTTGACTACGCGAGTGGCCAGGAACGGAAGCGGTTGATTGCGAAGCTCGACGCCGTCTCGGGCACTGCCCTGACCTTCGTGTTGGATAGCGGTGATGCGGTGACGCTCGATTTTTCAATCGTCATTGAAGCAAAGGAAGAGCTGCCGTGGTAGCTGGTTCCAGTGTGCTCTCTATTGCTTGGAGGATGAGATGAATCATGAAATCGTCGAATCATTTGCACAAATGGTTCGCGAAAAGGGGATCGATAAGGACATCCTGATCGGGATTGTCGAGGATATCTTCGGCATGATGGTTCGCAAGAAATATGGGCCGAATGCCAAGTACGATGTCGTGGTGAATATGGACAAGGGCGACATCGAGATCTACCTCGAACGCGAAGTGGTGGAGACTGTCGTCGATCCGGTGACTCAGATCGAGCTCAAAGAGGCTCGGCGACATTCGGGTGAAGATATCGAGATCGGCGAGGAATATGTCGAAATTGTTCCACTCAACGGTTTCGGCCGGCGTCTCGTCGTGAGCGCGAAGCAAAACCTTAACCAGCGCATCAAAGAGATCGAACGAGAGGCGATCTACAACGAATACACCGGCGCACTCGGTGAGATCGTCGTCGGCGAGATCTACCAAATCCGGAAAGGGAAGGGAGAGATCCTCGTCATCCATAACCGGAACGAGCTGATTCTTCCGCGTAGCGAACAGATCTACAAGGAGCGATACAAGAAGGGTGACACCATCCGCGCTGTTGTGAAAGAGGTAAGGAAAGGCGCGGGCAATCCTGTCGTCATCATTTCTCGTACTGATCCCCAGTTCTTGATGCGGCTCTTTGAGATCGAGATCCCGGAAATTTACGACGGTATCATCGAAATCAAAGGGATAGCCCGGGAGCCGGGGGACCGAGCGAAGGTCGCGGTGCTCTCCCATGATGATCGGATTGACGCTGTCGGGGCGTGCGTTGGCATGAAAGGTGTTCGCATTCACGCGATCGTGCGCGAGCTGAACAACGAGAATATCGACGTCATCAATTGGAGCGATGATCCGGTTGTTTTCATTACGCGATCCCTCGCTCCGGCCAAGCTCAAAGAGATTCAGGCAGACCGGGAAAACAAGAAGGCCAATATTACTGTTGCAGCAGACCAGGTGTCGCTGGCGATCGGGAAGAACGGCCAGAATGTGCGACTCGCCTCGAAGCTGACAGGTTTCGACATTCAGTTGGTCAAGGAGGGAGGTGAGGAAGAGGAGTACGACATGGACCTCTCTGAGTTCCGAGAGGAGCTCGGTGATGTGATGTTCCACAAATTCTTCGATGAGGGCTATGAATCAGTGCGCGATGTTATCGACACCCCGGTTGAAGAGCTTGTCGGCACGCTGGGCATTGAGCAAGAGAAGATCGCGGAAATCGTACAGCTCCTGAAGAAAGGGCTGGAGGAAGCTGAGATCGAAGAGTCCGAGGAAACCGTCGAGGTTTCGACTGACGACAAGAATGCGACACAGCTTCCAACCGAGCTTCCGGCCGTAGAACCGCCTGAGGCGCCGGCCCGGGAGGGTACCGGTGGCGACGAGACCGCCCCATCTGAGGTTTCGGACAACGAAGAATCACGAAAGGAATAGGCCCAGATCAGCAGCCACATTATCTATCACACCGAGGCCTGAATGCCAGAGACTGCGGCGAAAAGAGTTAAGATCTACAAGCTGGCCACCGAGCTCAACCTGTCAAGTGAGACGCTCCTTGAGTTTCTTCACAAGAAAGGTTTTGAGGTAAAGAGCCACATGTCGACCGTCACCGGCGAGATGTTGGCGGTGGTTATGGGGCACTTCAAGAAGGAGAAGGATGTCGCCGAGCGGCATCAGCGCAAGCTGCAAGAATTCCGCACGGCGCGCAAGAAGGAGGTTCCCGAGAAAAAGGTCCCCGTTGAAGAAGTCCACGCACCCGTACAGCCTCCTGCGGCCGTCGCTCCGCATGAGGTCGAAAGGGCTCCCACCGCTGCCGCGCCGGTTGAAGAGCTCTCCCCTCCCGAACAGGTCGTCGAGGAAGCCACCCCAGAAGCGGCAGTTACTGAAGAACCACAGCCAGTCGAAGAAAAACCCGAACGTGAACCGGTGGCAGCCAGGAGAGGACCGCCAGAAAAGCGGAAGAAGCTCTCTCCGCTCGAAGAGGCTATGGCGCGTCCGAGAGTAGGACTCACCATCAAGGGAAGAATGGCGATCAAACCTCCCTCACCGGCCGCGAAAATTGCCGCCGAGGAGACGGAGGAAGAGAAGAAGAAAAAAAAGAAGAGAAAAAAGAAAGTCCAGGAACCGAAAAAGGGCGCTCCGCGACTTACGACCGTTGAAGACGAGGTTGAGCTCAAAGCGCGGAAGCGGAAGAAATTGCGCCACTCTGAAGTGAACCAAGAGGAGGTAGAAAAAGCGATACGCGAGACCCTCGCGGAAATGGAAGAAAGCACGTTCAGTGCGCGGGCTGCGTTGCGCAAGCGCAAGAAGCGGGAGCGGGAGGAAGAAGAGCAACGTATTCAGGCGGAACGTGACCGGGAGAA
Source organism: Ignavibacteria bacterium (assembly GCA_016873755.1). Classification (GTDB taxonomy): domain Bacteria; phylum Bacteroidota; class Ignavibacteria; order UBA10030; family UBA10030; genus VGWB01. Next base: position 10,556 of record VGWB01000101.1, on the reverse strand, counting down.
AACCCGAATACGCGTCACCGAATTTGTCACCGTTGGGGAGCTGGCGAATCTGATGCGAGCTTCCGTCGCAGAGGTCATACAGAAATGCATGAGCCTCGGCATCATGGTGTCGATCAACCAGCGGCTTGACAAGGATACCATCATGTTGGTGGCAGACGAATTCGGCTTCCAGGTCGACTTTGAATCGGAGTTTACGGCAGACGTCCTGACTGATGTCGAAGATGATCCAGCGACCCTCCAGCACCGTCCGCCGGTCGTCACCATCATGGGTCATGTTGATCACGGCAAGACCTCCCTGCTCGACTTCATCCGGAGCTCGAACGTGGTGGCCGGTGAAGCAGGGGGCATCACGCAGCACATCGGTGCATATGAGGTAACTCTCCCTGACGGTAAACAAATAACATTCTTCGATACGCCGGGGCATGAGGCATTCACCGCCATGCGCGCTCGCGGGGCTCAGGTGACGGATATCGTCGTCCTTGTCGTTGCTGCTGATGACAACGTAATGCCACAGACTGTTGAGGCAATCAGTCACGCACAGGCGGCTGGCGTGCCAATCGTCATCGCCCTGAACAAGATTGACAAACCCGAAGCCAACCCTGACCGGATTCGCCAACAACTCTCAGAAAAGGGTGTGCTGGTTGAGGAGTGGGGCGGGAAATACCAATCTGTTGAGCTATCGGCAAAACAGGGGAAGAACGTCGATCAACTGCTGGAGAGAATTCTCCTCGAGGCTGAGGTACTGCAGCTGACGGCAAATCCGAACCGTTTAGGTCGCGGTGTCGTTATTGAGTCGGAGCTTGATCGCGGAAAGGGCATCGTCGCCACAATTCTGATCCAGAAGGGATCACTGAGGATCGGTGACTCCTTCATCTCTGGTATCTGGAGTGGTCGTGTGCGTGCCATGTTCGACGAACGCGGTCGGCGTGTCGAGGTCGCCCGACCTTCTCAGCCTGTGCAGGTCATCGGCTTCGATGGCATTCCGCAAGCGGGCGATGAGCTGGTAGCCCTCGCGAGTGAGCGAGAGGCTCGTGATATCAGTTTGAAGCGTCAGCAGCTCAAGCGCGAGCAGGATTTCCGCCAAAGACGCATGATCACGCTGGACGACATCTCGAAGCAGATCAAAGAAGGACAGGTGAAGGACCTTCTGATTATCGTGAAGGGAGACGTTGATGGATCCGTTGAAGCGCTTTCAGATTCTCTGATGAAGCTCTCGACAAGCGAGGTGAAGATTGCGGTCATCCACAAAGGTGTTGGCGCGATATCGGAATCGGATGTGCTGCTGGCAGCAGCGTCACGGGCGGTCATCATCGGTTTCCACGTCCGACCTCATCTTGCAGCCCGTCGACTCGCCGAGGCAGAGGAGGTCGACATACGCATCTACAACATCATCTACGATGCCATCAATGACGTTAGGAGCGCACTCGAGGGAATGCTGGCGCCGAGCGTTTCGGAACAGATTCTGGCCACTGTTGAGGTGCGAGATATCTTCAAAATCTCCAAGGTTGGCACGATAGCCGGCTGCTACGTACAAGATGGAAGAATCTCGCGGAACAACAAGGTGCGGCTGGTGCGGGACGGGCTTGTCGTCTTCGACGGCGGCGTCTCTTCCCTGAAGCGATTCAAGGACGATGTTCGTGAAGTCGAGCAGGGATTTGAATGCGGCATCGCTTTGGAAGGCTTCAATGACATCAAGCTCGGCGACAGCATCGAAGCCTATACGGTCGTTGAGACGAAACGGAAGCTTGCCTAAGAGGAGCACCTCAATGTCAGTGCGAACAGAGCGAGTCGCCTCCCTCGTCAAACAATTAATCAGCGAAATCTTCCAGCAGAATTTCAGCCTAGAGGAATACGGACTGATGACGGTGACGGAAGTGCGGATGAGTCCTGATCTGAAGATTGCGAAAGTGTACGTCAGCATCTTCGGTGACGATGAACGAAAGAAGAAAACGCTCGCACTGTTAGAAGTTGAGAAGCGTTCCATTCGGTCGGAACTTGGACAAAATCTTCGGTTGAAGTTTACTCCATCGCTGAACTTCTACCTCGATGACTCATTGGATCATGCGATGAGGATCGAACACCTCATCCATCAAATCCGCAAAGACACTCCTCCGGACAATGACAATCAGTGAACGTAGCGGCGTCATGGATCCGTTCAAGCGTACATGGGATTTCAATGGAGCAGGGGAGTTGCTACTCATCGACAAGCCGTTGGACTGGACTTCCTTCGACGTCGTACACAGGCTGCGGACGCTCTTCGGCGTGAGGAAAGCCGGTCACGCCGGCACGCTTGATCCGAAGGCCACCGGGTTGTTGATTCTGTGCACGGGAAAACAGACGAAAAATCTGGCACAGTATGCAGATCTCGACAAAGAGTACGAGGGGACATTCGAATTGGGCGTGCGAACGCCCAGTTACGATTCGGAAACCGAGGTCATCGACCGAGGGGAGTTTTCCTCCGTTACTCTCGCGTCACTTCAGTCGGTTGCGCGCACGTTTGTCGGGAAGCAGCAGCAGCAACCCCCGATGTATTCGGCAGTCAAGTACGGTGGAAAGCCACTGTATAAGTACGCGCGGAAAGGGAGGACGCTCAAGCGCACCGCACGCGAGGTCGAAATTGCCCAATTCGAAATCCTTGCGTTCAATCCGCCGCTCGCCGAATTCCGTGTTGTTTGCTCAAAGGGGACATACGTGCGAAGCCTTGTCAATGATCTCGGAACAATTCTTGGATGCGGAGCCGCCCTCCGTGCACTTCGGCGCACCCGCATCGGCTCGTTTCATCTCGCGGATGCGTTGAGCATCGAGGACTTGGAGTCGCTCATACTGGATCTGACACCGCCACAGGAGAACCATGAAGCGGGCATACCGACTTAGCGACGTCGAGTATGTGAAACACACCGTGGTGTCCGTCGGGTCGTTCGACGGAGTGCACCTAGCTCATCGCCAGCTGATCGGTGAAGTTGTCCAACGGGCGCGTACCCGGGGCGGCCGCAGCGTCGTTCTGACCTTTGAGCCCCATCCAAAAGAAGTCCTTGGTGGAACGCCCGTTCATCTCTTGACGACGCTGGAGGAACGACAGCAGATTTGCAGCGACTTGGGCGTCGACCTGCTCTTCACGATCGAGTTCACGTACGAGTTCTCTCGCCAGTCGTCTCGTGACTTTCTCCTTCGCTACCTTGTCCAGGGGACGGGGGTAAGCGAGATCGTTGAGGGCTACGATCACCATTTCGGCCGCGATCGCGAAGCTGGAGTCGAGGAACTTCTGAAGCTTGGAAGAGAATTTGAGTTCTCTGTGGTGGCGATGAAGCCGGTGTACGTCGACGAAGAGATCGTGAGCAGCAATCGGATTCGCAATCACCTTCTGGATGGTCGCGTCGATCGTGCACATCGCTTGCTGGGGAGGCCGTACGCTTTGAGTGGCACGGTCATTCGCGGCGACGGGCGGGGCAAACATCTGGGGTATCCGACTGCAAACCTGCAGCTTGAGTCCACGCGGAAGGTCGTTCCCCAGGACGGGATATACTTTGCTCGCGTCGCCATGGGTCAAAGCACGTACTTTGGCATGGTCAGCATCGGCGTTCGACCAACTTTCACGGAAGATGGTCAGAGGACGGTCGAGGTCAACATCCTCGATTTTGACCGAGACTTGTATGGGACCCCTCTGCAGATCCAGTTTCTCAAGCGGCTTCGGGACGAGCGGAAATTTGATTCTGCGGAGGCGCTCATCCAGCAGATGGATCGAGACAAAGCCGAGAGCGTGAAGCTTCAACAGTCGTATCTCTCTCAGTCACGAGTGTTCGACAGCTGAAAAATGTGAAATTCACTCTTCCCACAGATGACCTGTAAGGAGCTGCAATGCCGATTACAAAAGAAAAGAAACAAGAAATCATCAACAAATACGGAAAGGGCGAGACCGATTCGGGAACACCCGAAGTTCAGATCGCACTTCTCACTGAACATATCAACAGCTTGACGCCGCATCTCGATGCACATGTCAAGGATCATCATGGCCGGCTCGGTCTGCTCAAACTCGTTGGAAAGCGCCGGAGACTCCTCGAACACCTGATGAAAAAAGACATCAATCGATATCGGAAGATCATACAAGAGCTCGATATCCGGAAGTAGCAGGGCGTGAGACACACGCTTCGCGAGCATCAGGATGAAAGCGAAAAGGAAGAAAACGACACATGATCGTAACAAAAGACGTCATTCTCGGTGGAAAGGTCTTCTCGTTTGAGACGGGCCGATTCGCCAAACAGGCACACGGAGCAGTCATGGTCCGCTTTGCCGACACGATGGTTCTGGCGGCTGCTGTCAGCGCGGAGCAGGCGAAGGAGGGCCAGGATTTTTTTCCCCTTCAGGTTGAGTTTCGCGAGAAGACCTCGGCTGCAGGGAAGATTCCCGGAGGATTCTTCAAGCGCGAAGGCCGCCCGACAGAAAAAGAAATCCTTTCGTCTCGCCTCATCGACCGGCCAATCCGACCGATGTTTCCCAAGACCTACTTCAATGAGACCCAGATCCTGGTGACCGTTTACTCGTCAGATAGCCAGCATGATGGTGATGTCCTGGGCGCTTGTGCTGCCTCCGCCGCCCTGATGATATCCAACATCCCCTTCGACGGACCAATTTCTGAAGTCCGGGTGGGCAGAGTGGACGGAAGGCTGATCATCAATCCGACGCACGACGAACTGGAGAAGAGTGATCTCGATGTCACCGTGGCGGGGACGGAGGATTCGATTGTGATGGTCGAGGGAGAATCGCTGGAGATTTCGGAGGCAGATATGCTTGACGCTCTGAGGTTTGCCCACGAGTCGATCCAGGTTCTTTGTCGAGCCCAAGTCGAACTCGCGCAAATCCTCGGAACGCCGAAACGCGCTGCCTCATCACCCCAACTCCCAGAGGGAATCGCAGAAGAGGTCCAGGCGTTGGCGACACAGAGGCTGATCAACCTGAGCCGGACGATCCTCACCAAGGAGGAACGTTCAGACGCGACGGCGCAAATCTACGAAGAGGTCAATCAAGCGCTCGCCGAGAAGTATCCAGAACAGACGAAAGCGATCAATGAGGTGATTCACGACATCGAACGCACAGTGATGCGCGCGATGATCCTCGACGAAGGGAAGCGCCTCGACGGTCGGTCGCCCGCACACATCCGCCCGATAACCTGTGAAGTAAGTGTCCTGCCACGAACCCACGGCTCTGCACTCTTCACGCGGGGAGAGACGCAGAGCCTGACGACAACGACCCTCGGGACAAAGCTTGATGAACAGATACTGGAAGGTCTCTTTCCGGATACAACCAAACGATTCATGCTTCACTACAATTTCCCACCGTTCAGCGTCGGTGAGATCGGACGGCTAGGTTCACCGGGGCGACGCGAGATCGGCCACGGCAATCTCGCCGAGCGCGCCCTGAAGAATCTTATGCCGGATGAAAATGAGTTTCCGTACACGATTCGCGTGGTGTCAGACATTCTCGAGTCAAACGGTTCATCTTCCATGGCAACCGTATGTGCCGGCAGCCTCGCACTTTTTGATGCCGGTGTGCCGCTCAAACGCTGCGTCGCCGGCATTGCTATGGGGCTCGTGAAGGAAGGGGAAAGAGTAGCGATTCTCAGCGACATCCTCGGCAATGAAGATCACCTTGGCGATATGGATTTCAAGGTTGCGGGTACCTCAAAGGGCATCACCGCCTTCCAGATGGACATCAAGATCAAGGGAATCGGCCTCGATATTATGGAGAAAGCCCTCGCTCAGGCGAAGGAGGGGCGGTTCCATATCCTCAATGTGATGATGCAGGCGTTGGACACTCCGCGGCCGGAGATCTCCCAGTACGCTCCGCGGCTCCAAACCATCAAGATCCCCGTCGATATGATCGGTCCATTGATCGGACCCGGCGGCAAAAACATCCGCCAGCTCGTCAAGGACACCGGCGCAGAGATCGATATCGAGGACGACGGGACAGTCACGGTCGCCGCCGTCCAGAAAGAATCTGCCGACAAGGCTATCGCAGCCATTCGCCGGATGACTGAGGTACCGGAAGTGGGAAAGGTCTATCAGGCCATAGTCAAGAAAACCACTGATTTCGGAGCGTTCGTAGAGATTCTTCCCGGCAAGGAAGGCCTTGTGCACATCTCGCAGCTCGATATCACGCGGGTAGCCAAGGTAGAAGATGTTGTCAAAGTTGGCGACTCGATCGAAGTGAAGTTGATGCGAATCGATGATGAGGGTCGGCTGAACCTGAGCCGAAAAGCTCTGCTCCCCGGCGGCGAAAAGGCTCACGAGGAAATCCATCGCGCACGCGAACGGCGCGACAGACACCCGCATGACAAGCAGCGGGGACCCCATAAGCGTCGTTGACGCAGTCGCGTAGCAACACGATATCCTTACGCTCCACGGGCAAGAGAATGTTGATAGCACAGCCGTCGATGTGTGACCATTCAACGCATCTGCGCCGCTCATCAAGCCAAGCACGCCAGCCGCGGACCGCGCCCCGTAAAGAGATCTCACGTTGCAGAACACATCGTCATTGATATCCACACATTGAACCTTACCGCAGGAATTCCAAATGGCCAGCGTCCGTCTCGACAACGTCAAGAAGGTGTTTGAGGGTAACGTGATCGCCGTTCACGAAATGAGCCTGGAGGTGAAGGACAGAGAATTCGTGGTGCTCGTCGGGCCATCCGGTTGCGGCAAATCAACCACGCTTCGGATGATCGCAGGCCTCGAGGACGTCACGGCCGGGAACATCTACATTGATGAGCAGCTTGTCAATGATGTGCCGCCGAAAGATCGGGACATTGCTATGGTGTTTCAGAACTATGCATTGTACCCGCACATGAGCGTCTTCGAAAACATGGCCTTCGGCCTGAAGCTTCGCAAGCTCCCGAAGAAGGAAATCAACGAGCGGGTCCGGGAAGCGGCGTCTATCCTCGGTATCGAAGAATACCTCGATCGAAAGCCCAAAGCACTCTCCGGCGGCCAACGCCAGCGCGTCGCTGTGGGAAGAGCGATCGTGCGCAAGCCAAAGGTGTTTCTGTTTGACGAGCCTCTGAGCAACCTCGACGCGAAGCTACGCGTCCAAATGCGGACAGAGATCTCCAGACTTCATCAGCGCCTGGGGGCGACCATAGTCTATGTCACCCACGATCAGACAGAGGCTATGACCATGGGGGACAAGATCGTTCTCATGAAGGACGGCTACGTCCAGCAGATCGATTCGCCGCTCGCGATCTACAGTCGGCCTACGAACAAGTTTGTTGCAGGGTTTATCGGCAGCCCCTCGATGAACTTCTTCAATGGCAAGATCGAGAAATCACGCGGTCTCGCCTTCCGCGAGCCAGAAAGCGGCCTGAGGATACCCGTGTCCAAGAAGGATCAAGGACGGCTGAGGCCGTATCTAGGTAAGGAGTTGATCCTCGGTTTGCGTCCCGAGGACATCCATCTGGCTGGCAAAGGGTCGCCGTCGACCATACAGGTCAAGGGGACGGCAGAGGTGGTTGAGCCGATGGGGAATGAGATTTTCATTTACTTTGCGATGAAGCGCAACGGCAATCAGTACGTCGCGCGGGTGAGCTCGAGCAAAGAGCCACCGGTTGGAAAAACGCTGATGCTCACGTTCAATCTCGCGAAGGCTCATTATTTCGATGCCGAAACCCAGAGGGCGGTGTAGCAGAAACATGAGAGACTGCGGATGCCGCTGGAGGAGGGCTACAACGTGATCACCTGGTGCTTGAACGCGTCGATCTTGAGCTCGTCATACAACCACCGAAGGAATTCCATCCCGTACTTATTCAAGAAGTAAAGAACGTTGAGCTCCCTCTCCTGGAAGTTGGATTGAGGAAACACGAGGTTCATTGCCTTATCGAGTTGTCGCAGCGCGGCTTCGTGCTGCCGCTTCTGCGCCGCGAGCGCTTTCTCCTTGAGCCCGTCGACGTTCCCCACCATCTTTCGGGCCGTATTCTCCAATGCCCCCAACAAGGTTGGATCGACGGCCTGAAGCGGTTCCTTCATATGATCAACTAGCCCTTCCAGCGCGGCGGAGATCTCACCGAACAATGAGTCAAGGTCTATTGACGCAAGCTGCTTGGCCGTCCGGCCCTTCAAGATTTCGACATCTTGGAAGAGATCGATGACGGACAACGAGAAGCGATCAAGGACCTTCTCCACCTTTTCTTCGACGATTGTTGCGCTTGCCCGAGGATAGATGATCGGCATCGGGATCTTCATCTCGTCGTACAGAGGCTTGAGTTGGGCGAAGTAGGCGATCTCTGCCGGACCAGCAACATATGCAATGGTGGGCAGCAGCCAATCCTGGCAAAGGGGGCGGAGAACAACATTTGGGCTGAACAGATGGGGGGAATTCACGGACGCGTCGGCGATAGACTCCTTTGAGAGGTGTTGGCGCGTGCCCTTCAGAGAGTAGCTGTCGGCACGGGGCTCGAGAAGATACCGGCCTCCGTGATGGAAGAAGAAGAGATTCAGGGGCTTCGGCTTGACCTGCGCGTGGTACTGTAGCTCGAGCTCCGCACTCCGGTCAATGACGAGCTGGCAGAAGCGCGGCGTCTCCCTTAGCTCGCGCTGGAAGAGGGGAGCGAGGAGTTGCTTGACCTCCCTGTCATTCGGATCGAGAAAAACGAGACCCGAATTCTCCAGGAGGACATTCAGCAACAGGGCAAAGGCACGGTTGAAGCTCATCCCTTTCTGATATGCCGTTCGGAAGAGCTCAAGCACCTTTGGTTTGAACTCGGTCTGCACCAGCGACTGATCGATCGCGAGGAAGAGCTCATCGATCTTCTCGTCGAACTCCAGCTTGCCGACTGCCCCGAAGTTCGTATCACACGACAGACCATGGAATTCATAGGCAAAGGAGACGACTTCGTTCTGCGCGTTCACGAGCTTGATGGAGTTCACTTCTTCGTAATCGTGATCCTCACCCTCGAGCCAGAACACGGGCACAAACGAATAATCGGGAAATCGCTCTGTCAACTGAGCAACGAGCTTGAGCGTGGTCAACGTCTTGTAGATCGTGTACAGGGGGCCCGTGAAAAGGCCCACCTGCTGCCCGGTGACCACGGCGACAGCGTTGTCGTTCAGCAATGTGTCAATGTTGGCCAGCGTCCGGACACCGCAATGAAAATCCTTGTTCTGCTTTGCCAGGACTTGCACCAGCACGGATCTGTCAATTTGCCGCCCGGTGACCTTTTCAAGTCGTGAGTGCCAATGGGCCTCGTCCCGGAAATTGGAGCTGTAAAATTTCTGCACACGCGAAAAATCACTCACGAAGTCCACAAAGAGCGAGGAGAAGGTGCCCGCCATGGATCGCAGTTCCCTGTAGTCAATCCAGTTCATGTCCTACCTCCTCGCGTTGTTCCCTATGGGCTTCCATCATTAGCAGTGTCGGACGCTCCACGCTTAATCGTCGGTTCCCCATTATCAAGAGTTATCCCGATTCATTCAATGCGCATTCTAGATATGCGAAGTATAGCTTCGCTTAGGAGGCGGCCCAATGTCTCTTTAACCCGCTTGCCGGTTTCGGTGACATCATCGTGAGAAAGCTTCTCCGCGGTGATTCCTGCCGCGAGATTGGAGATGAGGGAGACTCCTGCAACTCGCATGCCTAACTTCCGAGCAACCATAGCCTCGGGCACCGTCGACATCCCGACCGCATCCACCCCGAGCCCCCGAAGCATCTCGATTTCTGCCCTTGTCTCGTACGAAGGTCCTTTCAGCCAACAGTATGTTCCTTCACGCAGCGGAATTCCAACATCACGCGCTGTTTCCCTCAAGATACTTAGAAGTTGTCTATCAAGCATCTCGACTCTCCCTCTCCCTGGCCAATCAATATTCCACTGTATCTCATTCTTCACTTGAGGTTGTACGAAAGCCAGGTTCAGAAGGTCGGTGATCAGCATGAGATCGCCCGCAGCTAGTCCTCTCCCGATCCCACCAGCAGCATTTGTCAGCAGGATAACGCGAACGCCAAGGGCTGCTGCCAGATGGACGGGGAATCCCACCGCATCGAGGTTTGTGGTTTCGTAGTAATGAACACGACCTTTGAAGACTAGCAGCGGCTGCGACATCCTGCCCCCACCCCGCAATCGACCGAATACGAGGGTTCCTTCGTGGCCCTTCACTGTGGATTGCGGATAGCCTGGTATTGCGGATGTAGGGATTATCATCTGCTCAGCAAGCGCCTCAGCGAAATCCCCCAAGCCGGAGCCCAACGTCAAACCGATAACCGGCCTTTCAGCGATTTGGCTGGCAACAACGGCAAGTGCCTGTTCTACCCGGGAGTTGCCTATCATTGGCTGATGATCCACTAGGAGCCTATGAGGACACCGGCAATTGTCGCCGTGAGGAGGGTCGCAAGCGAGCCTCCAAGGACTGCACGAAGTCCGAGGGAAGCCAGGTCCTTTCTGCGGTGAGGGGCCATCGGACTGATTCCACCAATCTGGATCGCAATCGACGAGAAGTTTGCGAAGCCGCACAGGGCAAATGTCGCCATGGCAATTGCTTTTTCTGACACCAGCTTGTTCTCTGTTATCATCTTGGCCA
>VGWB01000100.1 GCA_016873755.1 Ignavibacteria bacterium | reverse complement strand
TTTTGTTGTGATGGTGAGAGGATTGCGGAATGCAAGGAAAACCTCGAGACACCGGCGCGTGAGACAAAGCTTCTGCTCGACTGGCTGATAACAGTCGGTGTTACCCGAGACGGCAACGACCTGCGGCTTCCACGAATGGCTTTGAAACTGCCTTTCGAGAAGTACGGCAACATCCGGCTTCACCATGATATTCGTCTCGAAGTCGAGTCCGGAGGAAAACCCAAGATACTCGTGGGATGGGCGGGCATAGCAATAGATGCATCCGTGCTCGCATCCACGATAGGGATTAACGCTGTACGTGAACCAGATGTCGGGACTGTCGTTCTTCGAGAGCACCGTGTGCGATCGGTCGAGGAAGAAGCGCGTAGGGATTTTTCCAGCGGCTTGCGGCATGTCAAAGTACTGAGCAATGTCCTCGGGGGGAGGTCCGACGGTAATCTCCTCGAACCGGTTGGGGGGATTGAATGATGCGCCGCGGCCCGTGCGTACACTCATCGTGCTTCTATTGCTCAAGACTGTACTTCTTGATGAAATAATTCAACTGATGCTGCGTTGGAAATCGTAAGCCCACATCCGAGCAATCGACAGAAAGAACGGAACTGGAAACTAACAGGCGAGCAATGGCCATCTGGCCAAGCTCGCCCGTAGACATCCAGGTCGTACCACGTATGAAGCCAAGTAGCACCGTACTGGAAGTAAGCGATATGGAAGACTACGCTGCAGCCGCAACGTAGGAGTCAATCAGCGTTATTATTGTACCGATGGGCTCTCTTTCCGGCTCACTCCAGCTCTTCGTAGCATCGCTAAGGACTCTATGAAGTTCGAGCAGCAATTCCCTGTCATCGATTCTCGGCAAAAGCTCTTCGAGTGTCCTGAGTGCTGCTTCATGAACCTTAGGATTTTTGCTCATCAGAGCGTTTCGCAGGTTCTCTGCCAGTGGTGACATTGTTACTGCCTCCTTAGGATAGGTTCTCAAAAGAAACGAGATGTGGACTATAGCTCATTGAGCAAATAGTTTCGCAACTCTTCGAACTTGTCGAATCGTGCAGTCACAGAGACATCTTCGCTCCAGAACGGGCTAAGGGAATGGGGATAGTACAGATAGACTTGTTTCTCATGGGCGAATCCATAAGCAATTTCTTGATTGACACCAGGGGAGTTGAATTCAACAGGGTAGTATACAACAACGATGTCACTTTGACGTATCAGCTTGAAATCTCGCCATACCGTGTTTTCTCGTAGCTCTTTCATTACTTCATCACCGCCTGAGGGATGTGCCACAAGATCTTTGATGGAAAGGGGATTGAAAACGACGAATTTGCTCCTTAGCTCATGTGCAAATTGCTCAGCTTCTTCGAGTAGTTCCGGCTTTTGCTTCTCAATGGCCGTGATTGGATAGCTCAGGTATATCTTCTTCATAGCCGGCTCACCAATCAGATTGCCTAGAGTCTCTGGTGGTTCTGAGCGCGCCAAAAGATAGAAACTCTTACGCTGAAATTCTGCGAACGTTTCAGTCAGAAAAGTCTCCTCGTCTCGCCACGTGATGACTTCAGGAGCTGAGAGCCTCGCCTTCCACTGTGAATCCTGTTCAAGCCTGTTTTTGATCAAGTGCACATCATCTATGATATTCACGTAGACGTCGGGATCAATCTGGTTAAGGTAATGAACGTCGAAGCCTCGCCGAAGATATTTGTTCCAACGAAAGCAGCCGTGGGTGGCTATGACAGCATGGGATGTCGGACCGTTTGGAATTTGCGCAAGGGTTTTGGAAATATCTTCAAATGCTAAAGGCCGAAGGAGATCTACGCGCTGATCGTCAAGGATTTTTTCCTTCGTGACTTGTATCCTTAGGTTTTTGGCAACCTTCTGGATGTAGGTCCAGACATCAAGTATCTCTAGGTCTTGATTTTTCTTTTCCTTTAGATAGCGCGCTACTTGCTCGAGCGTTTCAAGCTTTGCCACGCCACTAATGCCTGTTGCAAGCAGTCTCATTCGTTCGCTGTGCGTGCTTGTTGATTTCTAGGAAATATTAAACGTTTTCGAGAACAATGTCAAACCGTGCTTGATTCGAGAGTATCCGCTATCACAGTTTTCAGTTTGCTTAGGTTCGTGGCAGTTTCTTTCGACTCCGGCTATCTTTCATCCTGATTCCTCTGTAATGAGTTAGGAATGCAAACGCATTCGGAACAATGGTATTTGCTTAACCAAGGCAGTTCTCTTCAAAGAGAGCAGCCTTCCAGTCTGAGCAACCCTTTTGTGTATCGGCGTCGGAAGGCCTAGGTGTTCTTTCAGCGCTTCAACATCATATCCAAACGGAAGCAGCAGCGTCTCAGCGGCTTTCAACGCAAATTCCGTGTACTGTTCGATGTCATACCCATCCTCAAACGCGTAGAGCGCAAGCGGCTTGGCCTTCTCCGGTTTCTTCTTTCCCGATCGGTCGATGATGATGAATTCGATCGATTCCCCCGCGGCGAGGGGAACCCCCATTTCCTTCACCAGCTTCGAGACGACAGCGCTGATGCTGTTGTTCGTGTACTCGTCGGCTTCCTTTGCCACATGACGCCGGAGGACAAGGTCCATCGGATTTGCTTTTCCGCTGCGCAGGAGGGAGATGAAGTTTCGCACGATGTCCAGCAGTTCCGGCACTGCGCCGCGCAACTCTTCAACGGTGCGGGCACCGGACATTCTCTCGAGCATCGCCGATTGCATATTTTTGATGAACTTCGGCGTATCGCGCCGGCGCGCTTCGACGCCCCGGATCTTCATTTCCCCATGATTGTACCACCCCGCATAGCGGTTCGCGGTAGTAATGTCAGGATCCATCTTCGACGCCGGGAAGAGAATCCAAGTGTAGATACCCTCCAGGGAGATATCGATGCCCGCCTTTCGGGCGATCTCCCGGGCAAGCTCCTCATATTCGCGCTCCGTCGCCCCTTGCTTCTTGAGCCAGATACAATCGATGATCGCGTGGAGCAGGTGAAAGCCATGGCTTTCGGCAATTTCCTTTGCCGTGAGAATCGCGTCACGCGAGAAGGCGTTCACCGACTCGTGCGCTTCAATCTTGCCGAACCGCGCGTTCTTGTACCCGAGGTAACCGAAGCAGCTCACCAGCATCCACTTGAGGGCGTTCTGCCGGTGGTCGTACCGGCGGAATAGGATCTCGTCCTTCCCTTTGTACTTCTTCTTCATCGCTTTGTAGTACGCGCGCTTCTTCACAACGGCCCGCAGCGTTGCCGGCACGATCCCCTCCCGCTTTTCACAGATCGTGTACCCCAGTTCCGGCACGTTGCTGTTCCTGCAGCAGCGGCAGTTCACGGTTTCCGGCGATACGTTATGCTCAACCATGATGGTGGGATACATTGATACGAAATCCAGCTCAGCGACGCTCTCGTGGTACCCGAGTGGCGGATTGAAGATAAGTCCGCCGCGATCCGCCAGAAGGAGCGTTGCGGCAGATTTGAAGTCCTCCGGCTCGCGCTTCTTGGAGGGGATCAAAATACCGTTCCGGTACGCCCATGACAACTGCAGCGAGGACATCGACGTGCCGATGCTCGCCCGTCCCTGCCGCTGACCGCACATCTGCGTCAGCCGTGCCATCTCGAACAGGCCGTCCAGGTCCGCCTCGGCCACGGTCATCGAATTCGTGGCATCCACATGCCACCGGCCCGCCAGCTCAAACGCCCCGTCTTTGTGAACGATTTTGCCGTACTGGAAGAAGCTCGACTCCTTCGTCGTCACGTAGCTGGCATCCTGGTCGCGATTGAGCAAGAGGGGGACGTTGTATCGCCGCGCCAGTTCGGTGATCTTCGGCATTAAGACCGAGTCGCCATAGTCCGTCAGAATGATGTCCGGATCGCACCGGTGCAGGTGCCAGTTGAGAGCGTCAAGCACCTCACGCGGCGTCTCCTGTTCCAAGAGGTAGGTCTGATTGTCATACGTGAGCTCAAGCTGGAGATGCTTCTGGTATTTCGGCGGCACAAAGTCATTTGCATTCCTCAGCAGCATGATGGAAAACGGGGGGAGCTTATAGTCCGTCGCCTCCCTTGAATCGCGCAGCGTCCAATCCGCCAACCGCCCATTGTCGTCGAACTCATAATCGCCAAAGGCAAGCGGAAAGAGCTGCGTCTCGTAGAGGAACAGTTGTGCAACGAGGATATCGGAATTGCAAAACGCGAAATGCGGAAAGAACCGCTCGTAGTACCATACAACGTCCCTGAAGCGCATAGGGTCATGCACATGCACGTGCAGCACTTCCAGCGAGTCCCCCGAATAGATCTCCGTCCTGGTCGCTCGCGTAAGAGAAACGGGAGTGGGGCAGCGGGCACCGAGCACCTCTGCACGCTGCACATCAAATCCATGCACGTGAAGAAAGAACGACGGCACAAACGCGCTGAAGCGGCGATGTTTCCCCCCATCCTCATCGATGAACCAGAGCGTCACACCGTGAGGAGACGGGTACAGATCAAACAGCCAACCGGTGATGGTATGAGGCATACGCGTTGCAGGACTCCCCGGGCCGAACGTGGGATGAGCACTATGATGTACCGGCCGTACGCTGTTCTTCCAGCCGGATGATTCGATCCTGGAGCTGCTTGATCAGCTTGCGCTGCTCGACGACGATCGATACGACGATGCTTTCGAACGGGATGGTTCGCATCGCGTAGAAGTTCTCCGCCAGATGCAGCTTTGCCGCACGGAAGACATCATCGAAGATTTCCTGGTCCTCCCGGCGCAGTCCCCGGCGGTACTTTGACCAGCTTGCGATCTCGCTGTCGATAATGTTGGTAAACGTCGGAACCGTTCGTCCCATAGAGATCATCTCCTTTCTCCCGGCATGTCTGGGTCGGATGGATTGCGGACCCAGCCCGGGCAGTCAACATCAACGGAACCGCATCCTCCACGGTACTCTCCAAGAACAGCTGCGGCCCGTGCGCTTCGCTGAGCTCCAATCGATAGACCCGATCCATGCCGCTCCGGAGGGTCGCAAACAGCTGGTTTCGCTCCCTCGGGAGGACATTCCACTGCGTGCAGGTCAGGAGCACCGAGATGCCATCAGCTTTCATATTCTGAAGCACAAGCAGAAGACGCTTGAGGATCTGCTGTACCTCGCGGAACGGTGCCTGTTCGTCATAAAACGTGTCGAGCAGCCCGAAGATCATCGCCGTGTTCGAATGAATGTCTTCGAGGAAAACGGGGAGACGGCTGGCGATCGCCTGCTCCATTTGATAACAGGTGAACCCCCGAGAGATGAAGATCAGGTTGAGAAATTGTTCAGGGTTCAAGTGCCGTTCCCGCGCGAAGCGAGACAGCAGATGAACATTAAACTGATTGCAGCCATCCACCACAGCGATCGGCTTCCCCTGTGCCATCGCGGAGGCTGCCATCCGGAGCGACAGTTGGAAAATCAGGTTATCGCCGTACAGCAAGTAGACCTTCCCCGGCGGTGTAACAAATGACTGGACTAACACCTGTGAGGAAACTGGCTGAAGGGCATGAGATGAGTGAGGAGCTCTCATTGGTTTCTCGAGGAGGAATTTCCTACCTTTATGACAACATTCACCCGGAGACACCCTGATGTGCGGTCGCTACGCCCTGATCGATGGTAAACGAGTGCTGACCACCTTCACCGCGCTGAACAAAGCAAAGGGCGCGGATCAGGCATACAGGGACCTTCCCCGCTATAATGCTTCTCCTATGCAGCGTATGCCTGTTTTCGCCATCCGCAAGGATGAGCTCGTCGCCGAGCCCATGCAGTGGTGGTTGATCCCCCACTGGTCGAAAGACGGCAAGCCGAGCTTTTCCTCCTTCAACGCCAAAAGCGAGACGTTGCATCAGAGCAGGCTCTTCGCACCCTATTTCAAAGGAAGCCGGTGTCTGGTCCCCGCCGACGCGTTCTACGAGTGGCAGAAAGTCACCACAACGCACGACGTGCGCGGCAAGTCGAAGACGGTCCAGGAGAAACACCCGATGTGCCTCCGGATGAAGGATGAAGCCCCGTTCGCGTTTGCCGGACTGTTCTCCATCTGGAAGGATCCCGAAGGTAAGGAGCACCCCACCTTCACCATCATCACCACCGAGCCGAATGAGCTGCTGGCGCCGATCCACAACCGCATGCCGGTGATCCTTCCGGAACAACACTTTGAGCGGTGGCTCGACCGCGAGTATAACGACACCGACCATCTGAAAACTCTCCTCGTTCCCTACCCCGCCAGGAAGATGAACGCCTACCGCGTCTCCTCGCTTGTCAGCAACCCCCGCAACGACGAGCCGCAGTGTTTGAAGCCGGTGAAGGAGTAACGACCAGCGCTTCACCAAGTCCCCTCTGCAGCGGCGGATCGTGGGCAGGGGAGAGCGGATTCAGGGGTGTGAAGCATCAGCTCTGTTGCTCA
The DNA here is from genome assembly GCA_016873755.1 of Ignavibacteria bacterium. GTDB lineage: Bacteria > Bacteroidota > Ignavibacteria > UBA10030 > UBA10030 > VGWB01. The sequence continues at coordinate 7,138 of VGWB01000100.1, read as the reverse complement.
ACCTCTGCAAACAGCGGGTGTTGCACGTTCACCGGCGCGCTGATCTGTTTCAGCACCGGAAACGCCGACACCAGATTCTGCGGCACGAGAACACGATGCCTGTTCCTCACTAGATGCCGCAGCTGAAATCCGTTCACCAGCGAGTTCGCCTGGGGGTCATTATGAAACACCGCAAACGTCACGTCAGCGCGCTGCCGAACCTGCTCAATCAGATACAGCAGATGCTCAAGCTCCCCGTCACTGTAAAGATAATGATACCGGTCGCTGACAAGATATTTTCCGGTTTGATCCTTTTGGTACGGGCGATCCCATGTCATGACGTTACGCCCCATCATCCGAAAGTATGCCGCGCCACTCCACGTCTCGCACGTGAGCGGCATGTGGTTCTTGATGCCCGGGAGATCGACATTGACGAGATGAAGCTTGTTTTCCTGGAAGAAGTTGTACATCAGCGGACTGTTCCACGAGTTGTGTCGAACTTCGACAAACAGGCGGTGCGGCTGGAACACCCGCGCGAGCTGCATCAGGTATATCCTCCGCTCGTTGATGTTGGTAAAGGAATACGGGAACTGAATGAGCACCCCACCCAGCCTGCCGGCAAACGCCAGTACCTCCAGCAGTTGATGCACCGCCCGGACATCGTTGTACGTGGCGTCAAACGTGTGCGTAAAGCCATGGAAGAGCTTCACGGTGAAGACAAACTCCCTGTTGCCTGCAACGTCGTCCAGCCAGCGCCGCGCGTGGTCAGGCCCAAGAGCGGTACTATAGAAGGTCGCGTTGACCTCAACGCTGTCGAAAAACTGGCTGTAGTATTCCAGCTTCCGAAAGCCCTTCCTGGGACGCGGGGGATAGAAAACCCTGTTGAACGGCTCCAGATCCCACCCTCCCATACCGACGAAGATTTTTGAATGATGGAATAGCATGGCGCTCCTCCTGGTTACGTAATTCCCGTAGTGGTCTCTGCTTGAAATCCGATTGTGCAATCGTTACCGGAACTCTCGCCTCCCACCAAACTCAAATTCTCCCTTGACAGCAACGGGAAAATTCCCTATCTTTGCCACATCAAGGATACGACATTTTTGTCGCTTTGTCAAGAGAAAAATTGACAAAAATGTCGTTCAGAAGGGATTTCGCCATGAAACAATCTCTCGCTCAACGTATTCGGCAAGCTCGACTTCACAAAGAGCTCGACCAGGCAAAACTTGCGGCCAAGCTCGACGTGGCAACACGAACAGTTCAACGGTGGGAAAGGGGTGATCAGGTACCCGACAGCAACTACCTGATGCGCATCGCCAAAGTCACCGGCGTCGCACCCCACTGGCTCTTGACCGGAAACGGTGACATGTACGCAAGGGGATCGTCCGAATCCAAAATCATCCCGCTGCCGACAGGACGGTACAAGCGCGTTGAGCTTGTTTCCCTCCCTCTCCTCTCATCAGTCCCCGGCGGGGCACCGAGTCTGATGTTTCATCCGGACTACGTCGAGAAGTACATCACCGTTGATGATATGAAGGACCCGAACGCCTTTGCGCTGGAGGTGAAAGGAAACAGCATGGCACCACGGATTGAAGACGGGGATATTATCGTGGTGAGTCCAAAGCTGGAGCCCCGGACAGGCGATATCTGTGTGGTGAGGGTCAATGACGAAGATACGGTAAAGCGTGTGAAGATTGAGAATAGCTACCTTCACCTCATACCGCTCAACCCGGAATACGAACCCATGGTGGTGAGGAAGAAAGACGTGGCGTTCATGTGGAGGGTGGTGAAAGTCATGAAGAACATCTGATCCTCTCGCTCGACAGCAGGCGAGAGCGACAGTCGGGTCCTCGCGTACCTCCTCGCTGGATTCCCTGCGAGTTGCCTACTTCACTTTCTTGAGCTCAAGTTCCTTAAAGTCGAAATCAGGATTTGGTATATCGACCTCTAACTGCTCGACGGCGCCCCGCGCGTCGAGCTTGAACGTCGCGAATCCCTTGCCGAACGGATAGTTCATCGGTCTCACGGAAACTCGGAAGGTGTCAAAGTGCCAATGATCGAGATCGGCAACCAGATCCTTCGTCGGCACGAAGGTTATCACCAGCTTCCCGTTTTCGAGCGACACCCTCAGCTCCCCATACAGGTCGCTGAGATATGTCCCCGCGTACGATTCCATCGCCAGAGACGGTTTGGTCCCTTTGACCCGTGCGTCTTCGATCGCCTTCTCCCGTGTTTTAGAGGTTTTCTCAGCCTCCTCGCGCATTCTCAACGCTTCAGCACTGAGGTCCCGATCGGGTAGACCCAAAAAGAGGTCGACGGCTTTCTGGGCCAGAGTACCGGAGAGTGGGCTCTCGCTGTTCGTCACGACCATCACGCCCAGGTTTTCCTCGGGCACGAGCATGATTCTCGAGGTCATCCCATCGATACCGCCGCCGTGGCTCAGGACCTTTCGTCCGTGGTAGTCATACATCCCCCAACCGAGACCGTACGCGCGGAAGTGCGTTGTAGGCTCGCGTTGTTCGGCTCGCGGCGAGATGGTTTGATACATGTGTGGAGACCACATCGTGCGACAAGCGCTCTCGCTGAAGATTTTCTTACCCTGATACATACCGCGCCCCAGCTGAAGCCTTATCCACTGCGCCATCTCGTGGACCGACGTGATGATCCCTCCCGCCGGTGCCATGTTGTCATTGTCGAAATGCTGGATGACACGCAACTTCCCCTCGTACTCGTTGTGGGGCGTAGCGATGTTATCACCCGGCTTGATATCGCGCACGGAGGTAATGGTGGTCGTCATCCCGAGAGGCAGAAAGATCCGTTCCTTCACGAACTCATTCCAACTCTTGCCCGATACCGCTGCTACTACCTCTCCTGCTGCAAGGAACATGACGTTTTGATACCCGTACTCGGTCCGGAGACTCGTCCTGGGCTTCAGGTAGCGGACGCGTCGGAGAACCTCCTTCTGATCGTACGTGGTCCAGTACCACACGAGATCAGCGCCAAAGGTGGCAAGTCCGCTGCGGTGGCTCAGGAGATCGCGGACCTGCATCTCCCTTGTCACCCACGGATCGTACATCTGGAAATCCGGCAAGTACTCCGCGACACGACCATCCCACTTGAGCTTTCCCTCGTCCACTAGGATTCCGACCGCCGCGGCCGTGAACGCCTTTGAGCATGAGGCGATTGCGAAGACCGTGTGCTCATCGACAGGCGCCGGTTTCCCCAACTCGCGGATCCCATAGCCTTTTTCGAAAACGATGGTGTCGTTCTTGACGATAGTGATCGCACAGCCCGGAACGTTCCAGTCCCGTCGCGCCTTTTCAATGTACGCTTCAAGCTGTCTGATCTGGGGCCCGCTGAGGCCGTGTTGGGCAGAAACGAGAGAGACCGAAAGGATGGACAGAACAACAAATGCAGCAATAGAAAAGCGGCGATGACGGATCATTGGTCACTCCTATACTTTCTTCATTCTTTTCAGGAAGGCCGGATCGACATCCACGCCAAGCCCCGGGCCCTCGGGCAGGGTAATTATCCCTTCCTTGACGATCATCCCTCCGATAACAGGGTCAACCGTGTGTTCTATGTTCCCATCGAGATCCGCGAACGTAATATTACCATGTGCGGCCACGACGTGTGCCGCGGCCGTTAACGCAAGCCGGCTGTCGATCATACACCCGAGCATACACCGAATGTTGGCCGCGTCCGCTATGTGGGCAATCTTGATCGAATTGAAGATGCCAGCCGCCTTGGTAAGCTTAATGTTGAAGTAGTCACACGCGTCGGCCCGAATGAGCTGGATCGCATCAGCGGGCAAGAAGAGAGACTCATCGGCCATCACCGGAATCGGGCTCTCGTCTCTCACGCGCTTCATACCTGCAAGGTCTGAACGATGCACCGGCTGTTCGACAAACTGGATCCGAACGGGCTCCATCCGCTTCAGAGCGTAAATGGCTTGAGCGACCGTCCACCCCTGATTCGCATCGATCCTGAAATTCAGATTCGGCCCAACAGCCTCACGCATGCTCTGCAGCCGCTCCACGTCGACATCCGGATCCGTGCCGACCTTAATCTTGATCGTCTTGTATCCGCGGGAGGCAAACTCCTTCGCCGAGCGAATCATCTTCTCCGTCGTGTCCAAGCTTACGGTAATGTCCGTCTCAAAAGATGACCTGTCTCCACCAAACAACCTGTAAAGTGGAAGCGACGCGACTTTGCCGAGAATGTCATACAGCGCCATGTCAAATGCTGCGACCGTGCTCGGGTTGGTGTGCGCCAAAGCCCCGAACTGTTTGATCAAGCTCTCGACCGCAAGCGGATCTTTTCCAACGGCAATTGTACGAAGGTCTTTGGCCGCAGCGATGCTGGTGTCCTGAGTGTCACCTGTGATAGGTGTGAAGGGACACGCCTCACCGAGGCCGACAATCCCGGAATCCGTACGGATACGAACGAGCACATTGTTAGCAGCGTACATCGTACCGATAGCGATCGTGAAAGGCTCGATGAGTGGTATGTCGTAGTGGAAGATCTCGATCTCTTTGATCTTCATTCCCCGAGCTGCAGCTCTGGCTTGCTGCATGGCCTCGGAGTGGAGAAGACCGGACTGCGGGAGGCTCCCAAGGATTGTGCCGAAACCAAGGGTACGAAGAAAGCGTTTTCTTGAGATGTTCACGGTGCTGAACTCCTTTGGAGGGTAGAGGGTTCTCGGTGTGAAGTCAAGATAGGAGAGAGGAAAGTCTTATGCAACCGCGAGGATCAGGGCCCGCGGTCCGGGAAGCTGCCCTGCCGCTGGCCCTGCTCCCTCCTGGGTGCATGTCTACGGGTTTTGACGCATTGGCGACGGGGTTTTTTTGCGGAGGAGAACCGAGCGATTTCTTTTCATTTTCAGTACCTGGACCGTCTCGAAGCCGGCTCCATGGGCAAAGGCAAGGGTCTCGTCGAAATCCTGTCGTGTAACGTGCCCCGTAGGCTCACAGAGCAGCATGAGCGCTGAGGACTTCATCGCGCTTTGTATTTCCCCGAAAAGCAAGGTTTGATCCGGCGTCTCATGCACAACCGCAAACGCCAGTGTAAAGTCGATGGTACCTGACACATCGTCGAGATCCAGCGAAGACTCCGACGCCAGTCTTGTCTCGATCCTTCCGAGCAAACCGGCCCTTCGCGCCCGCTTTCTGAGGGACTCCAGCATTTTCCCCTGAATATCGACGCAGATCACCCGCCCGTCCTCACCGACCATACGAGCCATGGGAAGGCTGAAGTAGCCCATTCCGGGACCAACATCAAGCACCGTCATGCCTTCACGGACATACGGACCGACGATCTGCTCAGGATTCTCCAACAACCGTCGAAGGGGGCTCGCAAGAAAGTACCCAAGCCACCACGGACAAACGTGCCTCTCGCGGCGTGTCCCGCGTATTTGCCGCGTCTCAGTTTGACTGGTCTCTGGCATCTACGTGAAGATAGAGGAGAGGACCCTCTTATGCAACGGGGTCAGGAGGGTGCCGACAAAGACATCGATAGCCGTCCCGACTGTGTCCTCGGAGCATATCGAAGTGACCGATCTTCAAGAGGATTGTCGCGGTCGCCGTGTCATATGGTGTCCGGCCCTGCACAAAGATTGAATCAACACCGCCGATGCCACTGCAAAGGTACGTGTATTTTGGTTTTCCGTCGGCATCTGTTTTGCCTTGTACCTCTGTGAGGGTATCCTTGTTTTCAGTCACAAATCCCCCGGTCGGGCGCTGCGCTGAATGATCGTGCCCACCCGAACCCTCACGAACCAATGCCCGCATCGTGAAGATCCAGTGGTCTTGAGTCCGTTGGAAACCGAAGCTTAACAAGTCCCCTCTCGAGTGGTGGCATGCGCGGTGAGAGAGGGGAGCTAAGGGGTGTGTTGTGATTCGCTTACGTAGGTCTGGGGGCAGTGCTACCTGCCGGTCGTGGGGAGGTCCGCTGTCTGCCGGCTGCTATCTGTCATCTCTCTACGTGTCTACTTCTTCACTTCACTTCTTCTTCGTGATCTGCTCTTCGAGCTTCTCGATCAGATACTCTGCATTGAACTTCAGCAGGGCGTAACCTTCAGATGTGACCCACTCCTTGTCGTTCTTCTTGTCCTGATCTTTTTCAGTCTTCTTCGCCTCGTGTTCGATCTTCTTCAGAAACTCCTGGACCTTGTCAATTGCCTGCTTGGTGTGGCCTTTCGCAAGTTGGTCGCGGGCTTGGTCGAGCTTTTCGTCAAGTTGATTGAGGAAGACGTCTTGTCCGACCCAGCAGAGGGCAGCGGCTTGATGCTTGTAGGAGGCGAGTGTGTCCAGGAAGCTGGCAGCGATAAATGGATCGGGAGGCAGGACAGGGCCGACGGTCTTCCCGACGATGCCGGGGCCGTAAGGGGTGAGATCATCGTAGCTGGGGATGGAGTCCGCTTCACCTTGCGGCAGTGGGGCATACCCCTCTGCATAATATTGCACAATCCCTGGAACAGACTTCGCCCTAATAGAAAACTTGCCCGAGGAGCCGCCAGGAACAATATCGCTATCACCTGGAGATCCCCAAAAAACCATCAACCTGCCCTTTTCGTTTAGGCAACTTGATTCCCAACCCTGAGGTCCTGTTTGGCTAGTTATGCTCAGATCTGGAGATAAGTAAAGTCTGAATTGCCAGACGGATTGCTCTGCTGACCTGTCGTTTGTTACCTGGAATCTATAGACAAGCATGTCACCCAGTTGCTCTACCGACGGCTGAAGGCTGAACTTGATCTTGTTCCGCGGAACTACATCCTGAGGAATCACCTCTTCAGTGCTGAGAAGAATGCTCAGAGAAAGGAAGAAAGACAGATATGAAAATTTCATTTTTGCTCCGCCGCGGCTAGCGATAAGTTACGTGAAAATGGCCATGTGATTTGAGTTTCGCTCCAAGCTTGTTGACTTCTGTTTCAAAATACTTCTCTCTGATTCTCCTCGCGCCCGCATCAGTGTAGCTGATATCAGCATTGGCTCCTTCTCGATGATTCTCGTGAGGCGTATCCCAATTGTTCTCCGTATCAAATGGCCCTCCATATTGTAAACTTATATCGTTGATCCGAAGAACATAGCTTGAATCAGCATGAACACTGTCTGCCAACGCTTTCAGTTTCTCGATCAGCCGAGAGGTTCCATAATGGTTCACT
>VGWB01000099.1 GCA_016873755.1 Ignavibacteria bacterium | reverse complement strand
CTTCCTTCCGGTTGAGGAGAACTTGAGGGTACCCTTGACAGTATGTGCACCGAGATCGAGCCGCTCGATATCCTCCAATTGTGGAACGACTTCGTACCGTCGAAATCCCGGCACCAGCGGACAAATGCCGACGATGCTCATATAGAGCACATACAGCGGGACGATCGGACAGTGGCTCCACTGTGAAGTGGAGTCGGGATGCACAACCCAAGCCTCCTGCAGGGTGTTGTTCAGTCGAACAGATTCCATTGTCGCCCAGCGATCCCGTAGATCCTTGAGAACGACATCAGTTCGCCCGCCTTTCGTGAGGGCCCACAGTCGCCAGCCAGCGTTGGCCGGATAGGAAAACCCCATCTCTGGCGGCAGCTCTGCAAGGGCTTCTAGCGCAGGTCCAGTGATCCCGCCGGGAGATTGCTCGAAGAGGACGGCTGTTGCCAGAGTGCGGTCAGACAAGCGCACTCTTTCCTCTTCCCGTAGCCATGGGAGATTGTCGACAAAGAGATTCCTTCGTCGGTCCCAGAATTTCTTGATCGTCGCACTCAAGAGGGATCTCGAGGTCTCCCTGACTTCCCGTCCCCATTGTTTCTCCCCAAAGGCATCGCAGAGAGGGGCCAAGGCATGGGGAAGCATTGCGGCAGTGTAAAGGTTGAACGAGCATTGCTTGTGCCGCTGCATCAGAAATGCATCATGGTCAATCCATACGGATGGGACTCCGATGTTCTCGACCGGCAGCAGACCATCTTTGCCGCGAATGGATCTGAGGTAGTGGAAGAACCTGAGCAAGCGCGGGAACGGTTCTCTGATTGCCTCGAGGTCACCGGTGTAGAGGTAGTGATGCCAGCAATCGAAATTGAAGCCGACGCCGTGATCGAGAAGAGGGCCCCAGGGAGTCAACTGGAGTTGTCGCTCCATCAGGCGAGCGAGGCGGTCATAGGCGGGCCAGCAGTCCAGGAAGTATCCGTCGAGCGTTATTCCCTGACCGAAGGTCGCAAGATAGCGAGCTGGCAGACCCGTCTCGCCAAACGCAAAATAGATACCGTGAACCTGGTGGCCGCAGTCCCCACTGTACTGCTGGCGCTCCCGAGCCATGCCGTCTACGAGATTCTCCTGCGCGCAGTTGTGGAGCGTATTGACCGAGGCATCCATCAGACGCTGCAGCGACGGTTCTGAAAGGGCAATCTGCGCGTCATCTGGCCACGGAAACTGACGTCGTCGAACTCCGACCTCGGAGATGACGACGTCGCCCTTCGTACCGCGGATGTGCAGCTGTAACCACCGGCAGCTCTCAAAGTCGAACGTTTCGAAGTGATTGACGCCCTCCCGACAGGTGAAGCGAGTCCAGGCGTGGAACTGGGTGTTGAGGAGCGGTGGTCCGCCCACCCGGTGAGCTTCCTGAACCATCAGCTCGACAACAGTTCCCTCGGGTGCTTCAATGCTGAAGAAGGGCCATCCGACGATTTGTTCTTCAAACTCAAACGTGAGTGCCGCCGCCCGAGCGCCGTCGAGAGTGACCTTCCAGGAGCCCACGCCAACCTGTGTCGCACTCGGAGACCGGTCAATGTCAAAGCAATTCGGTGTGACGTAGTCGAAATAATCGAGCGGTGTGCGACGCCACGTAACCCAGAGGGACTCTGCAAGCTGCTTGACGGGCACGGTGGATTCTTTCATAAAGGGAACACTGCGAGGGCGGAGCTCCGAGATCGCCCTGGTCCCCTGGATTTCCATCGCGTACTCGGGGTAGCTTGCACAGATCACCGGCTTGTCAGCAGGGCAGTCCAGCGGCATCGCGGGGAGCCAGTCAGCACCCGGTGCGTAGCTTGCTTCTGTCCAGCCATAAGGAAAGAGCCGAGCGTCAAACTCCTCTTGGAGCGCGCGCAGATACCACCGCTTGTATTGCCCCGGCTTCCAACTGCGAGCCAGAAAAGTCAGCCAGGCGTTGTCTGAGACAACTTTTTCGGCGGTCCCATCCTCCGCCTCGATATCGAGAGAGAAAAGAAATCCCGGTTTGCCGATGGGCCACGTCCCATCTCCCAGGCCGTAGTAAAGGACCTCGACCGCGATGACGTTCTCCCCTTTTTTCAAGACCGGCGTCAGGTCGAGCGGATCGACCTCAACCCACCGCGGGTCTGAAGGTGCGGGCCCCCATTGATGTCTCGCTCCGTTGACGAAAAGGCGATAGCGACTGTCGGCAAGGATCCATCCGGTGGCTTTCTTTGGTTTCGATGGGAGCCTGAGGACTCGACGGAACAAGACCACGGTGTTGCAGAGCGTGCGCTCGGATGGATACCAGATCCATTTCGCCGGACTCAAGTCTAGAGCGCGCGGTGAAGGATGAGGGATTTCCGGAATGACCATCGAGCGACCAGATGGCTTTCGAAGCTGTGGCCTCCCTTCGCCCGGCTGCGCCAGGAGGGCAAATCCCATGCCGCCTAGCGCGGCGCTCCGGAAGAATCCACGACGAGAGATGGCTGAGCGTCTAGGGTGGTGACGAGCCTTTGGCATCGTTCCTCCCTTTCACAAGGTGAGTGCCTATTGATGTATCAGGTAACGGAGCGAGTTAGCGATGAGTCTCCTGGCGAGAACGGGATGCATGCCGGCGGACGTTCCACGCAATCCTGAGACCAAGCCAGGGATTGAGTGGAAGAGGATTCTTCCTTCTCCGAGCAGCGTCGAGAAGCTGGCAGCGCCGATGTTGCGATCGTGGTCTCGGGAGTATCCTGCAAAGACCTCGACATGCTTTCCTTCCGCCATTATCGCGCAGGAACTGGTCACCGGAACCTGATAGTAGCTCCCCATCGCGCCGTTGACCGGCAGCCCATCATAAACAGGATGCTTGCGGACGAAGTACCACGATCCCATCCACGAAGCACGCGCTTCGCCCACGATGCCCAGCAGCTGAAAGGCACCCGCTGCGCTCAGTTCCTCAGCATACTTCGCCAGCGCTGCCTCTCCTTCGGCCAGAACGAGCAACGGCATGCCTGCGGCGACAAGCCGCAAGACATCATCTGTGAATTGCAGCGGAGGTTCATACGGTCGCCAGACGAGACCTGTCTTGTCCGTGTACTTCTTCCCACCGCAGTTGACCGCAACGACGGTATCGCCAGCCTGGATCCTGATGGCGCAGATCCTTGCGCTGGGCCTTGGCACGCGAGGGAAGGTAATATGGATGACGCCGTCTGCAGCCGGAACTTCGAACGTTCGGTCGTAGGCAATGTTCTTGCCGCCGGCCGCCTTGAAGACATCGAAGTCCTTCAACACCGTCTGTCCATTGATCGCCACATCGAACAGGCGCAGGCCCTCGGCATTCTGGAATATCTCTGCAAACTTGAGCGTCACCTTCGCCGCCCCTCCGGGAAGTCCCGGGAACAGAAACTCCAGCGTAGAGGGGTCACCATAGCTAATGGATCGGTACAGCTCATCATCGTCGGTCCCTTGGATTTCCGTGCCAGGATCGGTCTGGGTTTCGGGCGGACGGTTAAACCGGCCTGCGGCGATCAACACATCGAAGTTCTCGCCGCGACTGAACGGTAGAGCGGAAGCGCCGGGGAAGAGGTCAAACGGCTTCATCAGTTCCGGGTTTGAACTCAGGATGCCGATTCTCCTCGGAAGCTGCCCCGCGCCCGGTACGTCGACGACGAGGAGCTTCTCTTCCGCCTGTACTGTCCCGGTGCCGACGAGCGCGGCCTTCACCGTGTATCTTCCCTCCATTGTAAAGGGCTTGAGGAACACGCCCATCGAGACGGGATAAACGAAACGATCACGCTCGTAGGCAGGGACATCATAGGTGCCGATGACGGATTGCACGCCAGTCGGATTGATGAGATCCACTTTGATTCTCCGCTCATGCGGGCGATGGGTCTCATTGAGCAGGAAAAGGTCGATGTTCGCCTGGGTCCCTTTGGCGTAGACGAGGGAGTTGGTCTTGACTACAGGCCGCAACGGCATGAGGCCGCGGCGAATAAGCGACGGATCGCCTTTGAAGCCCCGCAGATTGTCGACCAGCCCCGAGTGGTTTTCGATCACGGTGGATTCCCAACCACTGATGACAAAATAGTCATTGGCCTCCGCCAGACGAGCAGTTTCAATGACTCTCCCCCAGAAGTCGTACGACTTGTTGCCGAGAGCAACGAAGAGCGCATCGGGCGTACGAAATGCTCTCTGGAAACCCCACCGGTTGAGAAAGCGGTCGTATGCAGCAAGTATCTCCCGGTGTTCCTGAAGATCGTAGCTCTTTCCACCGCGGGACTCAAGCTCACGAACCATGGCGGCATGGTTGTCTGGAGCAGCTGCACCGAGCATTTCACCCCACACGATGATTTCCTTCTCGTTGGTTGATCGGTGCGTGAAGTCGCCCGGTCCCTTATACATCTCATCCCTCCAGACGCCGGGTCCTCCGACAGTGTGGTCATCCCACCAACCTGAGTAGGCGTCGCCGGTATCGTGAAGGACTTCGGCGCTATAGGGCTGCATCCAGGCCTGATTGACGGGATAGCTTCCTGAGGGGAAGCCGGATTTCAGGACAACAATGCGGCTCGGATCCTCTTCATGCACGCGGCGGAGGATTTGGAAAATTCGCGGATTACGAAGGTCGGGGTGGATCTCATTCTGGATGCAATACATCAGGAGCGACGGATGGCTCCTGTGGTCACGCACCATTCGGACGATCTTCTCCTCCATATACTTCTCGGCAAACGTTTCAGCATCGCCGTTCTTCCCGGAGTTGTCGATCCTCTCGGCCGGTGATGGTGCGTACATCGTGAATCGCTCGCCGAAAGCGGTCTGACCGCCGCCTGGTTCCATGAAACGCAACAACCCCAGTCGATCTTGCGCATCCAAAACCTCGGTCTTTCCGACATTGCGGTGAAACTGGATGCAGTTCATACCGAAAGCTTTCGCAGCACGAACCTCGCGTTCTGCCAGTTCTTTCGTCGGCCAGAGCCCGTTGATCCCCCAAAAACCCCAGGAGATCGCAGAAATCAGGCGGATTCTCTCTCCGTTCAGCCGGAGCACTGCGTTCTTGCCGGTTCCATCGGCTTCGAACCATCTGAAGCCGAAGTTGACTTCTCTCGTTTCACCCCAATTCCCGCGACCAGATTTCTCTTGAGTGGTCGAGGTCAACCTCACAGCAAGCCTGTAGAGCCTCGGAGATTTGTCGCTCCAGAGCTGGGCCTCCTTGAACTCGAGATCAGTCTCGAAAACCGTTTCCACCCGAGGCGAAAGGAGAACGTCCCGTCTTTGAAAAGCGCAGACCTTGCCGGGGCTCTCAGGGTCAAGGATCGCCACGACCAGATTCCCGGTTGTCGTCTGATCCGTCGAGTTCTTGATCCTGGCTTGGGCGCTCACTGAGCGGGCCGCTGGTTTGTTCAAAACCCAAACGTCGGTGAGGAAGACCGGGCCGTGCGCTCTCAAATACAGGCCTCGATCGAGTCCGCCGAAGCCGTGGCTCCTGTGGAACCTCTGCTCGGTCTTTCCCCACGGCATCAGCTGCGTATCCAGCCAGTCGAGTCTGCCTCCGGGATTCGTGATGCGAATGGCCAACCGGTTCTTTTCTCCTGGGCGTATCGCGTTGGACGCGTCGCAGGTGAATGACGTCTCAGTTATGATATTATAGCCAATGAGTTGTTGGTTGAGGAAGACTTCCGCGCGGAGGCGAGCTCCTCGAATGAAAAGGGTGACGTGTTTCCCCTCAAATGATTTCGGGATATCGATATCTCTCCACCACCACGAGACACCGAGGTAGTTGCCGTTCTTCACCGCAGTGTCCTGCGCTTCGTAAAAGTACTCGTCCCGATAGGGTCGCAGTCCGAAGGCCCCCCAATAATGGTCTTCAACCGTCGATGGGAGCGTCACAGCGACACCTGGATTCCTGTCAAGAGCCTCCCATCCGCCCGTTGGAGGATTCACCGGGAGCTTCGAGAGGACCGCATCTTGAGGCAAGTAGACAGTGTCATTCTCCCAAGCCGCCTGCCGGTCGATCCAGAGACGCCATCCGCTGTCAGGTATGGAGAGCATGTCTTGTGCAGAGGTCAAGGGAGGAAAGGCCAGGATGCTGAACAAGATCAAAGCCGTGAGGGTACGCCCTCGGAAGATGATGCACTTACGATTGCCGGTGGTTGAATTCATGGAGTGCCTCAAAGGATGAGTTGATGTTGTCGAGCGAAACGTGGGGTGGCACCTCGCGATCGGAGGAAAGAACGATGTTCGGGTGATCCTGCCGCTCTCTTCCCGCGGATAGAGACGATCAAAGGCATACCAGCCCCCTTCTGATTAGGAGAGGGAATGTGGTGCGATGAACTGAGGCTATCGATTATATGTCCGATCGAAGTACTTGAATGCCGTGGTCACGGCACTGCGCATCAGGTCTTCTGCCTTCGCGGTTTGCTTCTTCGTCAGAAAACGCAGCAGAAGCTTTTCATCGAGCTGCCGGGCCGCGTGTTCGCACGCCTCCCAGCTCAGGATGCTTCTTACAACACGATCGAGCGCCTGCTCCTCGTTGTCGTACGGCCGGGCCTGCATATCGTGGCCTTTCCATCGTCTGTAGCCAGCACGGCCGACCAGCGCGGCAGCGGCGATGTTCATGCCATTGATGCGGGCCCCGTGGTCGATGTCGAATTTTCCCGGTCCGCCGAGGATGATGCCGTCGTTATAACCCTGGCTGTTGATGTGCATGTGCACAACCGCGTTGTTGTCGATCTCCTCAACCGTGTCATAGAGGTGATCCAGGCCGATCATTTCAGAATGGCCGAGCTCCTTGTTCACCCCTTTCTTCTTGGGCGAGATATTGAATTCCTCCTGGAGTCTTTTCCAGAGAAGGAGCGTGCTCGCGACGGTCGGCAGCAACATGGCCGGGTGGCCTTCATTCGGTTTTGGCTCAATGCCGATGTATAACTCACCACCCTTGCTCTTCTCATGGCGGCACAGCTCGGCAATACTCTCTTTGAGATGCTTGTACATCTTCCCGATCGCCGGAGAGGCCAGGTCGTAGCCGTAGGACCCGTTCCACAAGACGAGTGTGGGAGCGAGCTCCGGGTCCGGATGCCATGCCTTCCGCAACGCACCGTATGCAAGATCTGCTGTCTTACGGCCAAGGTCCTGCGCTGCTTTGCGTTCCCTTGCATCAAGAGAGGCAATCCCACCATACGCAAAATGACTGTGGGCACCCGGCGTGATCATTGCGAGGTACATCTCGTTGTCCGACAACGCGTCGGCCAGCGCCGAGGCGGTCTTTTCATTGACTTCCGTGTCATAGTGAACTTCGAATCCAAGCGTGATATGTTTGGGGAGTCGGTGGATGATCCGTTTCTTGACGAGTTTGATAACACCGATTGTATCGAGCCGATTTGAAGCCCATTTGGGCCGGACGTTGGACGGCGTGAACCCACCCTTGCCAGCGTTGAACGTCCATCGGCAGATGCTGTGAAAGGATGTTGATGGTTTCATGACTGATCCTCTATGTTTGTTCTGATTGTCCTACGATCTCTGTTCAAATCAACATGTTACCGCACTATCTCAAAGCTCGACTTCACGCGGATATCCTCCGACGAACTCTCTACCAGGACCTCAATGGTTCCGGGTTCGACCACATACTTCATCGTCGCATCGAGAAACTGCAGGTCGTCCTTCGCGAGCACGAAGCTGACTCTCTTTGTCTCATTTGGTTCGAGCGTGATCCTTTCGAATCCTTTCAGCTCCTTCACTGGTCTTGTTACGCTCGCCACGGGGTCGCGCAGATAGAACTGGACGACTTCATCTCCCTTCCTTCCTCCAGAGTTCTGGATATCGAGGCTGACATTGACCTTTTCACCGGCCTTGACCTTTTCCGGCATGATATGCAGGTTTGAATAGGTGAATGATGTATAGCTGAGCCCAAAACCAAAGGGGAAGAGCGGTTTTCCGCTGATGTCTGTGTAGTCATCTCCGCGCCCCGTCGGCTTGTGATTGTAGTAGAGCGGGACCTGGCCGACGGTTTGTGGAAAGGTGATCGGCAGCTTGCCGCCGGGATTGTAGTCACCAAAAAGAACGTCGGCAAGCGCGTTCCCACCTTCCTCGCCGGGATACCACGCCTCCACCACTGCCGGTA
Organism: Ignavibacteria bacterium; assembly: GCA_016873755.1. Lineage (GTDB taxonomy): Bacteria > Bacteroidota > Ignavibacteria > UBA10030 > UBA10030 > VGWB01. The sequence goes on along the minus strand of VGWB01000099.1, from coordinate 5,541 downwards.
TTTTGTGGATCCAGTTCCTCATGGTCACGGCACTCCCGTTGATCAACACGACAACAGTCGGTGTACCCGTTGCCGCAACCTCCTGGATTAACTTCTCCTGTGAGCCCGGCAAGTCGAGGTTTGCCCTATCGTACCCCTCACCTTCGACGATGCCGACGGCAACCACTGCTACTTCAGCCTTTTTTGCAGCTTCAACGGCCGACTGGATCCTCGTGTCGACCTCGGTCTTGAGATCCCAGACGAAGCTGGCGTAGCTCCAGCCGGCATTCTCGTAGTACTCGATGCGGATGTCATATTGCCGGCCCGCTTCAAGCTTCATGGTGATGACATCAAGCGTCGCGCCGCGATCAAACCAGCTTTCAACAAGCAGCTTGCCGTCGATATACAGTCGGACGCCGTCATCTGTGCTCACGCCGAGAGTGTACGTTCCCGACACGGTGGGCACGAGCTTCCCGGTCCATCGGACGGAGAAGACATCGGCTGGAATGGTGGAATCCGGCGAGCCCATGGCCCACTCAAAACTGATCTGCTTGTCGATCCGGACGAGTGCCGGCACACCGGAGACGTCCTTGTTGGTGAAGTATTCTCCTCTCAGTCCATGTTCGCCGGCTCTTGCACCCGGAGGGATGAGGTACTCAGACGGAATCGGAGGAAGCGAGGCAAATCCGACGTCGCATCCTTTCTCGTGGTAGATAGTTGTCCCGCTGGGTAGTCTCGCCTTGATCCCCTCAAGGATGGAGACGGTTTTCATGCCAAATCCACTGTATCCGCCGAGCTTGACCACATCAGCATTGGGACCGATCACAGCAACCGATTTGACATCTTTCCTCAAGGGGAGAACGTTGCCTTCGTTTTTCAGAAGGACGATGGCTTCCCTTGCGGCCTCACGCGCGAGTTGCCGGTGTTCGGCAGCATCGTTAAGGGCATCGGCAACCTGAGGGTCAACGTACGGCCTTTCAAACAGTCCCATGCGAAACTTTGCTCTGAGAATGTTTTTCGTCGCCTCATCGATCGCCTTCCCGGATGCCGATCCATCCTTTGCCGCTTCGAGGAGCGGTGCTCCATAGAAGTAGATATCAGGCAACTCCATATCGAGGCCGGCTTCAACGGCTTTGATGGCACCCTCCTTCGGCGTCGCAGCCACAAAGTGCTTGTTGAGTATCCCGGCAACTGAACCATAGTCGGAAACGACGAACCCCTTGAATCCCCACTCCTTTCTGAGAATATCGGTGAGCAGCCACTTGCTTGACGTGCACGGTTCGTCATTGAGAGCGTTATATGCGGACATCACCGACCACGCGTTCCCTTCCTGGAAGCAGGCTTTGAACGGCGGGAAATATACCTCCCTCAGCTCACGTTCGGAGAAGAAGATCGGGTAGCTATCCCTTCCACCATCTCCGACATTCGCGACGAAGTGTTTTGGCGTCGTGATCACTCCCTCCGCTTCAATGCTCTTGCAGAAGGCCACGCCCATTCGTGATTGGAGGTACGGATCTTCGCCGTACGTTTCTTCCACCCTCCCCCATCTCACGTCGCGAGCAAGGTTCACCACAGGGGAAAGAACCTGCCGGATTCCACGGGCTCGTGTTTCCTTACCGATGACGGTCGCCACGCGAGACATCAGATCGATATTCCAGGTCGCGGCAAGTCCGATCGCCTGCGGAAAACTCGTAGCTTTGTTGCTCACGAGACCGTGCAGCGCTTCGTCGTGGATGATCACCGGAATGCCAAGCCGCGTTTTCTCGATCGCGAGCTTCTGGATCTCATTCGCCTTTTCGGCCGCCTCGCCGGCGACGTACGATCGCAGCAGAGGGCCCACGCCGCCGAGCCCGTTGACCGTGAGGTTCTTGCCCCATTCAATCTTGCGGAGAGTGCATTGGAGCTGCGCAACCTTTTCTTCTACCGTCATTCTGGAGAGAAGATCGTTCACCCTTTCTTCGATTGGCAGAGTGGAATCCTTGTATCTGGCACCTTCCTGTTTTCCCTGAGCCAGCGCTGGATACGCAGCGAGCACGGCCGTTGCCAGTGTGAGGGTAATCGAGGAGCGTAGTTTCGTGAGAGTGCTCATAAATTGTGTCCCTTCAACGAGTTACAAATCTCGGGAAGCCGGCTGGTCTATCCGGAACGAACTTATGCACCGCCGTACTCCTTTGCTGCATCGAGCAACGCGAGATAGTTCTCGAACTTCACGTACTCGGGAATGCTATTCCCTGATCCGACGCAGTATCCGCCGTTGTAGCCGATGTTTGCAATGTTGAACCGCACCCGGTTCCGGATCTCATCCGGTGTGCCGCGGGCAAGAAGGTCAACGTCCACGTTTCCGATGAGACACAGTCGTTCTCCGTATCGCCGTTTGACCTCTGCAATATCCATCGCCTTCGGCTCGATCGGATGAAGAGCATCCACACCACACGCCAGGATGTCCTCCATGACATCCCAGAGCACGCCGTCGGTATGGTACATGAATGGCTTGCGCGCCTCCTTTGCGAGATCGCCGATTTTCTTCAGCCACGGAAAGAGGTATTGCCGCAGCGTATCTGGCGACACAAGCAAACCCTGCGTGAACGCAATGTCATCACTGTACCAGATGACGTCAACCGAATCGGAATGTGCATAGTACTCAAACATGCTCAGAACGAGCTCCCCAAGCTTGTCATTGAGGATCTTGACCAGATCCGGATTCTCGTAGATCGCCAGCGAGAAAGCCTCAAATCCCATCATCTCCCATGTCATCGTGAAGATATCGCCATACTGCCCAATCACACCCATCCCTTCTGGGAGTAGCGACCTCACCTGCTCGAATTTCGAATAGTCAAAGTCGCTCTTCGATGGAAACTGATACCGTTCGAACTCCTCGACACTGGCTATCACGCCTCGGTTCTCCGACGCCCACTTGCGAAACAGCGTCCCGTCTTCATTGAACGTCAGGTTTTCCTCCAGTCCAATCTTGCCCGGGTTGAAATCCGCGACCGGCTGAAGCTTGATGTAATCGTAGCCCGCTTTGTACCAGAACTCCACATCATCGGCGAGCGTTTCGATCTCTCTTCCAATGAACCGTTTCTTGATCTTGGGATGTACACCCAACTCTGCGAGCGGCACAAAACTGCCCTTACCGCGCTTAAGAGTGAGAACGAACTGCTCGATGTCAGGTCTCATAGCTCCCGTCGGTCATATTTCATCAATCAGATTTACCTCCCTCCATTTTCTCGTCCTTTCGACGCGCACCGTCTTAATCTCAAACGGTTTGAATGAAAGGGAGATCGACCGTTCCGGTTTGGCGAGGTTGAGCTTTGCCTTGGACGCAGCCCCTACACTCTCTTGAAGCCGCAGGATGAGAGCTCTTCCGTCCTCTGACTGTTTGCAGGCAATCAGACGTACGGACTGCGGTTTCAATGAGATGAATTCCTGTCGATCTACAGCCCCCGAGCAGAAAGGAAGGTGCGAGTACAGAACCGGTGGCGCGTTTAACCAGTCGGCAAGGCCTGCGAGCGAATTGCGGACAGTGCCTGCGTCTCCGGCAGTCACCAGCAGACGCACGTCATGGATTCCCTGGTCCATATACTTCCGTGCGGGGCGATCCCCAAGCCTGAACCCTTGGTCATGACAATAGGCAGCGCTCCGCAAAACGGAGAGCCTCACCTCACCATCGTGGAAATCGAATCCGTGCTGACCGCTGTTAATCACAGCGAAGCCGGTATTCTGCCCGTTGAAAACTCCTTCCAGAAAGCACCATCGGCCGTGGACATGCTCCTGCCCATCTGCCGGGCGATAGATCGCACCGCCCGGCACCTCGCACAGGATGCGGTCATCTTTGAATACTGTCGGGATAGACAATTTCAGCCGCGTTCGAGTCTCCGCCCAGTGGATGCGGAGCTGGAATTCCAGAACCGGCCAGCTCGCGTAGGCAATGGTGCGGAGAACGATTGTGCTTCGGCCGTAGAGAAACGTCGACTCCGAGCTCTTACGAATCGGACCGTCGTTCAAGATGCAGATTCCCTTTGGTTGAAGCTCAAACGCACCGACGATGTTGCGGTAACTCCACCGATCCGCGCCCCACGAGTCACCATCGTCATCGACGACCAGGGCCATCAGAAGGTGACCTTTGAGGCACTCCACCCCGTCCCCGGCACTCATACTGGTGACAAGACCTTTCTCGATGTCAACAGTGTGAGGAATCGCCGGTTTCCCTGGAACGACTTCCTTCTTCCCTTCGTGCTTCCTCAGCTCGTAGCGGGCAATGCCATGCCCCGGCAGGTCAGCCATGAAGCTGATCTTTTTCCGCCAATTGAACGGCAGCAAGGACTCCGGTTGCTCTTCCTGGCACGGTATTTCTCTTCCGTCGGGCGAGTAGAGCCGCAAATGCCATTCGCCGCTCCATTTCGGGCGGAGATCGATCATACATTCCACCTCCAGTGGCACTTTGGTGTACGAGGGATTCGTGTTCGCCACTGTCAACGGGACATAGAGCTTGCGAGGCTTTCCCTTGTCGAACGATTTCACTGCCGAGAGCCGAATTCGGCGGATCGACTCGGATACCTTTCCGTACTGATCGAGCGCGTCGTGTTCAGCCGGCTCAACGCACGACCCGGGAAGGATATCGTGAAAATCGTTGAAAAGGTGATCGCGCCAGGCTTCGCTCAACTCCGCAAGGGGATACTTCGACCGTTGATGCCACCATGCCGACGCGCAGAGAGATTCTGCCTGGACGAGCTCGCCGAGGCTTCGCTGGGCCCGGCGTTTGATACGCGAAAGCGAGGTATAGCAGCCCGTGAATACGCGCTGCAGATCGCCCTGGACGACCGGAGCACTCTGTCCCTGTTTCCGCAGCGCCTGGTAGAGCTTTTCCGGCGTGCTGTGCTTGATCCTGACTCTATTCTCCTTCTTGACCACATCATCAATCATGCCGAGCGCCTCACGGGTCGCTCCGCCGCCGTGGTTGCCGAGTCCCCAGAATATCGGGACATCACGGTTCAGACGGAGAGCCAGTTCCGCCCCCTCCTGCAGGCGTTGCACGATATTGTCGTATTCGGAATGATAGAATCCGACGGCGATGCGATATGCCAGGATCTCGGAGCCATCGACACCGCGCCAGCGGTACAGATCGGAAGGTAACTTCAAATCCGGACCCTGCGGACGCATGTGGATGTACATTTGGTAACCGGCTTGCCTGAGTATTTGCGGCAAGCCGCCGCTATGACCGAAGGAGTCGAAGTTGTATGCGACCTTCGGCGCGGCCTTGAAATGCTGCCAGAAGTATCGTCGCCCCTCGAGGATGTGGCGGATGATCGACTCCGTCCCGGGGATGTTCACATCCGGCTGAAGGTACCACCCTCCGCTGATGCACCAACGGCCCTTTCGGACGAGATTCTGTATCTCTTTGAACAGGGTTGGATCGTATCGCTGGACCCAGCGGTAGAGGACTGCTTCGTTGTGGGTGAAGATGAGGGACGGATGTTCGTGAAGAAGTTGGACAGCGTTACCGAACGTCGAGAGCGCTTCGGCGCATCCTTCCTCCCATCTCCACTGCCAGACAGGATCAAG
>VGWB01000098.1 GCA_016873755.1 Ignavibacteria bacterium | reverse complement strand
AGGATATCGATCAGACCATCGAAGCCACAAAGCAGTCTTTTTTGGAGGTCTTCGTCACGTAGGGAACATTCGGTAAGCTGAAGTCCAAGCGTGCCGCCGAGGACAAAGCGCGAGGAAAAATCGAAATGCCCCTCACTCAAGGGGCGTTTCTTTTTCGTCGGTGGGGCGAACATTCATGTATGTCGTGCGTGGTCAGACACGAATGTTTGACCTACCGCTGCGTGCTGGGACTAATTTTCGAGTTTGTCCGACCTCGAGTCTGTCGCTCGTCTTCGCGAAGTGCCTTCATTCTTTCCGAGACACGCTCGAAATCCTCACAAACATAACCCCATGCCTCGGAACGGTGGCACCGAGTTCGCCGTCAAATGTACCCAGGTCCTTCTGGCGCCACAAATCCCGAACGACGTGCCGACCCGTAATTCCGACGTCACTCCATCGCACCATGACCCTCGATTCTCAGACACCTCGGTTGAAGAGTCCGACAGGATAGAGCCATCATACTCGCCGCGGACAAACAGTCTGGTCTTTACAATGATTACGCGTGGCTAATTGAGGATCGCGCGATTTGAGTAGTGTTTTTGCCCAGTGTTGTCCACTACACTAAATCGCAATGGCTTGAATCTGACTCTCGAGAAGTACTTTAAATAGATATCTCTGTATATGAATGGCGCACCATCCCGTTCCTGAAGGTACTGACCCAGATATTCGTAACGCTTCCCGCCGCCGATCAGGAGAAGCTCGTCTGCAATTTCTCGAGCTTTTGTTGATGAACGCCTCAAGGAATCTTCCAGCGCGATCAGAGTGGACAGTGATTCCTGAAACAACGAATCTGCAGTCGGCGTGCGGTGTTGAATAACGAGCATGAATCCTACGATAACGTTGAAGGATCTTATCTCTCCTGATCCCACGTTGAAAAACGGATCGTGGACAAAATCGTGATGGGTATTGTCCACTTCCGTAAGATATGCAGGGACGACCCTCATATCTGGAAGTGGAACACTGCACTCGAGGTCTTCAAGTTTCAACTGATCCAATGAAATGGGATAGGCCCTTTCGTTCTTGAACTTCATTTTGAACAACCTAAGATGGTATAACCACTTGATTTGGTGTCTGAGGTGTTCATTTGTAGGCTCGAGCCGATCCTTGATGTCTTTCGTTTCGGGCCGGACATTACTTATGATTCCTTCGACCAGATTGGGATATGTTTCAAAGTTGACGATGTAAACGAAATCTGAAGTGAAAGTTATCCTCGGCCTTTCGCAGGAGCGCTGGACAAATGGTATGATCAGAGCCAAGATTGCAATGAGCGCAGTCAGTAGATCGAAGATATCTCTATCCCTCCTGATCTTGTTCAAGTTCACCCAGCCGACTTCTCGATATTCCATTTTTGCCATCCTCGGAACGAAGCTGCTGCGTGTAGAAAGCGAAGCTCGAATCACCTGTGACGATGCAGGGAGTTCCTCGCGCGGCTACGCTGGACAACCGCTCCTTGAACTACGTCTACGACTCGGATGCCGTTAGCAGATCGGCCATCGCGTCATCAAAGTAGATGTGGTCCCAAGACGCCTTTCTTATGTCGTAGGATTGTCCTTTAAACCCTGCATGTATGATGTACTTCCCGCGCCGCTGGATATACTCAATCGCTGGCACAAAATCCGCGTCTCCTGATATCAGGATCGCTCTGTCGTAAACATCGTCAAATGCTAGCTCAAACAACTCTATTGCTATTGTTGTGTCGACTCCCTTCTCGACCGTTCGAGTAAGGTCGTTTCTGCAGTGTGGACAAGTCCTTATCTCCTGGCGACATCCCTCATTTGTACACCTAACGGGTTTGGCAGGTCTCCTTTGCTTCACCGTTACTCGGTATCCTGGAAAGGTGTCCATTATCTGAAGGAATGCGTTGAGCTTTCGGTCTGCGGCACTTTTCGGATTGACAGAGGCATATACGTGGGTCCCCGCATACACGGCGTCCGATCCAACTCTGCTGAGGAGCACTTGCGGCAGGGTTTTGTTCCACGGGATTTTCACCGTTGCAGACGATCCTAGATTCTGGTGGTACTCATTCCAGCTGAGTTGGAGATTCCAGAAGTCGATGAAGATTTTCACGCGCATGTCTGTAACTCCTGCGAGCGACGTTTAAATGAAAACGGGGAGCCAACGTGTGGCTCCCCGGGACTGTATTGCTCGTCCGAATCGCTGCCGGACGAGGGACTATAGAACCCAGAGGCTTTCACTCTGGGGGGCATTACATTAAAATGTTACAGACGATTTCAATCATTGTCAAGAAGAAAAATACCGTGCAAAACGTGGACAAGCAGCTTCCTTCCGAACATTCTTCAAGGCATTTGCCTGCACCCCTTCAATACTCTGAAGAAGCGAATGACCGGGCCGCGCTTAGACACACAACAACAAGGCCCCCGAGCTAAGGTCACATGCGTTGGACAGTTTGTCCGCAGTGCCAATTGCCACAGCGGCCACTACTGGTCATCAGCAGGTTTCGTCACCTTCACGAGGAGCACTCCGTGCCTGGGAACGATCGCGGTGAATTCTTTTTCGTATGTACCAAGATCCTTCTGTCGCCACAAATCCCGTACGATATGCCGACCCGTGATTCCGAGCTCGCTCCAGCGCACCGTGACCCTCGATTTCCAGACACCTCGGTTGAATAGCCCGACGGCTTTTGAGCCATCTTCCATCTCCTTCACCCAGACCTCAAGGTCACCCTGCTTCGAGATTTGGCCAGCTTGTTTTCCCAAAGGATCCTGACTCACGTCGAGTACCTCGTCATTGGTGAGCAGACTGAGGGTGAATTCATCGAGCTGTGTCATATCACAACCGATGAGAAGAGGGGATGCAAGGAGACACCAGAGGCTGATGTGCGTGTACTGTTCGTTGGGCGTGAGCCTGGTGGAATGCAGGAGCGGTCCCCAGCCAACCTTCCCGACGACAAGCATATCCGGATCGTTCCAATGACCGGGTCCGGCATAGAGCTCGTGACCAGCCTGCGAGAAACCGATCCCTGACATGCTTTCCCACGTGTCCGTGATATCGCCCGTTGTGCGCCAGCAGTTGCCGCCGACCTCCACGCCCCATTCCCAGACGTTTCCCATCCCATACTGGCACAGGCTATACACGATGTCTCGCTTCACCTTATCGAGAGCCCCCCTCATCACGAAGTATGGCTTCTTCAATTCCGGCAGGCTATTGTCCTTGGCGATGCGTCCGTAGGAGCACCAATCGTACTTCAGGTAGTCGATGCCCCATTCTGCAAATCGCCGCGCATCGTGGTCCTCGAACTGATAGCTCGCTGTGAAGCCGGCGCAGGTGAGGGGTCCGGGCGAGGAGTAGATTCCCATCTTGAGCCCCTTCGCGTGGATGTAGTCGCTCAACGCCTTCATGTCTGGAAACTTCTTGTTCGTGTTGATCATACCTTGCGCGTTGCGCGGTTCCCCCATCAGCATTGGGTCGTCGGTGCCCGGTTTGATCTCCCAGCAGTCGTCGATGTTGATGTACGTCCAGCCATGATTGATCAGTCCACTGTTCACCAACGCGTCAGCTGCAGAACGGACTTTCCCGTCGTCGACCGCACTCGCGAAGCAGTTCCAGCTATTCCATCCGAGCGGAGGTGTGAGCGCGATTTGGTCGCCGACGACGATCTTCAGTTGCCTCGAAGCCGTACCCAACGCATTCTTCGCTTTGAGGGTCACCCAGTATGTTCCTCGCTCGCTCACCTCGCCCGTTATCCTCCCGGCGACGGGATCAAGCATCAGTCCCGATGGGAGCCCCTCGGCTGAGAACTCCATCGGCCTGTTTCCGGTGGCCGGTATGGTGAAGAGGAACGGATTTCCGGGGCGCGCGCCAAAAACCTTCGGGCCATTGATGCGCGGCAGCGGTGGGGGCTTCGGCGTAAGGATGTACGGTGCTGCGTCGGATTCGTGCGAGGCGATGTAGAGGTTTCGCAACGCTGTGAGGTCCTGGGCGCTCTTCACCCTTGCCAGTCGTCGTCGTGCGTCCTCGAGGTCCGAGGGAGTGTCGAAGTATGCAGCATTGATGTATCGTGCTGCGAGCTCGGCGTGATCACCGGGCGTCCAATCGTTGAACCAAATACTGTCCTCCCGTTCCCACTCCATTTCCTGCACGCTCTTCGCATCGACAAAGTCCCGTCGCAAGAGCGACCAGATCGTCCTCACTCCTGCGTCCTCCAGCCGGAAATAGAACGCGAACGCTCCCTGGTTGTTGTTGACCTTCATCAGGAACGTATTCTTACCTTTCTTCAGACGAAGATCAAGAAGCTCCTGGTCGGGATCACACCCCCGGTCGACGTTCCGAGCAAGGATGCTCTCGCCGTTCAACCAAACCTTGATCCCGTCATCGCTGCCAAGGGACACGGGAAGTACAGTGTCGGCCTGAACGGTGAGCGTCCGGTACAAATAGATTGCACATTTGGTCTCCCGCCCCAGGTCAATGACGCTCCCATTTTTCCAGCCGGGCTTCTGTTCCCACCGCAGAGTGCCGTACGTCTCCTGAAGGGCGATCTCATTCTCCGGCTCAAACACCTCTGCAAATGCGCTTACGCCGGTGCTCTTGAAAGGCCCGATAGCGTACCACGGCCCGAGGACCTCCAGTGCGCTGGAGGGCTCGGTCGCGCGGAGCAACATGAGTGCTTCTCGCGAAGCTCGCATGGTCTCATGCCAGCCTGCCTTCTTGACATAATACGCCGGATCTTGTGCCAGAAGTACGCTCGTGAAGATAAGAAAGCCGGGGAGCAACCTGAGGACCTCTCTCGAAGTCGTGGCAGGCATCATCCATGTCCGGCAGAAGCAGTTTTTGTAAGAGCTCATCTCAAAGATCCTCCACAAAGATTAGAAGTCATCTCAAACGAGGGAAGTCATTCCGTCGGATTCTAAGACGGAATCTGGAACATAGCTTGTCTGGATGCCCGCCTAAAATCCGCGGGCATGACAAGGTATTATTGAGATGGCTTGCGGTGTCATCGGGAGTGCAGTCGAAGAAGACGTTATTCGCTAAGGACAGGCTGCATTGGAGTATATCCCGGTCGCTCGTTTGAGAAGGAAGTCGGGACTGAGCCTGATTGAAGAATGGTTTTTAAGACGGTTACGAGAATCCCTGGTGTTCCGTGCGAGCAATGATCTCGTCCTGGAGGATCGTGCTTAGATCGCAGAAGTAGTCGCTGTACCCCGCCACGCGCACGATCAAATCGCGGTACTGCTCCGGATGTTGCTGTGCGCTGCGGAGTGTCTGAGCCGTAATCACGTTGAACTGGATGTGATGCCCACCCATCCTGAAGTAGGAGCGGATGAGGTACGAGAGGTTGTCTATTCCTTTCTCTGATTCCAGGAGCTGCGGACTGAACTTCTGGTTGAGGAGCGTTCCGCCGGTTCTCACATGGTCCATCTTTCCGGCGGATTTCAGAACAGCCGTCGGGCCATGCCGATCGGCCCCCTGGACGGGGGATATTCCTTCAGACAACGGCATCCAGGCCTTCCGGCCATCGGGCGTTGCACCGGTCACCGACCCGAAGTATATATGGCATGTGGTCGGCAGCATGTTTATGCGATAGAAGCCGCCTTTGGTGTTCCTTCTTCCGTCGATCTCGTCATAGAAGGCATCAAAGACGATGCTCATCAGACTGTCCGCGTAGTCATCGTCATTCCCGTATCTTGGTGTCTTGTTCACAAGCAAGAGCCGTGTCTTTTCAAGGCCTTCGAAGTTCGCGTTGAGAGCCCGCAGTAGGTCAGACATGGAGACGTTCTTCTTCTCGAAAACGTGGAACTTTGTTGCTGCAAGGCAGTCTGTCACTGTTCCGATCCCGACCCCCTGGATGTAGTCCGTATTGTATCGTGCCCCTCCGGCATTGTAATCCTTCCCCTTGGCGATGCAGTCATCAATGAGGATGGAGAGGAACGGTACCGGCATGTACTCCGCATACAGCCGTTCAATAACGTTGTTCCCGCGTATCTTGATATCAACGAAATGACGGAGCTGACGCTTGAAGGCCAGCACAAGATCGTCGAACGACGTAAAATCCGCGGGTTCACCGGTTTCGGCACCGATCTTTTTCCGCGTCCTGGGATCGACACCGTTATTCAGGGTGACCTCAAGGACTTTTGGGAGATTGAAGTATCCTGTAAGGATGTAGCTTTCCTTGCCGAACGCACCTGTCTCCACACAACCGCTTGCACCGCCGTTGCGCGCGTCCTCGACCGACTTGCCCTGGCGCAACAGCTCATCGACGATCGCGTCCGCGTTGAAAACCGATGGCTGTCCCCACCCCTTGCGGATGACCCGGCATGCGTGCTTGAGGAATTCGTCGGGATTCTTCTTGCTGAGCTGGATATTCGAGCTTGGCTGGACAAGCCGCATCTCGTCGATCACGTCGAGCACCAGGTACGTCAGCTCGTTCACGCCGTCGGTCCCGTCGGGACGGAGACCCCCGGTATTGATGTTGGCGAAGTCGGTGTAGGTTGAGCTTTCAGCGGCAGTCACGCCTACCTTCGGAGGAGCAGGTTGATTGTTGAATTTGATCCAGAAGCATTGGAGGAGCTCTCTCGCCTTCTCCGGGGTGACCGTTCCCTCTTCGAGCACCTGCTTGTAGAAAGGATAAAGATGCTGGTCAAGTCGGCCCGGATTGAACGCATCCCAGGGATTGAGCTCTGTGATGACGCCGAGGTGCACAAACCAGTAGGATTGCAGCGCCTCCCAGAAGTTCGCCGGAGCGTGGGCGGGAACCCTGCGGCAATTCTTTTCGATGATTTCGAGTTCTTTCTTCCGTGCAGGATCCCTTTCCTTTCGTGCGAGCTCGCCGACGACGTCCGCATAACGATTCGCCAGGGTCATGATCGCATCAGCACAGACGCTCATCGCTTTCAGTTCTTCTTGCTTCCTGTACGCCTCCGGGTCGTTGTGAAAGTCAAGTGATCTCAAGCCGTCTTCAATTTCCCGCTTGAAATCGAGCATCCCCTTACGATAGATCTTGTCGTCCAGAACGGTGTGGCCGGGGGCGCGCTGTTCCATGAACTCCGTGAATACTCCCGCTTCGTACGCAGCTTTCCACTCGTCGGTCATCTCCGAGAAGATCTTCTCGCGGATTGTCTTTCCTCTCCAAAACGGGATTAGGACTTCCTGATACGTCTTCTTCATCTCATCATCGACGCGAAACCGCACCTTCTCTCGGTTGTTCAGGATATCCAGATCCTCCAGACTGTGGCAGCAAATCTCGGGATAGGTATACGTCGCCTTCGGTGCCGGGCCGCGCTCACCGACGATGAGCTCACCGTCATTCACGCAGATCGCCTTCTCCTCCATAATCCTTTTGAACGTCAATGCACGCCGCATGGGAGCTGAGTGAAGTCCAGTGTCCCTGTATGTCTGCATCACCAGGAGAGCACGCTCGGGGGAGAGACTCGGAACGGCATTCAAGCTCTGCTCGCGCAGTTTCCTTACCCGCTCAGTCATGCACTACCCTCCGATCGAAACAGCAGCAACATGGCCTTTGAGCTCACCAACAAGTCGGTCCAGGTCACCCTGGGTCGGAACAGACGTTCCATTCATCCGATAGTCCATTCCGAGACGGCGATATTTCTCGATACCGGTCTGATGGTACGGCAGAAGATGGATTTCCTCAACATTTCCGAGTGCCCCGACAAACGAGCCGATACGACGAACGCTTTCCGAATCCTCGTTCACTCCCGGAATAACCGGTATCCGCACGATGACTTTGTGTCCCCATTCGGCGAGATGCTGAAGGTTCTCGAGAATAATCCGATTGGAAACGCCGGTGAACTCTTGGTGCTGCGTGTTGTCCATGGTCTTAAGGTCGTACAGAAAAAGATCTACGAACTGACTGATCCGTTGCAGGACATCAGGAGAGGTATAGCCGGCCGTATCGACAACGGTGTGGATACCCCTTTCTTTGCACGCCTTGACGAGGGACAACAAGAACTCGTGTTGCAGAAAGGGCTCGCCGCCAGAGAAGCTCGCCCCACCTCCCGACTGCTCAAAGAAGATCCTGTCCTTTTCGATTTCGCGGATGACATCTTCTGTCGTCATTTCTCTGCCGACGATCTCGCGGGCTTCCGCCACACACACTTCAACACACTCGCCACACTCCTTGCAGACTGCCCGCTGGGTCACATATTCTCCATCCTGCTTGCGGATCGCGTGGTTCTTGCATATCGCGTAACAGTCGCCGCAACGCAAACATCGCTCGCCGCGCAGCACGATCTGTCTATCCGGCGAAATGGATTCCGGATTGTGGCACCAGGGGCAATGCATGGGGCAACCCTTGAGAAAAACCGTGGTCCGGATGCCCGGGCCATCATTGACCGAGAACCGCTGAATATTGAAGACAAGGCCCTTCATGAACTAGTCAGAAGTTATTGCTCGATTTCAGTAGCCGTTACTACAAGATACGGTTTCAGTTCGTGCTATTCAATTCAGCAGGCCTTCAGGTCGAAGCGGAGTTCTGGATTCCCGCTTACGCGGGAATGACATTGCATGTGATGTCACCCCTGCGGAAGCAGGGATCCAGGACCAAGCCGAGTTCTGTATTCTCGCCCGCCTGAACGGCGTGGTCGGGTAGACTTCAGCGGGAATGACATCTGACCTCGTTGTCACTCACGTTCCTGTCGAAGAAAGCCCGTGCCGGAGTTTCACCACGGCCCTTCTCGTCCATAGGACTCCAAGTCCTTTTCGAATCGTGTCCGATAGTGCAACTATCGGACAACAACAGGTCGGTTGGGGTATGCCTCTAGTCGAGTTTCGCAAGGTGTGCTGCCCAGCCGCCGCCGGGAGCGAGGTGAATCCTGAGCACATCCGATCTGCTGACTTCTCTGCGCTCTTTGCGGTAGTCGCTTGCGTACCGGTGAGCATTGGGCCCATCCGCGTAGATGGTAGCCTGATACTTGCCACGGGGAAGGAATCTGAGGTTGATCTCGATATCGCGCGGCGTCCAGTCCGTCATCGAACCGACAAACCAATCTTCCCCCTTCTTGCGTGCCACAGTGAGGTATTCTCCCACCTTTGCATCGAGCGCCCTGGTTTCATCCCACACCGTTGGCACGGCCGAAAGAAATTCCATGGCCTCGGGTTCTCTCAAGTAATTCGTTGGACAGTCGCAAAGCATTTGCAGAGGACTCTCGTAGATCACGTACATCGCCAGCTGGTGGCAGCGCGTCCCCTGGCTCATCGGCTGATTGAAGATCGGCCTGAAGTTGTCCTTCGTGGCATTGACCATCGCCCCCGGTGTGTAGTCCATCGCTCCCGCGAACATGCGAGTGAACGGCAGTGTGACGTCGTGTTTCGGTGTTATGTTGAACGACCACTTGCTCTGCTCGAGTCCCTGCACCCCTTCACGTGTCAGAACGTGCGGATACGACCTGCTGAAACCCGTCGGCTTGTATGAGCCGTGAAAATCGACCAGGAGATGTCGTTTCGCGGCTTCCTGTGCGACCTTCTCGTAGTAGTTCACCACTTTCTGATCGTCGCGCTGCATGAAGTCCACCTTGATCCCTTTCGCACCCCACCGCGCGAATTGGTCGAGCGCATCATTCATTTGCTCGTCTAGCACGTTCCAGACGACCCACAAGATGATACCCACGTTCTTTTGCTTCGCGTACGCAAAGAGCTCATCCATGTTCATCTCGGGATTGATCTGGAAGAGATCAGACGGCTTCGACCAACCTTCATCCAGAATTATGTATTCCAGACTGTACTGTGACGCGAAGTCGATGTAGTACTTGTATGTTTGTGTATTGATCCCGGACTTGAAATCGACGCCGTAAACGTTGTTCGCGTTCCACCAATCCCACGCCACTTTCCCGGGCTTGATCCAGAAGGTCTCTTTCAGTCTCAATGGGCTGCCGAGGCGGTAGACAATATCATTCTCGATCAAGTCCCCGTCCTTCTCAGAGACTGCAAACACGCGCCACGGAAACTGCCGCGAACCCTTCGTCTTCGCAATATAGTCCGCTCTCTTCGTGACCTTGATGGTCCGGTCGCCAACGAGTTGCTCCTCAAGGGGGTATGGGGGGAACTTTGACTTCAACCTTGCCTCACCTTTGCCGGCTCCCCTAAAATACAATCCGGGATAATCAAGCAAGTCTGATTCTGTGATGGCAACTTTCCACCCGTTCTCTTTGGCTAGCAGTGCCGGGATACAACACATTTGTGTGTCAGCGATTTCCTTGACGGCAAGGTACTTGTACAGGCGCTCTGAGTGCGAGAGGAAGCTCGTCTCTTCCGGGAAGAAGATCGAATCGTCAGGCGAAACGATGATTTCCAGATGCTCATGCTTCACCGTGATTTCTCCCGGCAAGCGGGTAAAGAGCCGGTAAGCCACGCCGTCGTTATAGGCCCGGATGATCAGACCATAGTTGCCCTTGAAATGAATGGTGAGCTCGTTGAAAACATCCGGTATCACGGACCGCTTTTCCGGAACAACTGGGGTGATGGTCTCGGAGACCGAGCGAGTCTCCGTTCGGCTGACGGCCGGAGATCTCCCGATCAGTCGATTCCCATCAAGCTCCAGAGCAATGTTCGATAGCGCGAGGACTTGCTCTTCGTTATGGAGAATGGATAACCGGATGTCCTTGCCGAGTTCGATTCTTACCGCCGTTTTCTTGTCCGGTGAGCTCAAGCGAGGCGGATCGCCTTGCGCAGATGTCTCGCGGGTTATCGTGAGGAGAGCGAAAGAGAATACCACAATCGAGCTGAGAACTTGTTCTGCAGTCATAAGGATGATTCCTTCTGTGCTTTATGAGGTCCCACGCACCTTGGAGGTGCGTGGGACCTAACGTCATGTTCATTCAACGATAATTTCATCGACAGCAAGCCAGGCGCTTTCCCCTTTCTGCGGATGCCAGTCGGGAGACCTGCTCAGGTTGTGAGCTATCATCTTGATATACCGGGCGTTCCGCGGCTGAAATTCTTTCCTGCATGCCTTGATTGTCGCGACCGCTGTCGGATCGACCGCGTTCTCCAGCGATCCCACGGGTAAGAACTGGTTGCCATCCTCCGAGACCAAGAACTCGATCTTGGTCGGGAGGAATATTTTCATACTTTGGTGACGAAGGAAGTTCGCCGCGATAGACCGGATCCGCATAATCTTCCCAAGGTCGACGACGATTTCGATATCAACTCCGTCAAAACCCTGCCATTCCGGATCGATATGATCCAGCGTGGCGAGTTTGCCGTCAACCAGACCGGATTCCCCGCCACCCGGGCGCCTCGGGCTGTACGCGTTTGAATACCTCACAACCCGGCCGAAGGCCTTGTGCGCACGGATCGTGTTCGGAACATGCCTAGTCGCTGGATCGTCGTCGGTGAAAACGAACCGTGCCACCGACGGGAAACTCGGTAGCATGCCTTCCTGCTGAGACCTCGCCATGACGGTGGTATTTCTCCCGATCAGGAATGGTTCTTGATACATGGTCGTCGGTTCGGAGCCATCAAGAGAAAAGTACACTTTCACGTCCGGATGCGACGGTTCCAGGATGATTTTCAGGTTTCCATCCGCATCGAGCTCCCGCTCAAACGAAATCCTCGGCTTGGCCGTGTATGCGACCGGTTCTTTCTTCGAGAATGACGATACAAAATCGTATCGGCCCGAGGAAACGGCAAACAGCGCTGCGTCTCCTTCCATCTTGATGAAGCTCACGCCTTCTGCCCGGTCGACATCCACTGCGGTTTCCCTGATCGCGTTCTTGTCCGACGTCGGAACATAGATCTTTGCAGCAGTATTCGGTGGTACCTCAACTTGAAAACGCAGCACACCGTTATCCAATTTCCATTCACTTACTATGTCACCGAAGATCGAATGATACTTCCCTTTCGCCCAAGTCAAGGTGCCTCCAATCTTTGGAGCAATGACGATTTCGGAGAATCCCGGATGTTTCTCATCCCGCTGGATGCCGAGGATATGTGCATACATCCACTCGCCCACGGATCCGATAGCATAGTGGTTAAACGAATTCATGCCGGGATCCTGAAAGCCGCGGCCTTTGACGTATCCATCCCATCGCTCCCAGATGGTCGTGGCCCCCTGATCAATCTGGTAGAGCCACGACGGAAAACGGTGGCTTTCAAGAAGTTGATACGCGACATCGGCACGGCCGCGGCGGGCGAGTTCATTCATCATGCAGACGGTCGAGAGAAAACCCGTTGAAATCCTGAAGTCATAGTCTGCGATGCAGCTCAGCATGTGCTCAAACGTCTTCTCCCGCAGTTCGTCAGGCATCAATCCAAATGCCAGGGCGAGGGCGTAGCCCGCCTGTGTGTTCCCCGCGATGTATCCTTCCTTATTCACAAAGTGCTCGATGAGGGCGCTCCGGACCTCCGCTGCAAGTCTGGCATACTCGAGCGCCTCGTCCTCGCGACCCAGCACCTTCGCCATCTCGGCAAGAATCTGAGCGGACTGGGCAAAGTGCATCGTGTTGAAGATACAATGAGGCACCTGACCTCCGGTCTTCGGATACCCCTCAGCCACGATCGTATTCCCGTTCAGCCAATCTCCATACATATTCCCCACGGCCTCTGTCCAGATCAAATTGGGATTCTTCGAGCGGACAAAACCGATGAACCGTTTTGCCGAGGCGTAGTGTTTTCGAAGGATTCGAACATCCTCATAGTTCTGATACATCCGCCAAGGTACGATGACACCGGCGTCAGCCCAGGCCGGCGCGTTGAAGAACGGCAGATATCGTGGCACCGGCGCGACGTCAGGATACCTTCCGTCGGGATGCTGAGCATCTCGGATGTCTTGTACCCACTTAGTGAAGAAGGCAGCCATGTCGGAGTTGTAGATCGCGGTCTGCGAAAAAACCTGTGCGTCCGCCATCCACCCAAGGCGTTCATCTCTTTGTGGACAGTCGGTTGGGATGCCGATGAGGTTGTCCCATTGTGTCCACAGAATATTCTTCCAAAGCTGGTTAAGATCCTTACTGGAACATTCGAACTCGCCGGCCGCGGCGATATCAGAGGTCACCTCCAAGCCGACGACCATATCGAGCAGAGGCCTCTTGCCCAGGCCCGAGATCTCAACGTAGCGAAAGCCAAAGTACGAAAACCGCGGCTCGTAGATCTGTTCACCTTTTCCATCGGCGATGAATCTGACCGTCTGAGCCGCCCTTCGGAGGTTCTCTGTGTAGAGTTTTCCATCTTCAGCCAGCATCTCGCCGTGCCGAACGGTGATCTCTTTCCCTTCGGGTTCATTGAACTTCATCCGGCACCATCCGACCATATTCTGACCCATATCGAAAATGTATGTGCCGGGAGATGGCTCCGTCAAGGCGATGGGCTTCAGTTCCTGCGTCTTCCGTATTGGCTGATTCATTTGCGCCACGAGGGCGGCTGCGGGAGCAGGATAGACTGCTGCCGTTTCCCAACGTGAATCGTTGAACCCGGGACGTTCCCAGCCTTCCGGCTCCTTCCTGCTATCGAAGGTTTCACCCAAATAGATGTCGGCA
Organism: Ignavibacteria bacterium; assembly: GCA_016873755.1. Classification (GTDB taxonomy): domain Bacteria; phylum Bacteroidota; class Ignavibacteria; order UBA10030; family UBA10030; genus VGWB01. The sequence continues at coordinate 185 of VGWB01000098.1, read as the reverse complement.
GAGCGAACGGGTCCGTCTGCGTTCACCCGCCAGCCTTCATCGGAGACGATTCGGATTGATCGGCCACCGGCTGTCTCAATCTCCAGCTGTAGGAGCAGCTTGCGATCGAGCGAATTGTAGGCCCTGCCTCGATTCACGACGAGATCGTTGAAGCAACCGACGGCACCCACGTACCACCCATCCGC
>VGWB01000097.1 GCA_016873755.1 Ignavibacteria bacterium | reverse complement strand
TCCGAGGAGTAGAAGTTAACCTTTGTTCCTTCCGAGATCCTGTGCCAATTCTTGGGGACCGTGAAATGTACCTTGAAATATGGATCCTCGAATTTCTGCCACTCCGCAGTGTTCACCTCGGGAGGCTTCTTGGCACATCCCCCGAGAATGACAGCAAGAAGTAGAATGAGTGTGAGCAGCCTGTAACTCATTGCACAGGTCCTTTCATAATATATAGATAATGTGGTTTCCTTGTTCAGCACTTAGCTACACTGCAGGGAATCCACTGGGAAAATTGGCCGAAACAAAGACCTAGTCGACCGGTATTCCCAGGCGCTCGAGACCGGTCTTGGCATCCTTGTTCTTGGGGTCAAGCTTCAGGACTCTTTGGTATGCCTTGATCGCTTCCTCGTTCTCACCGGACAACTGGTAGGATTGACCCAGCCAGAGATGGGGCTGCCAGTCGTCATCCCTGTAATTCACTGATTTCTTGAGATTTTCGATTGCTGGCGGATACTTCTTCTCGAGAAGATATGAAACACCGATAATCTTGTACGCCTCGGCAAGTTCTCTCTTGTATTTAGCTTCCTCTCCACGAATCTGCCTCAGCCACTCTTCGTATGACGCCCTCGCCTCCTGCCATAATTCCAGAGCTACCAGTGTGCGAGCAAGATAGAGATGCGCACCTGCATAATCGGGACGCTTCGAAATGAAGTATTGGAGGGCTACTCGCGCCGAGTCAACATGCTGGGCCTGTATTTTCGAATCAGGATCGCTGACCTGCATTTTGCAGAGAGCGTAGTTCAAATAGGAACTCAGAGACGCGGCAGAGCTGTCCGACAAAAACCGCCGCCGGAACATCGTAGATGCCCTGTTCCAATCGCGTAACCGCATATAAGCAGCCCCAGCGTCCGCATACGCGTCACCATCTAACGGGTCGAGTCGCAGCAGCTCCTCGTACGTCATGGCAACGAGCGAGTCTTTCTTCAAGGCCGAGTACGCCTCCCCTAGGTTCTTGAGATCATCAACCCTTAGGGTGTCCAGAGATCGGAGTTTGCCGTACGAGTCGATGGCCTCCTTGTGCTTTTTTAGCTTGGACTGGGAAATGGCAATGATGCGAAGAGTCTTGACAGACCTTGGATTCTTCTTGAAGATGTTCTCCGCTGCATCGAGAGCATCGGCGTACTGGCGGGTGTTGAACAACGATTCCATGTACATATCTCGGATCTCGTCTGCGCTCTTCGACTGGGGAAACCGCTGCAGATGCAAGCGGAGGAACCTCGTTGCGTTGCCATACTGCCGTGCCGCGAAATAGAGTCTGCCGGCTTCGTAGTGAGCATCTTCATTGGTTGTGTCGAGGGCGATCACGTACAGATATTCACGAGCCGCATCATTGTACCGACGCTCCTTGTAGTACAAAGAGGCAAGCTTGTAGTGGACTCGTGCACGCGTGGTGTCGAGCTCCAGCGATTTCTCATACTGTGTGATAGCATATGGTGTCACACCATGTCGTGAATACGCGTCCCCTAAACCTTCATAGACCACGGAAGAATTTGGATCAACCTCTTTTGCCAGCGTCAGAACAACGATGGCTCGATCCACAGAGTCTGCCTCAAGAAGTAGTTGACCAAGCATGGCCAGCATGAGCGGATCGTTCTTCTTTTCCGCCAATCCTGCATTCAACGTGTTATAGGCTGCTCTCTTGTCCTCCTGGGCCAGCTCGACTCGGGCGACAAGCAGATAACCGTTGCGATTTGCCTCATCCAAGGAGATCACCCGTTGCCCTGCGATCTTGGCGGAGTCGAAGTTCGAGATCTTGAAGTACGCCTCACCCAGCAGAAGCCATGCGTTTGTTTCCCTTGGAGTTGTCTCAGTCACCTGGCGAAGCGCTGCAATTGCCTCTCGTGTCTTGCCCTGATTCAGCAGTTCTCTGCCTCTTTCGAGTTGCGTCTGGGCGAGGAGGCTAGTCGCTACCGTTGAACAGAATAGTATCAGAACAGCAACGAGCTTTTTCATTGCGAAACTACTCCTGAGTAAGTTGAATGACTCGGTACGGGATCCTCTTGGGAACGAGTCCAGCATCCAGAAATATCTTTTGCCCGCTCTTGTCCGCTACAAACGTGCTGAACCCCTGCCCCGCCCCAGGTTGTTGTTCAGACGTGTAGATATAAAGAGAGTAGGTCAGCGGGTACAACTCGTCATATATGTTCTGTTGGCTCAGCTTCACTGCCAGCCCGGCACTGCCGGGATCCCGCCCCAGAACATCGAGAATCTTCACCGACCGTTTCCTTACTTCCTCATCTGCTGAAGAGGCATCCCGCCATGCAGCATTGGAAACAATGCCGAGCGCGGCTGGATTCTCCGCAACATACTTGATGATTTCCATCTCCGATGCTGCCGTCGACCACGGAGAAATATCTCTCTCCGGTTTGAAGAAATGCTGCGCCAGCAACTCATACAGGCCGGAGTTCTTACCGGTTATACAGAGTTGAATCGGTCCCAGGAAATTCGATCCGGGTGTCTGTCTCCAGTTTGTCGACTCTCGGGTGATGATTGCCTCCAGCTTCTCCACCGAAAGCGATGCCACCTTGTTTGACGTATGCACGAGGATCGCAAGCGCATCGCGGGCGATCTCTGTCTCAACAACCCTGAGTCGGGCGCTCCGAACGAACTGCTGTTCTTCAGAGTTCAGCGGGCGATCGATGACAATGCACTGAATCTTGCCGCCAAGCATGTCCACAATCGCTTCGCGCGTTGTCGTCCCACGAACGCTGACCGTCACCTCGGAGAAAATGCGATGGTATTCCTCGGCTTGCCGCTGGATCAGCGGCAGGTACGACTCCGTTGCGAGCACTTCCAGCGTCCCGGATCTGACATCTGATCCTTGCTTCCCGCATCCGACCAGCGCCATCAGAACCAAAGTGTGGAGCGGCAACCAGGTCCTCATTGATCCATCCTCTCCGCCTGAGAAGCCCGAATTCGCGTCACGGCAAAGCGGTAAATTCCGAACAACAGCAGAACGATCCCGAACGTAACCCGGAACTTGGCAGGTTGGGCTTCACTCCCAACAACACCCGTCAAGAGAAGAATGCCAACGACAGTTACGATCCCGGATATGCTGTATCCGAGGATCTTCGAAGCATTAGCCGGCTTCAACGCTCATTTACCTTGCAGCTTGAACCGGAACGGGATCGAAACCCACACCGATACCGGACCGTTCTTCATCATCGCGGGCGTAAAGACCCACCGCATCGCCGCTTCGGTCGCGGGCTGATTGAAGATCTCGGCGTCGCTTTTCATCACTATTGCTCGCCTGGCCTTCCCCTCTTTGTCCACCCAGATCTTCACCCACACTGTTCCCTCAAGCCCGGCACGCGTGGCAAGGTCAGGATATTTCGGAGTGACCTGCCTGATCGGTTCTGGGGCCTTCTCATAGGGAACATAGTCGGCCGGTGGTTCCTCGTCCTCGATCTTGATGTCCTTATCTACCAAGATTGGGACGTCTCCGCCTGTCGGCGAAAGCATCGACTCCCTGCCGAGCTCTTCCTGCGTAGCAATAGTCTGTTCTGGATTGACCTCAGCATCCGGCACCGGCACAGGAATGCCAACGCTCGGCCTCACGGCAGAACCTGTAACGGCAACAGCCGGAGCAGCATTCTGCAGCGAGGGGGGTGGGCCAAGTTCACTGTATTTCATGATGCGCGCAATGCGCGGCGCTTCGTCTTCTTGGCTGAGGTAGATGCTTCCCCAGTACACCCCCATTCCGAGAAAGTGGAAAGCCGCCGCGATGATCAACCCTCGCATAAGGTATTGCTTGTACAACTTCTTGAGCTCAGGCGCACCGTAGTTTGTATGGTATTTTACTTCGAGTGGTTCCATAGACTTTTTCTCCTTCCCTTACGAGGCTCTCGCTTTTTCCATCTCACGCTTGTCATACGCGTTCATGGGAGCAAGGCTGAACCTCGTGATGTTGGCAAGGCTCAATTCGTCCATGATGTCAACCATCATCTTGTACGTGCTCTCGCGATCGATTTTCACCAGAGTGATCAACTTCGGATTATTCTTGCTGCGCTCCAGCAACAACTCGCGAAGGTCTTTGAACTCGACCCTATTGGCCGCTTCTCGCGCCATGTTCCAGAAAATGGCATTGTCGGCCGCTACGCGAATGGTAAGGAGGTTCGACTCTGCAACCTCTACCGTAGTTTTCTCGTCGGGCGGCAGGTTCAATTCCATCGTCTGCGGTTTGCTGAAGTAGGTTGTCAGCATGAAGAACGTCAGCAACAACAAAATGACATCCACCATAGGCGTCATATCGATGCGAACACCTACCCTGCGCTTCCTCTTGTGCTTCTTGCCCGCCTTACGGGCTGCACTTTTCGATTCACCAGTTTCAACAGCTGCCATAATTCACGCTCCGTTCACAATTGAGTTTTCTCCTGAGTTTTCTCCAGTTCCGTGACTAGATTGAACCGGGTAATCCGTCTTTTCTGCAAAATCTCCATGAGGTCTTCCACGGGGCCAAAAGGAGCGATCTTATCTCCTTTTATAACCGTCCGCAGTTTGGGATTGGCAACTCGTGCCTGAACCAGAAGTTCACCAAGCTGCTCCTTCGTCACTTCGATCTCGGTGCGCAGCTTGTTCTGCTCACCGAAGAGCTGAGCGCGAAGATGCTGAGAATCAAGACCTAAGAAAATTCGCCCATCCCTTGAGACGGTTACCATCATGACATCGGACTCCGGCAACTTGAATTCGGAATGGGAAGATGGAAGGGTCACGTCGACCTCTGCTTGTGGCCGGAATTGCGTCGTCATCATGAAGAACGTCAGCAACAACAATATGACGTCCACCATCGGCGTCATATCGATCCTGACTGCAATTCGAGCTTTTTTGATTTTCGGCATGGGGGGGCCTCACATTATTTGGATTTCCCGCCGGGGAACTTCTCCGCCAGCGACTGAACGATCGAGTAGCTAGCTTCATCAATCATATATGTGAAGTTGTCGACCTTCGTTGTGAAGAAATTGTATGCGAGAATGCCTGTGATCGCTCCGATGAGACCACCGGCTGTGTTGACCAGGGCCTCAGAGATTCCCAATGCAAGCTGAACGGCATCGGGAGAACCAGCGCGAGCCATAGCCTGGAACGCTCGGATCATCCCTAACACGGTACCCAACAGGCCCCACAGAACGGAGATTGTGGCAATCGTTGAAAGCGCAACAAGGTTCTTCTCAAGAAGAGGTACTTCCAGCATCATCGCTTCCTCGATAGCCCGCTGCACCTCGGCCATCATCTCCTTCTGGCCCTTGATATCTCCCTCTTGAACCAGCATCTTGTAACGTTCCAAACCGGTTCGGAGAATGTTGGCGCAGGAACCGCGCTGTTTGTCACACGACGAGATGGCGGCATCGATATTGCCCCGGTTGATTTCTTGCGTTACGTTCTTCAGGAACACAGCGAGGGACCCTCGGCCCTGGGCCTTCCGGAGTGAGAACATGCGCTCAAACACGAACGTCACAACCATGATGGTCATGGCAATTAGGCCGATAACCAGGTATCCGCCATCCTTGATGTACTGAGGCATCATGTATTCGAAGATCACGAACGAAATGATCAACGCAAGGACGAGAACCACGGTGATGAATACGGATTGTTTCATAGGTACTCCTTTAGTGATGTGGTGAATTGGACTTTGATGCAGAGAACTAGAAACTCTTGACGGCACCATCGCGGGTCTCCTCAACGTCGAAGACACTCGCGAGCCGCGTAATGACAAACACGTTCTGGACCCCCTTCCCCATCTGGCACAGCTTGATTTTTCCCCCGGCCTTGGTGTACATCGCGTGTACGCCAACAAGTGCACCAATGCCGGAGCTGTTGATGTACGCAACGCCACCCAAATCCAATACCAGCTTCCGGTTGCCCTGTTCAAGCAAGTCGCGCGCCTTATCCTTCAGCTCGTCCGTTTCCTCGCCGCCAATCAGTGAGCCGCGCGGCTCAAGAATAGCGATCTCGAGATTGTTCATCGTTGTGACTTTGACGGCCATATCTCCTCCCTCTGGTTTGCGTTAGGGATGATTCCTGTCCAACAGGCGGATCTTGTCATTCTCTGAGGGGGATAAGTGCAAGAGCTATGCCGGGAAAACCCAAAAAAGGGGTATTGAATAGGCCCTGCCAGTCATCCTTTGCATTGCCAAGAAGCTCGCGGGTTGAAAAATGCAATGCCAACTTGGCAAAATTGAGGGCGGTTCCAGTAAGTTTTTTAGAATGAAAAAGATACGGACGCCTGCAAATCGCAAGACGGCAAGGAGGGCCTACAAGCTGAACTTCTTTCGCTTCCGCCAGAGTGTCGCGGGATCGATCCCGAGAATCTGGGCAGCCTCATCGTAGTCCTTGGCGCGTTGAAGTACTTTCTTGATGTGAAGTTTCTCCATCTCTTCGAGCGACAATTCCCCTGCCGGGCGTTCGAGTGCCGACCGAATCTCTTCTGGAAGATGGGAGAGCTCAATAATCCCGTTCTTTGCGAGCAAGACGGCGCGCTCCATAACATTCTCCAATTCCCGCACATTACCGCTCCACCGGTAGGCGCGGAGAGCTTTCATGGCCTCCGGTGAAAGTTGAATTGGCGCTTCTTTTCCAAACTTCTTGATGAAGTGCTGGATAAGCAATGGTAGATCTTCCAGGCGTTCGCGCAGTGGCAGCAGCTTGATCCTGACGGCGTTCAAACGATAGAAGAGGTCATCACGGAATGCTCCCTCTTTCATCGCCTCTTCAAGATTCCGGTTTGTTGCTGCTATGACGCGCACGTCGACCCTTCGCGGCTCACTTTCTCCCAACCGCTCGAATTCCTTACCCTGCAGCACGCGCAAAAGCTTGGCCTGAATCCCCAGCGAGAGATCTGCCACTTCGTCGAGAAATATCGTGCCCCCGTCAGCAAATTCGAATCGTCCTTGCCGATCTTTTACCGCCCCGGTGAATGCCCCGCGGACGTGTCCAAACAGCTCGCTCTCAAGCAACTGCTCCGGCAACGCGGCGCAGTTGACCTTCACAAATGGCCTCTGCAAGCGCGGACTCCGCTGGTGAATAAAATAGGCAAACAGCTCTTTTCCGGTGCCACTTTCTCCCTCGATGAGCACCGTGATCGTGCTTTCCGCCACGCGCGCTGCAAGATCGAGTTGAGCGATCATCTCACGGTTGCGTGTAATGATTTCGCCAGATCCCTGCGTCTCAGCAAGCTGATCGCGGAGATCTTTCACCTCCTGCTTCAGCTTGTGGTGCTCCCAGGCTTTCTGCGCGAAGAGCTGCAGCTCTTTGAAGTCGAACGGCTTCTGGAGATAGTGGTACGCCCCTTTCTTGACAGCTTCGATGGCACTGTCGATCGAGCCGTGGGCGGTGATAATGATGACCGTCGTCTCAGGCGAGTACTTCTTGATTTCTTCCATCAACTCCAAGCCATCGAGCGGCGCCATCTTCAGGTCAACAAACGCAAGATCAAACTGCTCCCGGCGCACGATCTCAAGGACATCCTGCGGCTTCGAGAAGAGCCGCGTCTCATATCCGATAGAATTAAAGCAGATTCCTATCGTCTTGAGTATGTTGGGCTCGTCGTCAACAACGAGTACTTTCGCTGCTCTCGCTTCCATTGAGGAGATCTACAACCTAGGAATTGTGAAATAAAATGTGCTTCCTTTTTCAACAGCACTTTCCACCCAGATCTTTCCGCCATGCGCTTCCACGACTTCCTTCGCAATGGCAAGGCCCAATCCCACGGAACCGGGCAGAGAATCGCTCGCCTGCTTGACCTGCACGAACTTATCGAAGATCATTTCGATCGCATCAGCCGGGATACCGCGCCCTGAATCAGCGACCGAAATCTGCACGGCGTCATTAACAATGCTACAACGGATTGTTACCTTCCCATTCGGCGGGGTATACCGCAATGCGTTGCTTGCCAAATTGGTGATAACGCGGGAAAGCTGTTGCTCATCACCGGCGACATCTGGCGTCGCCGGCGAAACATCCATCTCCAGCTGAATCCCTTTTTCCTTAAACTGAAGCCGGAGAGGCTTCAGTGCTTCGTCGATGAGAGATCGCAGGTTAACTGGTGCCCGCCTCATTTCATACTTGCCCGACTCCAGACGGGAAAGATCAAGGAGCTCACGAACAAGCTTCGTCAGCCGTTCGCAGTCGTCCTTCGCAGTTGACAGGAGATCCTTCTGCCGATCGTTCACCTTTCCAAGAACCTCTTGGGACATAATATCGATCGCCATGCTGATCGAGGTAAGGGGTGTCCGCAGTTCGTGGGAAACCGCAGCCATGAATTCCGACTTCATCCTGTCAAGAACCTTGAAGCGGGTAACATCCTGTAGAAGGGTAACCACGCCCTGTACCTTTCCATGTTCATCAACGATCGAGGTGTGGCGCGGTCGGAAATAGAGGGTTTGATCTTCACGCTCGACAACCAGAAGAGGCTCCCTCGCTTCTTGGTTCTCCTGCGGCGCTTCCTCCGGGCTGAGCAATTGTAACCAGCGGGCGTTATTCACGACCTCATGCAGGGATTTGCCTTGCCAGTTGTTCCCGATGATGTTCAGCGTTCGCTTTGCAGCCTGGTTCATCAGCAAGAGCTGACCATCTTCGTCTGCAACGATGAGCGGATCAGGGATGCTGGCAACAATCGCTTCTGATTTCTTTTTTTCTGAGATCAGCTGATGAACGTTCATCGCCTCGTACTCGCGGAGGCGTTCCGTCATCTTGTTGAACTCCTGGCTGAGCTCTCCGATCTCATCGTCTGTTACAATGTCGATCTTTTGGGTGAGATGTCCCCTGCTAATACTTCGCACGGTTCGCGTAAGCTTTTCAGCCGGCCTTACAATCATCCTTGTGAATCGAATACTCGCGACAACGCTGAGGGCAATCGATGCCAGCGCGGCAAAGATGAGCGTGAAGGTGGTGTTCGTGGCAACGCTCCGGATCCGGTTCTCCCTGATGAGCATCTCGTCTTGATTCGCCTCTAACAACTCGAAGCACTTGTCCCTCAGACTCTGTGCAACAGGGCGAACAACGAAACGTTGATACAGAAGCGGCATCGGTGACCTTCTCTTGAGCTGCAGTGTCTGGTAAAGTGAGTCCGTAACCGTCAAGTACGACACATAGATCAGGGCGATACTGTCAAGGAGTGCCGCTTGACGCGGGGACTTGATTGCATCCTTCGCCCTTTCATACACCTCGGCGAATCGGTCAATGCCCTCTCTGAAGAAAACGTAGTATTCTGGATCATCAATCAACATCGCGTACCGGGCGTTCTCCTGCTCATCCAGTACCTTCACCATATTTTCAGCCGCGGTCGCACTTTGGGTAGTCTCACTGAGCATAGCCGCCACGGAAGTGCCAAGCCGCGAGAAATTGTAGACGGCAATGATGCTCATCGTAAGACTGATGCAGACGAGCACGAAATAGCCAAATCCAATCTTGTAGCCAAGACTTCTCATCTCGATTGAAAACTATCCGTTTTTTGGCCGAAAGGCAAAGAGTCGCACGGATACGCCATTCTCGCGTGTTCTCGAAGCAACTTCGCACCGCTATGGTTTGAAGGAATACCGCTAGACTTGATACCTTTGGCACGTCAGCCCAGGATCGGTCTCCTAGCAGCTATTCGGAAGGCTTTCCGCCAAGTTGAAACGTTTCTTCACACCGCATTTGCACACGTGGGGGGACAATCGTCCCCTTCCGTTCGTTCAATCCTCTGCCTCAGGAGCAACTGGATTTTCGACAGGGAATCATTGACTTTTTCGGCCAGTTGCGGGTCCAACACAAAGAACTTGTTGGATCTTGGAACTTTTCTAACGACTTTGACGTATTGACTGACCGGGAGTCATTCACTGAACAGGAGTCTGAGATGGGTACTCTTGAGCGCAAGGAGCGAGAAAAAGAGCAAAGGCGTGAAGAGATCTTCAACGCCGCTCGCCGTGTCTTTTTTCAGAAAGGCCTTCAGGCAGCAACAATGGACGAGATAGCCGAAGCCGCCGAGCTCAGCAAGGGGACGCTCTACCTTTACCACAAGAGCAAAGAAGATCTTTACCTCGCTGTGATGGTGCGCGGGATAGAAACGCTTCGTGAGATGTTTCTGAGGTCTACAGCTGCTGCTCAGTCAACTGTGGAGCATGTCCGGGGTCTCGCAGGAGCCTATTTCGAATTCTTTGAGAGACAGCGAAACTATTTTCGAATGTTCAACTTTTTTGAGCACCCGGAGTTTCATAAGCAGGTTTCCGAAGAAATGCTCAATGCCTGTTCCCTCGAGCAGCAGAAAATTTGGAAGCTGGTCATCGACATACTGGAGCGCGGCATCAAAGAGGGCGTATTCAGGTCTCACCTGAGTTCAGCGGAGATAGCAATCACGCTGTGGCTCATGTGCACGGCAATCTTGGTGCGGATTGATACCCAAGCCGATAGGTTCGAGTCCCGAATGCATGTCAACCTTCGGGAGCTCTACCGAAAATCAAGTGACCTGCTTCTCGAATCGATAATGACCGAGCCTGCGAAACAACGCTACCGCCTCGCTCCATCTTCCGGGTAAGATAGTTCGCGATTCCTGTTTGACTGCACGGGCTAATTTTGGATTCTCCTCTCATGACTCATTCACTAGGACAAGCAATCTCATAACAGGAGTACCATGCAAGGATCATTCCGGCGATCGGTGTTCGCACTATGTGCGGCGACGCTCATCACTTCGCATTCCTCCGTCGCACAGACAGCAGATACCAAGAGGTATTCACTCGAAGAGGCTGTGAAAGTCGGGCTCCAACGCAATCCCGACCTGATCTCGGCCCGCCTGGAAGTAGAACGTGCTGATGCACAGGTTATGGAGGCATGGGGAACAGCCCTCCCCACTGTCAGCCTCACCGGTCAGTACAGCCGGGCGATAAAGAAACCGGTGTTCTTCCTGCCGAACTTCTTCCAAGGCAAGCCCGATGAAATTGTGCCGATCGAAATTGGCTCGCGACACGCTGTGAACATGTCGGTCACTGCGAGCCAGGTCCTATTCAATACTGCAGTCATAACCGGCGTCGGTGCGGCGAAGATCTATTCCGGGGCAGCACGCGAATTGCTGCGTGCCAAGGAGGTCGAAACCGTGGCAAGAATCCGAAAGACGTTCTACGCCGTCCTCCTTGCCGGTGAAGTCAGAGCCATGATGCAGGCCACGCTCAAGAATGCCCAGCAAAACCTCCACAATGTGCAACTGATGAGCAAGCAGGGCATTGTTTCTGAGTACGATGAGCTGCGAGCCAGGGTGGGTGTGGAGAACCTCCAACCTGCAGTTATTCAAGCTGAGAATAACTACGCGTTGGCACTGGATGGTTTACGTGCCACCATGGGCTTGGAGCTCACGGAGCGGTTTGACATCGAGGGGTCGCTGACGTTTGAGCCGCTTGACGAGTCTCTGTTCGCCAAGGCGACGGAAACGGTGCTTGATGCGAATCCCGGCTTACGTGCCATGCGGTTGCAAGTCGACGTGAATAATGCCATGGTAAACATCCAGCGTTCTGATTACTTCCCGACGCTTGCTGCGTTCGGCAACTATCAGTACCAGATGGCCAAAAACACCCTCAACGTGTCAACCGGCGATTTTATCTCAAGCTCGACTGTCGGCCTCAGTCTCTCCCTTAATCTGTTCGATGGACTTCAGACCAGTGCCCGCGTGGAGCAAGCCAAACTGCAGATGCGCAAATCGCAGGAGCAACTGACAGGACTCGAATCGAATATGCGCACTGCGATTCATTCTGTTGTCTTACAGTTGCAGCAGGCACGCAAACGAATCGAGGCTCAATCAAGGACTGTAGAGCAAGCCGAACGAGGCTACCAGATTGCCACCACGAGATTTACCGGCGGCTCCGGTACGCAACTCGAAGTCAACGATGCGCAGCTCGCCCTGACGCAGGCACAGGTAAACCGCATGCAAGCCGTCTACGATTATCTCGTCGCTTCAGCCGATTTCGATCAACTCGCCGGCCATTTGCCGCGCTATGCACTTAAACCAACGAGCGAAGGAACACATCAATGAAAAGCGTAATCCGAATCCCCACGCCAATTCTTATACTGCTCATGGGCATCTTCCTTTCGTCCTGCAAGAAGCCGGCCAACGAGAGCAACGGACAGAAGATCCAGCCGGTCAACGTCCGGCTGGAAATCGTCAAGCCAGCCAGGCTGGTCGACGCGATTCAAGTGGCCGGAACGGTGAAAGCGTACGAAGACGTCAATCTCAGTCCTGAAGAAGGCGGCGTGGTGAAGGAGTGGAAAGTGAAAAAAGGCCAGCGCGTGAAGAAGGGCGATCTTGTGGTGGTCCTGAAGGATGAGGTCATCAGGGCCAGCTATGAAGCTGCGCAGGCGCAGTACAATATGGCCGAGCTGAATCTCGCCAAGCAAAGGGAGGTCTTCGACCAGCAGGGTATTAGCGAGCTTCAGTACAGAAACCTCGAGTATACCCGCGATGCCGCGAAGGCAAACTTAGAACTCATGAAGGCGCGCTGGGAACGAACCCAGCTTCGTAGTCCCTTTGACGGCACAGTGGATAACACGATGCCGAACGAAGGTGAGCTTGCAGCGCCGGGTATGCCCATCGCACGGATTGTCAACATCTCAGTCATCAAGATTCAGGCTGAGGTTCCGGAATTGTATTCGGGCACGGTTCCCGTCGGAACGCAGGCCGTCATAACGTTCGACGCGCTGCCGGGCGATACGCTGCGAGGTAAAGTCTCGTTCGTGGGATCCACAGTCTCCGCTGCCAATCGCACGTTGATGGTGGAGATCATCCTGCCAAATCCATACCGCAAGCTGAAGCCCGAAATGGTTGCCAAGGTTAAGCTGATGCGCAAGTCGAAAGCAAATGCCATCCTTGTGAGCGAGAACGTCATCCAACTCGTCGACCGCGACCGCACAATTGTGTATGTGGAGAAGGGCGGCGTGGCGGAAGAGCGAAGGTTGAAACTCGGTGCGCGGCAGGGGAATATGGTGGAGGTCCTTGAGGGGCTGAACCCCGGCGATCACCTCATTGTTGGCGGGTATCAGAAGCTCGCCAACGCCACACCGGTGTTCGTCACCCAAGAGATGGAGAAACGACCATGAACATCTGGAGTCTGGCGGTTGATAACAAGGTTGTGGTTTATCTTCTCATGGCGTTGATCCTCGTCTTCGGATGGACATCGTACAACCAGCTTCCCCGCGAGGCAACACCCGATGTCCGGATCCCGCTGGTCATCATTGCCACGCCGTACGTCGGCGTCTCTCCCGTCGACATCGAGGGATTGATTACGCAACCCCTCGAGCGGGCGCTACGAGGGCTGAAAGATCTCAAGCAGATCAGCTCCGTGTCGAAGGAAGGCCTCTCGACGATTCGCGTGGAATTCAACACGGGCGTCGATTTAGACGAGGCGCTTCGCCGCGTGCGAGACAAGGTGAACTCAACGCGCCCGCAGCTTCCGAGCGACATTCTGGATCCTGTCGTCTCTGAGATTAACATCAGTGAGTTTCCAATCATGTTTGTCAATGTCGGCGGCGACATTGGGCTGGCGCGGTTGAAGAAGATCGCTGAAGAGATCCAGGCCAGGATAGAGGGGATACCCGGGGTGCTCCGTGCAGATGTCACCGGAGGGTTGGAGCCGGAAGTGCAGGTCAATGTCGACGTCTACCGGATGAACGCCTACCAGGTCAGCTTCGACGATGTGGCGAAC
>VGWB01000096.1 GCA_016873755.1 Ignavibacteria bacterium | reverse complement strand
AACAATCCGCGCATCAAGCTTCTCCTGCTCCACGGCGGTCCGGGCGCGACGCACGAGTACTTCGAATGCTTCGAAAGCTTCTTACCGCCGGAAGGGATCGAATTCATCTATTATGACCAGCTCGGCTCCGCATACTCGGACCAGCCCAAAGACAAAGACCTCTGGACAACAGAACGATTCGTTGAGGAAGTGGAGCAGGTTCGGCAGGCCCTCGGTCTCAACAGGGAGAACTTCTATCTGCTGGGGCATTCCTGGGGTGGCATCCTCGCGATGGAGTACGCGCTGAAATACCAGCAGCACCTAAAGGGATTGATCATCTCCAACATGATGGCAAGTGCCCCGGAATATGATGCATACGCTGACGACGTCCTGGCGAAACAGATGGATCCCGCCGTCTTGAAACAGATCCGGGCGTTGGAAGCAAAAGGTGACTACAAGAATCCAAAATACATGGAGCTGCTGATTCCGAACTACTACATGGAGCACATCTGCCGCCTGAAGGAATGGCCTGATCCCGTGAACCGTGCGTTCGCTAGGATGAATGAAGAGGTCTACGTCCTGATGCAAGGGCCAAGCGAGTTTGGGCTCTCAGGGAGATTGGAGAAATGGGATCGGAAGGCGGATCTCAAGAACGTCTCGGTTCCTACTCTGGTTGTCGGGGCCAAGTACGACACCATGGATCCCGAACACATGAAATGGATGTCGACTCAGGTTCAGAACGGAAGCTATTTGTACTGCCAAAATGGAAGCCACATGGCCATGTGGGACGATCAGGAGGTGTACATGGCTGGGCTCATCAAGTTCCTGATCGAAGTCGGCGAAGGGAAGAAGGCGGTGACGTTCTGATAATGGGGAGATTCCCGAAATTTGGCAGACTCCCGAACCCCCCCCGTTTGTCCAGTTTAGATTTCGGGAGTCCGCAGCGAGGGAGATTCCCGAAATCTTCGTTTGAGACCAAGGGTAGATTTCGATCTCATCTCTTCTTCGCCACGAAAACTATCCAAGGCGCATAGAGCTGCCTGTCAGGGGGCAATACGTTAGACATTATGAGGTTGGCAAAGCCTCGGACAATCAAGCTGACTGCCTTGCGAAGTGCGGCTACGAGTTGAGGGCCGGTATCATCGACATTCCAAAAACTCATCCTTCCAACGTGCCGGAGTGAGAGCACATCAAGGTCGTGTTTCTCTGAGAAGTCTTGAAATGGGTCAAGCACCATCACCTTCAAATTGTGACGCCTCAGGTCGCTGTGATCGAACACGCGATGATAAACCCATTGGAGTTTCCGAAAATGTGGAAGCGCGACGACAATGAGTCCTCCAGACCTACAGAGTCTAAGATGGTGCTCCAGTATCTCCAGAGGATCGACGAAGTGTTCGATCAATCCATAACTCATTACGACATCAAAGGGCGACTCGGGAGCGAAGTCCCGCAGGTCTGTGTGAAAAAGGGTTGCTTCAATTTTGGCGACCTGGGCCATCGTTTGCTTATAGAGATACGCGGTCCTGGAGAAATCAACTCCGAATGGCACAAAGGGTATTCTCTTGAGCAAGAGTGCTGAAACGTAACCGGGACTGCAGCCAAGCTCGATCCACCGCTGATCCCTGTACGACCGACGAAACGGTTCGACCGCATCGAGCAAGTCTTTCAACGCTCCTTCGTCCTTCGCAGGGACAAGGCGCTTCTGTCTATCTTCCCAGTATGCAGCTGAGGTAAGCTCCGAATCCATAAATCACACTCCAAGTGCATAGCTATCTGCGGCTGACGAATCGCGATGGCTTGCGGATTCCTAGAGGTGTGCAGATTCCCGAAATCTTCATTTGAGACCAAGAATAGATTTCGGGAATCGACTAACGCTTCGCCTCAAACAGCGTCCAGGGCTGGCCTTTCATGTCTTTCAGGAACTTCTCCTGCCACTTGAATTCCGGATGCTTTTCAAAAAAGGGCAAGGCCATGAAATCTTCGCCGCACGGATGACCCATCCGTGCCCACAGTTTCATCTCCTTCGCAAGCGCTGCTGTTGTCGCTTTGGCTTGGACTGCCCCGGTCGGGAAGAATGGTGGCGAACTCCACTCCGGGGCCCCGCGTGGATCACGATCAACGTGGCCGCAGAGAACTGATCCATCGATCACGATCTTGTTCAGCTCGGTATTGAAGTGGTCTCCTTCGAATTGTTTTGCCAGCTCGATATTGATCTTTCCCTTGTTCTCCTTCATCAGTTGAGCCCAACGGATCTTCCTGCTGTTCGCGGAAACTGTACGGTCGTTGGGATTGAATGTCGTTTCTTCTTTGATCAGCTTCTCATCGATCGGGAAGTTTGAGCCTTCGTACATCCCATCGAAGGTTCGCCAGACGCGATGGTTTTTCAAGCCAAGTTCGAGCCGCGCGATTTCGTTCGTTTTCGTGTCGCCCACCAACCAGTCATTCGCGTACGCGCCATTGTTGTTCGTTGTCATAATCTCTATGAAGTCGTCGATTGAACTGCCGTACTGGGCTGCCTTCCGCGCGCGCATGAACTCCGGCGTGCCGCTCTCGTCAAATCCGTGGAACTGGGTGATCGTCGTCTCTGTATACAAGAGCCCGGCGTCGTTGATGGCGAAATCATCACCGCTGTGAATGAATCCGGGCATACAATCCATCAGTATGCGATGGCCGCTAACCGGGGAGATGTCTACAATCACGTTCCATCGCTGACCCACCATGTAGTCGCTCCAATTGTTGTGAGCAATAACGATCTTTCCGTCATCTGTGTAGCTTCCGGTTGCGATGAACGCGCTGCACCGACCGGGCGCTTGGTTCTTCATAGAGTCCTGCTTGACTTTGTTGGCGAGCCAGGGAAGGTAGTACGATGCGATCTCAATATTGGCGTTAAGTGCCGTGATGTCGAACTTGTCGTACTTATAGCCCTGAGTCACCAGACCTTCGACGATTCCTTCAATCTCCTGCTGGTATTCTTGCTCAAGCTTCGGCCAGAACACGCGCTCAGCAGCCTCGCGGAAGAAGGTCCACGGCTTCTGCGCCGATCCTTTTTCGAAGTAGAATGCAAACATTTGCAGGACCTCATCGATTTCGGAGGCGAGATGGTATCCATGCTGGAATCCGACCTGGCGAGGTGTGCCTTCAAGGTGGACATAGATCCAGCCATTTCTTTCTTGGCGATATGATTCCTTGAGCTTCGAATCACACGCAAACAGCGAGAGCGCCGCCGTAAGGAGCAACAACGCGAATGGAAGTCTCTTCATGATTCACCTCGTATGGAGTGTGCTGGGATGAGTCGGATGCAATATAGCCGAAGGGCTTCTGTGTTTCAACCTTTTCCAGAGGAAATTGCGCAAGCCACCAGGGAGATTCCCGAAATCCTCCTGTGAGACCAGAAGCAGATTTCGGGAATCCACCTATTCCGGAGCGGTTTGTTGTCCTTGCTCTCCTACACATCTTTCGGTATCTTAGCTGGGCAATGTCCAGGAGAAACCTCAAAGGTCTCGATCAGCAAGAGCTTCAATCGTTCGTCGAATCGATGGGCGAGAAGAAGTACCGGGCCGGCCAACTCTTCTCCTGGATGTACGGCAAAGGTGCCTCGTCCTTCGATGAGATGACGGATATCTCCAAGGAATTCCGTTCCCTTCTCAACCGTACTGCCGCGCTGCAAAACCTTGAACTCATCAGGAAAAACGTGTCCCCGACCGATGGAACGACCAAATTTCTCTACGGGCTCCACGACGGATTGCGCATTGAGAGTGTGCTCATACCCGCCGAGGAATCTGCCCGCCCCGGGGAGTCAGTCAAAGCGTGCGGGGATTCCCCGGCAGCGGACAGGCGGCTGAGTTTGTGTATCTCGACACAGGTCGGATGCCCTCTGGACTGCAAGTTCTGTGCGACTGGAACGATGGGGTTCTCACGCAATCTCACCGCCGGTGAAATCGTTGATCAGGTGATCCAGGCTCAGCGCTCTATTGGCCGTCGGATTACCAACCTGGTCTATATGGGCATGGGCGAGCCCATGCTGAATTATGAGAACGTGATGAAATCGGTAGAGATCATCACTGACGATCGATCCTTGAATATTGGCGCTCGGCGTGTCACCATCTCCACCGCTGGATATCCGAATAGGATCCGGCAGATGGCAGACGAGAACCGAAAGGTCAAGCTTGCACTGTCGCTCCATTCCCTGGACAACGAGGTGCGCACGAAGCTGATGCCGATTACAAAAAGACACAGCGTTGCCGAACTGCTGGAGGCGTTGGAGTACTACTACCGGAAAACACGCCAGCGTCCGACGTTTGAATACATCCTTTTTGATGAAATGAACGACTCCGAGGAAGACATCCGGCGGCTCGTCAAGGCGTCGAAGCGAATCCCATGCAAGGTGAACATCATCCCATTTCATTCCATCGCCTTCACAGGGTCCACGGGACTCGCGGCGACTCTGAAAGCGGCACCCCGCGAACAGATGGAAGCCTTTGCAAGTGCATTGCGCAGGGCGAATATCACGGTGATGGTCCGCAGCAGTGCTGGGCTGGACATCGAGGCGGCGTGCGGCCAGCTTGCAGTTCTGGAGGCCCAGGCGCACGCTAACCAGAACGCTGCTGAAGCATCCGAACACAGAGGCCCCAGAAGGCGTCGTCCGGTTGTCGCTGCGAGATGATGATATGAACATGACCTAGAAAGCAAGGAACCTCGGCATGCGTATTATTCTCTTTGGCCCCCCCGGTTCCGGAAAAGGCACTCAGGCAAAGCTCCTCAAGGGGAGATACTGTATTCCGCACATTTCGACAGGAGATCTCCTGCGCGAGGCAGTAGTGAAGGAGACTCCACTCGGCATCAGAGCAAAAGGATACCTCGATAGCGGTAACCTCGTACCTGACGATGTCATGATCGGATTGATACGCGAAGTGATCACGTCAGGTCCTGCACAGCACGGGTTCATTCTCGATGGATTCCCCCGAACGATTCCTCAGGCCGAAGCCCTTGATCGATTGTTCGGAGAGCTCGGGATCGAGCTTGACGGTGTGATCAGCCTCCGGGTTGAACACGACGAGGTGATCCGTCGACTGAGCGATCGCCGCATGTGCCGGTCGTGCGGTCGTATCTTCAATCCTGCGCAGCTGCAAAGAAACGATGTCTCGAAGTGCCCGCAATGTGGCGGTGAGCTCTTTCAGCGCTCCGACGACACACCCGAGACGGCACGCAGGCGTCTCGAGATCTATCTCCGGGACACAAAGCCTCTCAAGGAGTTTTACCGTCAGTCCAATCGGTTTCTACAGATCGATGGCATGCGTGAAATCTCAGGAGTTCACGAAGAAATCGTCTCCATTCTTCAAAAAGGAAGGGCGAAGAACCCGACCTCACCATAGGGAATCGTCGCGTGCCAGAGCCATTCCGCGCCAAGCCCTCTCCCGATCGCTTGCCATACGTAATCGCTCATCGTGGCATTTCAGGCAAAGCGCCTGAGAACACGCTCGCTGCATTTGCACGGGCATGTGAAACGCCCGGGATCGACATGATCGAGCTCGATGTTCGGCTCTCAAAGGACGAAGAGGTGATTGTCCTGCATGATCGGACGTTGCAGCGAACCTCCGCGGGCAACGGTGCGGCGCGAGGGTATGCGGTCGCAGAGATCAAGGAATTCGACGCTGGTTCATGGTTCCATCCATCATTTGCAGAAGAGCGGATTCCGACGCTGCGGGATGCGCTGAACTTCGTGGACGGTCGGCGCTGGGTGAATATTGAGCTCAAATCAGACTTCTTTCATCGGGAACAGCCGCTGCTCCTGGAGCGAAAGGTCCTAGAAGTTGTAGATACGACAGGGATGAGTCACTCGGTTCTCTTTTCCTCGTTTGATCATGGGATGGTCGCCAATGTCAGACGGATGCGCGCAGATGCGGTTACCGGCGTTATCTATAACATCTACCGGGATTTCGGTCGTCTCCCGTCGAAGCTCGCAGGGCGCGTCGGCGCGTCGGTCTTTGTCTGTGCCAGGCGTGAGCTGACGGTGGCCATGGTGCGTGATGCGCGTCAACACGGCATCGCGGTCTACGTCTACACCCTCAATTCAACGTCCAACGTCAACAAAATGATGGAGTTAAGTATAGATGGAATCCTGTCGGATAATGCTGATGATATCGTCAGACATCTTGGGAGGATACGGCAATAGATTTCAAACTTGGTAATCTGGTGTGAATTGCTCATATTAGCGGAAGAAGAACTGACTGCTCAATCACGTGAAAGGTCGTAGCCATGAAGAGTGTCGTCAGAATGTTGATCATCGTTGCTGGATTTCTGGTGAGTGTGTGGTCCGCTGCGCTTACCCAGGATGACCTCGGTGCACAGCTTTCAAAGGTTGCGGGACAGAATGCGGTGAACTATGTTACGCCTCTGCTTTCCGGACTTGGGGCGGATCTCAACAGCGGCTTCTATCACTCAGCGGATCTGCATGACATCCTGGGTTTTGACATCGGAGTGAAACTGGGCGCAACGTGGATGAAGGATGAAGATAAGGTCTTTGATTTTGTTCTGCCCGACCAGATTGTGTATAGCGGAGTCACGCTTCGTGCAGGGACCGACTATGACAAGATCGTCTCAGGCTCTCCGACGGCAGTCGGTGAGAAAAGCGGCAAGGACGTGAAGGTGAAATCGACGTCTGCGTTTGGGCCGTTACGCGGACAAACCATTTTCACGACGCCGCAAGGGTTCAACCTGAAGGCGGCGCCGCTTGTCATGCCCCAGGCAGCGATCGGTCTACCGCTCGGTATCGAAGTCATCGGACGATTCATTCCCACCGTTACGCTTCCAGAGGACGCCGGCAAAGTAAACTATTTCGGGTTTGGCATCAGGCATGATTTGGACCAATACATCCCGATGTTTCCGATTGACGTCGCCGTCCATTTCATGACGCAGAAGCTCTCACTCTCTGACAAGACCGATAAAAAGGTCCTCTCCGCGAGCGGCACAGCCTATGGTATCGAGGTGAGCAAAGCGTTTGCGCTGCTGACCCTCTACGGCGGTTACCAGATCGAGAAATCGTCGTGGGACATTGAACCCTACAGTTACTCCGATCCGTCGACCGGGACATCAGTCCGGTTAGATGGCTTTTCCGTCGAAGGGAAGAACAAGTCTCGCTTCCACGCAGGTGTGCGCTTGCTGTTGCTCTTCATCAACATTCACGCGGATTACTCGTTTGCCACTCAACCGGTCGTGGCAGCCGGCGTCGGTATCTCTTTGCGGTGACCGAAAAGTATCTGTTGCAGGGCGAAAGTCCGTTTCTTATATTTTTCCCGTCCCGGGCTTTCATGGGACGGGATTTTTTTTCTCTGCAGGGTTACCCATCATGGCTCGACCTTGTCTCTTCGCCGCGCTCTTCCTCATTCTCCTCTTCCAGGGATGTGATGTCAGCGACAGGCCGTTGGTCGATGCTGCTGACCTTTTCGAGCGGGCCGTCGGACTCTATCAGGAGAAATCATACCAACAGGCGGAGTCCCTTTTCGTACAAGCGCTTCCGACGTTCGAGGACGTAGGACAGGCCTACACGGTTGTCGAGATTCACCGATATCTTGGGGAGATCTATTCAGCGGCAGGGCGGTTCCACAGCGCGCTGAAGGAATTCATGGTAGCTCAGGATCTTGCGCGAAGGAGCAATGACTTTCGCACCGAGATGATGCTTCACCGCTCCGTTGGGAACTCGTATACTGCTCTGTGCAGCTACCAGGATGCGCTGATTTCATACGCGGCTGCCCACAGGTTGAGCACGGCCTTCAACGATCGGGAGACGATGGCAGATTTGGAGATGAGGATGGGGCACGCTGCATTCTTTGCCGGAAAACTCGATGATGCTTTCCGCTACTACCAATCTGCTCTTGGGTCCTACCAGGCGGATGGGGGCATTCGCGCGGCGGAGGCGCTGCGCGGGATGGGAAGAGTCCGCTTTCGACAGCATGTGTATGATGAAGCGCTGAGTTACTTATCCCAGGGGAGAACCGCTCTCGAGAACAGGGATGAACCTGTGCTCGATGCTCAGTTGCGCATGGATATCGGCGGTGTCTACAAAGGGCAAGGGAACTTCAACGAAGCGTTGCAGTGGTTCCGCGATGCAGCAAACAGCCTTCGCACCAGGAGGGTAGGTCGGGAATACGAGGTGTTGCTCTTGTTCAACATTGGTGTGATCTATTTCGAGAACGGCCGGTTCCCTGACGCCAGGAATTACTTCAGCGAGGCAGCAGGAGTTGCCCGTTCACTCGGGGACGGCATTGCAGAGGGGTATCTTGAGCTTTGCCTCGCGCGCTGCGACGAGCAGACGCTTCCAGCGAGCCGACGAATCCAGGGAACGGAACAGCTTGCCCAGACCTACCAGGGCATCGGTCAAAAATTTGAGGCAAGCGGTCATCACACCGGTGAGGCATATGCCTGTGCAACGGTCGCCCGGCTGTACGAGTCGATCGGGAACCTCAACAAGGCTCGTGAGTATTACCAGAAAGCGGTCGGCCTTGAAGAGGAGACGCTTGGGGACTACTTGCAACCCGAATTCCACAGCGCGTATCAGTCGCATCTGAAGGTCGACGAAGAATGGATGAACCGGTCTGCCCAGCTTGCCAGCGTGTTGCTGCAGATACGGGGCAAGGAAGAGGCTCTGACCGTTCTCGAACGGTATTCGTCCAAAGGGCTTTTTGAGCTCCTGCAGAAGGTCAATCTCACGGTTCGCCACCCGGACATCAAGGAACAAGTCATTAGGGCTCGTTCGCGGCTGCAGGAGTTGCGGATGCAGCAAATTGAGCTTTCGAGCCTTCTCGCGATCCGCCGCTTCACCGATAATGTACAGGTAGCAGCCCGCCTTCGTGCAGAGATCGAAAGCGCAAGGGAAGAAATCACCGGCCTCTCTGATCGAATCATACGTCTCTATCCGAACTATGAGCCGCTGTTGCGTGTCAGCGCGGTCAATTTGTCGGAAATTCGATCGAGCATCCCACAGGGCACAGTGGTGATCCGCTTTCTTGCCGCAGGCGATCGGTTGCACATCTTTGCCCTCACACGCACGAAGTTTGAGGTCAAGAGCGCGATTGTCACGCGGGACAAACTGTTCGCGCTCGTGGACGAGTACAAGAAGCTGCTGCATGATCCCAGCGTTTACACAGGCACCGGCGGCGAAGCGAGCGTGCCGCCGATGACCCGTTTTGCGACGCTCTCCACGCAGTTGTACGACTACCTGCTGCGTCCCGTCGACGCGCTGCTGGAGCGGAACCTCGTCATTATCATGAGCCCTGAGTTTGAGAATTTTCCCTTCCATGCCATTGAACGGCAAGATCGGAGCGGTACCGTTCAGTACCTCGTGGAAATTACGAGTGTCGACTATCTGCCGACGCTCTCGTCGCTGCGGTTCAAAACGGCAGCTGCTCCGCGGTTGAGCCAGGTGGCTGCTCTTGGCGATCCCACAGGGAAGAACTGGTCGATCGACTATGAGCTTCGAGATATTCGAAGCTTCTTTAAGGAGGCAACCGTCCTGATCTCCGTGGACGCTACGTGGGACAATTTGAAAGAGACCAAAGCAGATGTGCTTCAGTTGTCAACGGAATTTGTCATGGGCGAAGGCACGTCGCTGCTGGGGATGATCGCGTTCGCCAAGCCGCAAACACCGGAAGAAGTCGTCAAGATTCCTTTTGAGAAACTGGCAGATCTTCAAGCCCCTTCTCTTGTCATTCTTTCCAATCAGTACGGGCAGGGATTCGGGCTCACGTCCTCGCATGCTATGGTGCTCCACATCAACGGCACCTCCGATGTGTTCCTGAACGCGTGGTTTTCCGACCGAAAAGCTGCAAAGTTCTTCAGCGAGTTCTTCTATACACACCTGGCGAACGGTCTGGCACCAGGTGACGCCTACCGGCAAGCGCTTCTTAATCTCATTCGAACGAGGGATGTCAA
The DNA here is from genome assembly GCA_016873755.1 of Ignavibacteria bacterium. Classification (GTDB taxonomy): domain Bacteria; phylum Bacteroidota; class Ignavibacteria; order UBA10030; family UBA10030; genus VGWB01. The sequence goes on along the minus strand of VGWB01000096.1, from coordinate 3,809 downwards.
TCATCCCCACTCATGGGGGCAGTTCTTCCATTTCGGGGTAGGATGAGGTGGTGAGGCTCCGCGCAACCTAGAATCGTGCGCGCAGCTCAATCGAAAGGGAATACATCGTGACGTACTGGCCGGCGCGAGCGCTCAGCTCTTGGTTCGTCACGTCGACTGTGGCGAAGAACAGCATATGTGTGCCGAGGCTCCGCTGCCAGCCGACGCCAGCCGTTTGCGCTTTGAGATAGAAGACCTCCTTCCCGCTCAAGCCCGCGCTGGATTGAATAGCCCGCTCATCTGCGGCAAATCCGAAGCCTCCTCTGAGCATAAAGAAGTTGTCGACGTCTCCTTGGTACCACCGCACCATCGTCGTTGTCGAAATCGACAATCCGCCATCGTCGGGTGTCAAATAATGCCTGAGGGAAATCCAGATGCTCTCGTAGTACAAACCTAGGGATCCGGTATAGATCGTGACGAATTGTGAAGGATTGAAGGAGAGATGTCGCAATCCCAGAGATGCTTCGAGTGACAATGGGAGCTTGCTGTAGAGTTCTGCCCCGATCCGATGTTTGGGGAAAAGGGTGCTCGATGAGTATCCGTAGTTGAGATACGTGTAGATGCCCGATGTGATGGCTGGATACAATTCCAGTTCGGGTTGAAAACCCTCCATGCCGAAGCGTCTTGAGTAGTTGAACCTCGCGAAGGCGATCCCAAGTGGTGTCCGTCGGCTCAGCTGAGCATGGCCATAATGCATTGGTCCGTAGACTTCAGAAAACCGATCCGTGGCATACCGAAAACCCACGCCGTTTCCCAGTGAACTGCGTTTGATCTGCTGGCGCAACGTGGCTGCACCAGGATGCGACGGGTTGATGTCTTCCAGCTGGGCCAGGAGCGTTAGCGCTTCCGTGTCGCGGCCAAGACTGTTCAGCGCTTGCGCTTTCTTGTGGAGGAAATTCTCTTCGGTGGGATACGCACGGATTCCTTGACTTGCCACTTCCACAGCCCGGTCGAACTTGTGGTCCCACAACTCGACGTCGAGCAGCGCGCTCAATGCATCCTTGTTTGTCGGAGACGCGCTCAAGACCTTCGATAGTTCGGCTCGGGCCTCACCGTAGTTACCGTCCCACGCGTAGGTTCTGGCGAGCAACGTCCTCACGTCAAAGTAGGAGGGATATTTTGCGAGGATTGTCGTGCAAAGGGAGCGGGCCTCGTCGCGCTGACCGGCAAATGCTCTCTGTCGCGCGAGAGCGAACAGGTCGTCAGGAGAAAGCTTGAGGGTATCGATTTGGGCGAGGCTCAGGTTGAACGTAACAACGAGGGTAAGAGCGATGCGGGTTCTGCGTCTTTGTGCAACTGTGTGGAGCATCCAGCGTACGTTCGTCATGAGGCCAGAAGAAGGGCGCGAGGGCTGGGAACGAATGGACATAGAATGGGCGAAGCCAGATCTCTTGATTGGTCGTTCGGCATGGTCGACCGTGCAAAATTGGTCAATTATGGGCTCAAAGTCAAACGAAACAGAAGATCCCGATGAAGGGCCGCACTAGACGTTTCACGGCAACCCTCATCGGGATCTCTTCACATCGCTGTCCGACGCTTAGCGGATCCTCAGCTTGACTGACCCCAGGCCAGATTCGATCTTGATTGTCAGCCCGTTGGCACTTTCCCTGAACTTCTCTGTCTCGTACACGCTCTTTTTCACGCGGATGAAGTCATCGTCAACATCCAAGGTCGAAAACCAGCTTTCATCAGAAATGAGCCGCACCGGCATGTCTCGGGGAACGTAGACAGTCACTGCGCCGAGGCCGACTTCGATCTCGGCGGTGGCGGCACGCAGGAGCTTTCCTCCGAAGTCGAGCTTGTAAGAACCGACGCCGCCGCGGAACTTCAGCGTGCGGAAATTCAGATTCGAAAGTCCCGAGGCGGAGAACTTGCTGACACCGGACTCAATGACGACCTCATCACACGGGACAGCATTTACCTCGTCACAGCGGAGGTCGGCAGAGCTGGCACCCGACGAGATCTTCAACCGCTTGATCTTCAATCCGCTCAAATCAAACTCGCCCTCGCCTGCCCCTAGGGACACCTTGAGTTCGATCGGTACTGCGTCGGTGAACTTTGTTGTAAGATGTCGGTCATCGTGGTCGAGTTTGCGTCCTCGGAATTCCTCTTTGGAAATCCACGACTGATCTTGCTTTCTCGTCTTCTTGGAATCTGTGAGCTCGATATCGAGATCACCCCGGCCATTCGAAACATCATACCACATGTCAAGCTGCTGCTTCTCGTCTTTGTCCCTCCAGTATTCGGTTACAACAATCTTGTCTCGATCCCCCTTTCCAATGGCTACCGTCCCAAACGATACCTCCAATGAGACTCTCAGTTCTTTTTCCGTTGTGCGCGTAACCTCGCGTCGGGTAACCTCCTGGCTGAGGGCAACAGCTGTTATCGCTGTGGCCAGAAGGAAAACGGTGCCGGTGGCGTAGGTTCTGGATGATGCGGTAGCTGGCATGGTTCTCCCCACTTGATGGGCTCCACGTTCTATTACGATCGGGAAGACATCGGAGTTGCAGGAAGAGAGAGCTAGTAATGACGCAGCTTATCCCGTAGGTACTTGTTCAACATTTCACGGGCGCGGAAGATGTGGGCTTTGACAGTCCCCAACGGGAGTCTAAGCATTGCGGCGATTTCCTGGTACTCTTTCTCCTCTACATGCCGTAAGTGTATGACCTGTCGATACTTCGCAGGTAGGGAATTGATTGCGTCTTCCAGGAGTCTTTTCCGCTGGCGGTCGATGAGCTCTTGGTCCGGCTCGTAGGTGGAATCGGGCAGCTCGTAGGTGAAGTCGCTTTCCTTTGACTCGACAGGCTTGTCGATGGAGAAGGTCTGCAGTTTCTTGCGGCGGATATAATCGATACAGTTGTTTGTAGCGATTTTGTACAGCCAGGTGGAGAAGGCGTATTCGTCGTTGAAGCTGGAGAGCGAAGTGAACGCCTTGATGAATGCTTCCTGCGTCAGATCTTCGACTTCATCCTTGTCCCTGATCATCCGATAGATCAGGTTGTAGATGGCCTCGTAGTACTTGAGCCGGAGCTTTCTGTACGCCTTCTGATCACCAGCAAGTGCCCGTTTGATCAGCAAGGCATCTTCCCCGCGCGATTCAGTTCGTCTTTGCTCCGCTTTGTCGAGGGCTCTAACAGAGGGGACCACTTCTCGGGTGATACGTTTCTTCTTTGACTTCTGCATGCTCACGTCACCTGCAGGCGAGACGGTTCTCGTTAGGAAGTGGCGCACTCTCACATCAGCGAACCGATCATCGAGTGCTCTCTTCGTCGGAGCGCACCAAAAACGTACTGAAAAAAACGCAGAGCTGCAACCACACAGAACCACATTGTTTGCATCAGTGAGTGAATTTGATTACTTTTTGCAGGTGACACAACCAGTACATCTCTACCGCTATGTTCATCACGTTCGAAGGCCTTGATTTCTCCGGCAAGTCGACGCAAGTTGAGCTGTTCACCGATCGGCTGACACGGGAGCAGCACAAGGTCTTGGTCTTGCGGGATCCTGGAGGGACCGCGATAGGGGAGAAGATCCGTTCGATTCTGTTAGACAAGCGGTCACTTGGGATGGCCGATATGACGGAGTTGTTTCTCTTCTCGGCGAGCCGCTCGCAGCTGGTATATGAGGTAATCCAGCCGGCCCTAGAGCGCGGGGTCATCGTTGTCTGCGACCGGTTCTACGATTCGACCACCGCGTACCAGGGATGGGGTCGGAGCATTTCCCTGGATGCTATCCGGGCCATCAATAGCGCCGCGACAAGCGGCTTGGTG
>VGWB01000095.1 GCA_016873755.1 Ignavibacteria bacterium | reverse complement strand
GCCAAACTCGGCAACATTGCGCCCATCCTTGCCGTGAGGCTCGAGAAGCTCAACAAGCCGTTTCGCCTCGGCGCCGCCGGTGATGTCAGTGGCAAAACCATCCTTCACGAGTATGCGGATGGGCTCACGCACCACGCCGACACTCGCCATGGAACCGTCGACCACGACCACACCTTGCGACTGGCCCTCGAGAGGAGCGAGGTAGGCCTCTCCCGTCGGAAGATTGCCCCAGAGGCCCTTCTCACGGAAGAGTCCTGAGCTCGCATGTGCCTTCCGGCCCTTGATGGGGAGCGTCACATCCGTGCCGCCGGGTGCTTTCACTCGTACGACGCTGGTCCTCTCCAGCTCCTCGCAGAGCCGGAAGGTTCGCTCGGCGATCTTGTTGTAGTCGGCGTTCATGCAGCGGATCATGATCTCCTCCGTCACGCCGGGGAGCGTGGCAATGCGCACGCCCTTTTCACTTGCCGCGCGTCGCGAGTCGGTGTGGGTGAGTGATTTCGACGTCGGGCAGAGCACCACGTCGACCATCTTCATCAGCTCAGCGACTTCCTTGGGTGGTTCCTCACCGTTGGTTTTTCGCGGCAGGATTTCTACGAGCATCACTTCGTTGCCGAGGTCTTTTGCGGCCTTCCAAATCGCATACCCGATTATCCGCAGCGGTTCATCGGTCACGACCAGCACACGCTCACCGGGCTGCACCCCCATGCAGTCCCGCACAGCGATCTGAGAAGCGGAGTAGAGCTCTGATGATATGTTCATATGTGATTTCCGATCTCCAATTGTCAATTGCCAATTTATTGTTTAGCTCCTGATTTTGCAGTCTTTCTGGAAGCCGTGAAGATCGCGAGCAGCTCCTTAAGTTCCTTCACGAGAGGCTCAACGCTCGAGGCTTCGATCTTCTTCATTTCGACGAGCATCTCAAGCCAAAATGGACTCTCGTCCGTCTCTTCCTCAACGATTCCTAACATGTTGATAAAACCCGCGCGCGATCTCGCGCGGCATGCTGACCGATAGTTTGCCGCGACCGAAGCAGCGGAACGCAAGAGTTGTCTTCCGAAAACGCTTGTTGTCTGTCCGTTTGGAAGCTGTTCGACCAACTTCGCTACCTCAATTGCCACTGTTTTGCAGCGGCTCTTCAGCTCATCAGCATTCATTCGCGTGGTTCACTCTCAATTGGCAATCGGAATTCGGCAATCGGAAATTCTCTCGTTCTCCGTTTCACCTCTTGCGAGCTATGCTTTGCCTCCCGCCCTAATCGTCTCCAGCCCATGCCCGTGAGGTCCCGTTTCGTTTTTTCGCAGCAAGATAGCAAAGAGAAGACCGACGAATCCCAGCGTGGAGAAGATCCACATGCCAAGGGCGTAACCGCCCGGATTTTGAGCACTCGCTCCCGCGGAGTCGTTCGCGATACCGATCATGAGGTTCAGGGCAAAGAACCCGATTTGCTGAATCAGGGTCATAAGCGCATATGCTGTACCCAGCCTCTTTTCGTCCACGATGTATGCCACCGACGGCCACATGACAGCCGGGATGAGGGAGAAAGCGATTCCCATCATCGAGACCGGCACCCAGAGCGTCACACCACCATACATCATGATCAGAAAGACCGGCATCAGGAGGAAGGAGCCAAACATCATGAAAAGTGCACGTTTCCCCATCTTGTCGACCAGGAGGCCGAAGAGAGGCGTGGCAATCATCGCGGATAGCGGCAGCAGGCTGTTGAAGAATCCTGCCGTTTCGCGCGCGACATCCTCCGAGAGGTCGGCAAAGTGCGTGTGCATGAAGAACTTGATCGCAAATGTCCGGAACGGGAAGATGGCCGAGTAAAACGTGAAGCAGAGGCCGACGATGAGCCAGAACGAACGATTGAACTTGAAGATCCCTTGAAACTCCAGCTTGTCGACGCTACCTGCTTGACCCAACTGGTAGCGTTTGCGCGCGACGTCTTCAAGCCACCAGTACACCGCTGCTCCCACCATGCAAATTGCCCCGGCGCCGACGGCCAGCATCAGCGGGCCTTGCCAGCTCGGCTCGCCGGTCGGGCCGCTCGGATAGAAAACTGACCCAGCCCACGAGGGCGAATTATCCGCGGCGACCGATGCCAGTCGTGCGATCGTCAGGTTAACACCGAAGGCAAAGCTGAGTTCTTTTCCCTTGAACCACTTCGCCAGGGCCGTCGTCACGGCGACGATAAGCGACTCAGCACCGAGGCCCAGGACGGCGCGTCCCGACACCATCACCTCGAAACTGTCGCCCGCCGCGGTCAAGAGCGCGCCGAGGAGACAGAGGAAGGAGAAGATCGCGATGGATTTCTTCGTGCCGATGCGGTCGACGATGATCCCGCCGAGCAAGAGGGTCAGTACGGCGGCAACGCTGTAGCTCGAGTTCAACCAGCCGACGTTCTCGTCGGTGAAGCCGAGTTTCTGGACGAAGATGTCCACAAGCGGATTGATGCTGTCGTAGATGTAATAGTTGCCGAACATCGCCAGGCTGAGGAACAGCAGGGCGATCCAGCGATACCCGCGTGGCGGCTCGGGCCGTGATGTACTGTCGATCGGCGCAGTTGGCACGGTCATATGCTTAATCGTTAGATGTGAGACGCGAGATGAGAGATGATGTCCTTGATCCTCTCGTTGCCCGCTGAGCGCGACTGCTTACTTCGATGTACGTTTTTTCCTCGTGAAGCGTATCAGGCCGCTCAGAAGTCCATCCACCGCGTTTAGGCGCGGCTCGATGTGGCGTGTCTGAGACCCTGTGAGCATTCCGAGCAACGCGCACAGCTCGATCTGGGTGTCCAATTCGCTAAGCGAGCCACGCGCGATCGTGTAGAACTGAAGTGATTGTCTATCACTTTGACGCGCTGCACCTTCAGCGATGTTCGAAGGGATGGATACTGCGGCTTTTCGCATCTGAGAGATGAGGCCATATTTCTCTGACTCGGGTAGCCCCGATGTCACTTGGTAGATCTCTTTCGCCAACTGCATGGCTTCCTGCCAGACGTTGAGTTTCTTGTGCGCCTTTTCCATTCTACACACTCCTTTTGGATTCACAATTTCAGGCACATTATGTCTGATAGTTTTCCTCCTCTCACATCTCGCGCCTCCCATCTCACCTCAGGGTTCAGACCACATTCCTCAATATTGCCAGCAGATACTTCCAGAATTTCTCTACGGTGTCGATGTAGATTTTTTCGTCCGGCGAGTGAACGCCTTCAAGCGTAGGACCGAACGAGACCATATCCATTCCCGGATACTTCTGACCAATGATGCCGCATTCCAGGCCTGCATGGATGGCCTTGATCGCGGGTTCTTTCCCGTACAGAGATTGGTATGTGGATTTCGCAACCTTGAGGATCGCTGACTCCAGATTCGGCTTCCAACCCGGATATCCTTCGGTGTGCTGGACCTTCGCGCAGCCCAACTCAAAGACGCATCGGACGGTCTCGAGGATCTCGAGAATCTCCGAAGCCACAGAGCTGCGCTGGCTCGTCGTCACCACGATCTTGTTCTTTTCCATCCTGATGATGGCGAGGTTGGTCGATGTCTCAACCAGACCCGGAATGTCCGCACTCATCTTGGTCACACCATGTGGCAGACCCGCAATGGTTTTCAATACCATTTCCTGCTGCTGCTTCTTGAGCACCTTCCCCTTCTTAAAGTCCTTTTTTTCCTCGACTGTAATCGATAGGTCAGGTTCCACGGAGGCGAGTTCGGCTTTGATCGTCGTGTCGAACTGTGCGACGACCTTTTTCACCTGTCTCATCTTGGGGGCCGGCACAAAGACAAGCGCCTCCGCCTCCCTCGGAATGGCGTTGCTCTTGTTTCCCGCCTCGATATGTGCGAGTCGAGCTCCGTGCTCGCCGACGGCGAGTAGCACCCGATTGAGAATCTTGATCGAATTCCCGCGCCCCTTGTCGATCTCCAGCCCCGAATGGCCTCCCTTCAGGCCCTTCACATGCACTGCAACGGCCTTCGATGCTCTCGGCGCGTTCTCGAGCTTCGCATTCCAGGTGCCGATGGTGTTGCGTCCGCCGGAGCAACCGACATACAGAGCACCTTCCTCCTCAGAGTCGAGGTTGAGCAGCGTCTTACTTTGAACGAATCCAGCTTTCAGATTGCTGGCGCCGGTGAGGCCCGTTTCCTCGTCAACCGTGAACAGGAACTCCAGCGGTCCGTGTTCAAGCGATCGATCTTCCATGATGGCGAGGTTTGTTGCCACAGCGATGCCGTTGTCGGCGCCGAGCGTGGTGCCGTCGGCGCGCAGCACATTCCCGTCGCGGACAATCTGGATGGGATCTTTCTCGAAGTCGTGCACTTTGTCTTTGTTCTTCTCGCACACCATATCGAGATGGCCTTGCAGGCACACCATCGGCCGGCTTTCGAGCCCGGCCGAGGCAGGCTTGCGGACCACGACGTTCATGGATTTGTCCTGCTGCGCCTCGAGGCCCATTTCCTGGGCCTTCTTCATCACATAGGCGGCGATTTGTTTTTCATTCTTCGATCCGCGCGGGATCTGTGAAATCTCTTCAAAATACTTCCAGACACTCCCTGGTTTCAGACCTTCTGTTGCCCTTGACATGGCTCGTCTCCTCGTTATTCTATCTTCGTTGGTTCTTCGTACGTCGCCCCCGTAAGGTCATGTTCATCCTTCAGGGTCACAAAATGTTCTTTGTTCAGCCTGCCGACGAAGAGTGCGACCCGGTCGTATACGGGCTCGACATCGGGTCCAAACTCCGATCTCATCTTCTCGGCAATTCTCAACACCGTTGTACGTCCGTCGCAGTGATTCCAGACGAAACTTCCGTACGCATCCAGCTTGAGGCGAACATCGGGTTTCGCAAGCATCGGCATGAAATACCGCACGGCAAATCGATTCTTGAACTTTGGGATGATCAAGACAACGGATCCATTCGGTTCTGTTTCCCACTTCACGGTACGCCGCGGCACCAACTCCAGCAAGTTGACCGCGGCCGTTTTCTTGTCCCTCATAACACTCATCCTCTCTTGCGCTGATCCGGCCGGAGTGCTTCACACTCTGCCGGCGTCACAGAAACACGGGCGGAGTAACTCCGGTCACCCGGATGTGCTCCGCCTAGATTCGACACCCCCCCCTGCTCGAAAGCAGGGATCCCTACATGACCGCGCTTGGTGGTGCCGGTTCGTCGGGTTTACCTGCGTTTCGCAGCGGAATCTGGATCAGGATCCAACCGATGATGACGAAGACGAACAGACTCACCCAGAAGTCCATTGGGAAGAACGAGATCAATCCCGGCACCCACTCATTGTATCGGAGGTCGAGGACAGCGAGAGCGGCGAAGAGCAATCCGATCAACGCCTCGCCGGCGATGAGACCTGCTGCGAGCAAGATACCGACGTTCTCTGCCCTGGCCTTCTGCGCGTCATTGTGTTGCCTCCGAGCACCGATGCGGTCGACAATCCCACGGATCAAGCCACCGATGAAAATGGCAGAGGTGGTCTCAAGGGGTAGGTACATGCCGACACTCACGAGCATCGGGCTTCTCACTTGCATCAGGATGAATCCAAATCCCATCAGCATTCCCACGATAATCAGAGGCCATGCCATTTCTCCCCCTACGATCCCTTGCGAGAGTAACGCCATGAGGCTCGCCTGAGGAGCCGGATAAGCCCTGCCGCCGAGTCCGGTGCCGCCCAAGTTGATATCACCTTGGTGCAGGATCACGATGGGGATGAACATTGCGATCGACGCAAGGCCGACACCAAAAAGGTTTCCGACCTGCATCTTCCATGGAGTTCCTCCGAGGATATGTCCTACCTTGAGGTCCTGCAGCATCTCACCGGCCACAGCAGACGAAACGCAAACCACCGCAGCCACACCCAGCACGGCTGCGACTCCTGGAGCACCCGTCATCCCCAGCGCGACCATCAGCACTGCGGCGATGAGCAGGGTGGAAAGCGTCAATCCGCTGATCGGATTGTTGCTGGATCCGATAATTCCGACGAGGTACCCTGACACAGCGGCAAAGAAGAATCCGCCCACAATCATCACCAGAGTAGCAACAAGCGCAGCATAGACATCCTCTGCGAAGTAGTTGTAGATGAAGAACGTTGCAACGGATGCCAGAAGAATTCCTGCCACGACCCAGTTGAAGCTCATATCCTTTTCGGTTCTCACTGTCACGTGCTCACCCGTGGCAGCCTTCTTGACGTCCCCGAGGGACCTCCGGATGCCGGTGGCGAGGCTTTTCCTCATTCTGAACAGCGTGAATCCGGCGCTCGTCAACATCCCTCCGATCGCGATCGGGCGAACGATGTATCGCCACACATTGTTTGCCATATCGACCCACGTTGCATCCTCCGCGCTCGTCCCTTCCGGCAGCAGCGTCGGGCCGATGAAGTACGTGATAATGGGAACGAACAGCCCCCACGCGAGCAAGCCGCCGCTGAAGTTCAACGAGGCGAGCTTCGGGCCAATGATGTACCCGACTCCGATATAGGCCGGTCGCACCCCCGGAGTGCTCACGAGTATTCCACTCTGACCCGTCGCCGAACCGCTCGCCTTCAGCGAAATTGCCGTGCGCGTGAACTCCACGAACTTCTCCCACGAGGTAGCGATGAATCGAAGCTCGGAGAGGGACTGTATGATCGCGCCGACACCCATAGCGCCAAAGAGGAACTTCGCCCCCGTACCGGTCCCGCGCCCCGCTTTGTGGATTTCTCCGGCGGCAACCGACTCGGGGAATGGGAGCTCAACGTCTTCAACCATCACGCGCCGGAGCAGTGCGACAAACATGATTCCCAGCACACCCCCCGCGAACATGATCGCGCTGGATTCCAGATAGTGACCTACTGTTGCGAATTCAGGCCAGATCCCTGCAATGAAGAAAGCAGGCAGCGTGAAGATTGCGCCGGCCGCAACAGACTCGCCGATCGAACCAACCGTTCGGGCGAAGTTTTCCTCGAGAATGCTTCCCTTCATCAGGCGCAGCACCGCCATACCTATTACCGCAGCGGGATACGTCGCTGCAATCGTCATGCCTGCTTTCAACCCCAGATAGGCGTTCGCGGCACCCAGCACCACGCACATCACCAACCCGATGATCAGCGCGCGGACGGTGAACTCAGTGACGATTGTCTCAGCGGGGACGTACGGCCTGTAGCTCACTCCTCCACCACCTGTGCCTTTGATTTCCGCCATAAATGTCTCCTTGTGTTAGTGTGACTAGGTCTGTTTCAACGCACAAAAATGGCTTTCGTGATATACCACGCCATGTAGGGATTCTCTTTGAGACGTCGAGTCGAATACGCGTACCATTGCTCGCCATACGGAACGTACACACGCAGCCGATGCCCATCACGGACGATGTCATTTCGACGCGACTCGCGTACCCCAAGCAGCATCTGAAACTCGTAGTGCGAGCGCTCCAGACCCAGCTTCCGGACCAACGCGAACGCCCTTTCGATGAGGTGGTCATCATGGGTTGCAATGCCAACGTACGAACCTGCCTCGAGCATAATCTGCAGCAATCGAACAAAGTTGTCGCGGATCTCCTGCCGGCCCTTGAACGCGATCGTGGGGGACTCGTTGTAGATCCCCTTGCAGAGACGGAAGTTCACCCCCTCCTTAGTAAGCGTCCGTACGTCGGCCTCGCTTCTGCGCAGATACGCCTGGATGACAACACCCGTGTTCGAATACCCCTCTCGCCGAAGACGCCGGTAGATTTCGAACGTACCGTCAGTGGTTCTGGCATCTTCCATGTCAATCCGGACGAAGTTGCCCAGCGTACGAGCTGTCTCCACAATAGAACGGATATTCCGGAGACAAAGCTCTTTGTCGATCAGCAGCCCGAGTTGCGTTGGCTTGATGGAAACATTGGAGTTGAGCTCGTGTTGCTTGATCGATTGGAGTATCGAAATGATGTTATCTCGAACCTGGTGCGTTTCCCCATCGTCCTTGACATCCTCTCCCAGAAGATCCATCGTCACCATCATCCCCCCAGAATTCAGGCTCTTTGCTACAGCAACGGCATCACCCAGGGTCGTTCCCGCTATATATCGCTTCGCTACTTGCCCGACGATGGCCTTGGGAATCAGGGGCAGGGCGGTAACTACAAGCCTATTGAGAAGGGACATATCCAGGTTGTTAAAGAGTGACAGCAGCGGAAGCACTGCAGTGTCTGACGAGGCGCCAGGTGAGGCTCACACTGCAGACCTGTTACGGCGGAGAAAAAGATAGCCACACGACCCTAGAAATGCAACAGAAAAGCCTCGAATGGACTGTCCCGGTTTCCTTGCAACGAAAGGGCCTTTCTCAGAAGCTGATTATGAATCCTACTCTCGGCTCAACGCGCTTCTGCACCTTGTATCCGACTACCCGTCCGCTCGCCTCATCCTTCTCTTCGGTGAAGGTCCATTGATAGAGCATCGAAACAGTCATGGAGGGAAGCGGTCTGTAGCCGACCTGAGCAAAGAAGAGCGAGTTGTTGTCAACTTTGAAAACGGATCCAACGTTCTTCTTGTCATACCCCCCGGCGAGGACAATCCCTGGAAGAGCATTGCCGCTCTCCACTTCGAGATGGATCCTTCCGGCGTTGCGCTGACCGACGGGTGATTGGTATCCGCCGACCACGTTGAGTGTCCCCAGAATACTCAGCAGAAGCTCGCCATAGTATCCTTCGAATGACTGAGCATTCTTCAGCAGTTGAGCTTTGCTCACGAAGCGCGTCGTGTCAACCACCTGATATCGTTCCCTTTCGTAGAGGGCGTCGAAATAGGAAGGGAGGAACTGATCACCGGCAAAACGACGCTCATACTTCGCACTGAGGGCAATCGGCCCCAGGCCAGTGAAACTCAGGTCAATCCCGACGGCTGCCCCGCTCCCGTAATTGGCGATCTTCGCGTAGTCCGCGTACAGTGTAGATCGTAACGAACTGATGGAGAGAAGAGGAACACCCAGATCAAATCCGATCGCCGAAAGTGAGCCGCCGTCATTTGCGTTCTGAACCGTCCCCGAGGCATCTCCCCACGTTTTGTTCGCGTCAGCGTGGAAATCGGCTGCGAAGGTCAGCCCCGTTTCCAACCCGCCGATGATGGGGATCGATGCTGCGCGCGTGTACTGAAGCGGCCGCATATATCCCCGCACGCCCAACACACCTGCGCCTCCGATGTCACTGTAGATGGATTCGAAGCCAAACTGCTCGAAATCCGCATCGAGCTCTAACCCCACTTTGCGCAGATCGTAACTCGCGCTATTTCGATATAAGTAGACAAGGTACCCGTGCCCAATCCGTGAATAGTCCATCGCCCCAAGCCGGATATAGAGGGGATCGTGCTTCATCCCGTACCGCACGTACCTGATCAGCCGAAGGTAGTCGTACGCCTCATTGAAGTCCTCGTGGCGGATCTTTCCATGCTCACTGATCCGGATGTTGACATCCAGACCCACACCGATTTTTCCAAATGCCAATTCCGGCATGACATGAAAAAGATAGTACGCCTTTCCGTCAATGACGGTGACTCCGATTCCGCCCGTGATGGTCTGTTGCTGGCTCAGCATGCTGGATCGTGACGCATGCGGCAGCGTTGATTGCGGAACGAGGTCTGTTGAGGAGAGAACGAGCAAAGCAACAGCCGGGCCAATGTGTCGCACCAGCATTCGGAGTGCTGCCATGTCAGATTCCGAACAGTACTCTGCAAATGAATACGGCACCCAGCATACCGCACACATCGGCGATCAAACCAGCCGGGACAGCGTGCCGCGTGTTTTTCACCTGCACCGATCCGAAATATACCGCAAGCACATAGAAGGTCGTTTCCGAGCTTCCGTACATCGTGGAAGCAAGGATACCGATGAACGAGTCGGGTCCATGCACCTTCATGAGCTCTGTCATGATACCGAGCGAGCCGCTGCCGGAGAGTGGGCGCATCAGAGCCATCGGCAGCGTCTCCGCCGGCATGCCAATCAGGTTTGTGATCGGCGCGAGGACGGTCGTGAGCAGCTCCATCGCGCCGCTGGCGCGGAAAATCCCGATAGCGCAGAGCATCGCCACAAGATACGGTATGATGCGGACAGCGACATTGAAGCCGTCCTTCGCTCCCTCGACGAACACCTCATAGACCTTCACTCTCTTAACCACGCCCCACCCCAGGAACGCAAAAAGCATCAGCGGAATTGCTACGATCGCGATCGCATTGATCAACGCACGGAAGAAATCACCCATTGTCCCCCTCCTTCCCCGGTTGTGAGACGGGCTCGAAGTCTTTTCGATACCGCGGGAGCCGCTGCAACAACTTCGCCGCGGTGACACCCGCGACTGTCGCACAGGCTGCACCGAAAATCGAAGTTCCGATGATGATGCCCGGGTTGGACGAACCGGCCGCTGCCCGAACCGCAATCGCCGTCGCCGGAATGAGGATGAGGCCGCCGGTGTTTATAGCGAGGAACGTTACCATCGCATTCGTCGCCGTTCCGACCTTCGGGTTGAGCCTGTTGAGCTCTTCCATTGCCTTCAGCCCCAGCGGGGTCGCCGCATTGCTGAGGCCGAGCATGTTCGCAGCGATGTTCATGATCATCGCACCGATTGCCGGATGGTCCGTCGGGACATCGGGAAAAAGTCGTTTCGTGACCGGCGCCAGCAGACGCGTCACGACTTTGAGAAGCCCTGCCTCCTCCGCTACTTTCATGACGCCCAGCCACAACGCCATGATGCCGATAAGCCCGATGGCAATCGTGACCGCCGTCGCTGCATAGTCAAGAGCAGCCTGCGTCACGGCTTTCAATTTCACGAGTCGAATCGGCTCGAAAACGATCTCCACCTCCGCCGTGGCCTCGTCGGCTGAGAACTTCATCGACTGCACGGTCCCCATCAGCTTGTCCTTGCTGGTGGCCGACTTTGCCATCTCTTTCCAATGATCCGGACTCGACGGCCCGGTCACCATCAGGAATGTGGACGCACCGGAGGGAGCCGTGCTGATGCTGACGGGCTGGCGGATTTCGGACTCACCCGGCTTCAGACCATAGAATTGTCCGAAGGACTCAGCAGAGAGTGCGAGTTCTCCTTCCCACGTCGCGCGCTGCGCGGTGGGGGCCTTCTGAACGACGAATGTGGCAGTGAGGGGAACCCCGTTGCGGTAGGTGTTTTGGATTTCGTCCTTCACATCATTGCCGACGGCCACCAAGAGACCGATCACGATCAGTGCGATCCAAATGTAGTTGAGCATGAGGGAGATTGCTAGAAATGAAAACAGGAATCGGTTTGGTTGGTGTAAAAGTATAGCTTTTCGTTCGAAAATCAAGAAGAAAGTCTCTTCGTCAATGCTTCCGTTGTCCTCCCGAGACTAAGCGTCGATATCTTCGTGGGGAGTTCCTGATGGCCTGGGGCTCATACGGAGATCGCGATGTGCGCCACCGGGGCTCGCGCGAATTGTCGTCTCGATACACCTAAGAATTTTGCAATGCTATATGGAAATCAGTATCTTACTCTTGAGTTTGCTCCTTAATCGGTGTGAAGGCACTATGGGAATCAGAAGACGAACAGGCGGTGTCGACATCGTTCGAGGAATCAGTAGACTCGAGTCCGCGCGCAGCATTCGCAAGCTTCGGCTGGAGGTCTCGAAGCTGAGAGCCTCGATCGAATCAGACAAGGGCGCTATGATTCGGGTCCGCTCCGACGGTCACGATGGACGGGCCAATCGTGTTTCGCGACAGTATCTCCTTAGCGAGCTTCGTCAGATCGAGGGAACGCGGACAGTAGGTCGGGCACGCTACTACGTCAATCGTCTCAAGAAGGCGCTGACCGAAGTGCGCAGAGGGAGGGTCAACGACATCAATCTGAATCGGTGGAAGGAATACAGTTCCATCCTTACGGATAGTCTGTGGGTGCTTGAAAAACGCGATTCGTCGGGCCCTCATTCTGCCTGGTATTGGGGCAATTTCGTACCGCAGATCCCCTACCAGTTGATGCACCGGTACACGAAGAGGGGAGAATGGGTGCTCGATCCGTTCGCAGGCAGCGGGACGACGCTGCTGGAATGCCTGCGTCTCGGCCGGAACGGCCTCGGAGTTGAGCTCCAGCCATCGGTCGCGCGAAGGGCCCGGTTAGCTCTGCAAGAGCTCGCCCGGCAAAACGGGGCCACAAGGGTTGCGCTCGAGGTTGGGGATAGCACAAGGGTAGACTTTCGCGCGCTCCTCAGAAGGAACGGCGTTGAGTCGGTGCAGCTGGTCATCCTGCATCCACCCTATCACGACATCATACGGTTCAGCAGGAATCGGCGAGACCTCTCCAACGCGAGAACCACCCGGGAATTCGCAGAGGGTTTCGGTGCTGTCGTGGATCGGGTCACTCCCGTTCTTGCGAGCCGCCGGTTCCTTGCTGTGGTCATCGGTGACAAATACGAAAAGGGCGAGTGGATCCCGCTCGGCTTTCTCACCATGAACGAGGTGCTGAACCGACGGTACACGCTCAAGAGCATTATCGTGAAGAATTTCGAGGAGACGCTGGGAAAGCGAAATCGACAGGAGCTCTGGCGGTATCGTGCGCTCGCCGGGGGTTTCTATGTATTCAAGCACGAGTATATCTTCATCTTTCAGAAGAACACATAATCTCTTCCACTGATTCGTTATGAAAGTGCCGATCGACGACCGCGAACTCGAACTCAAGAAACGCTATGCCTATCCCTACGAGTGGGGGCAGAAGCAAAGCGACGAATGGGACGAGCAGACCGATTTCATCTACCACATTTTCAGCTTCGATGCCCTGCTGAAAGAAGTCGAAGCGCGGTTCAGAAGCAGTCCGAACTTCGCCGAGATCCTGCACTATACGCTGAACCGGTGGTACAACTTCTGGTCTGCGAAGGCGGTCGAGCAGATATTCTGTTTGCACGCAAACGTCAGAGCGGCTCACGACGGGAAGGACCGGCTGAGGGACTTCAGAATCGGCGAGATCAGCTTTGACCACAAGACCTCGACGTATCCGCGAGGATTCAATCACGATCTCGACTACGGTCAGAAGCACCCGAGAGAACTGATTGAATGGTTCTACACCCATCAAAGCCAGCAGCGCCGGAAACACTTCGAGAACAGGATCTTCATTGTTCTGTACGCATCCGACGGACAGCACTGGAAGCTAAAAGCCGAGCTGACGTGGCTTGAATCATTGGTGAAACCATATCTCGACAACTTCGATCCGTCCAAGCTTCATCGCTTCAAATTTGAGGGGAAGCGCGAGACTATCGCAGATGTGATCTGGGCTATCCGATAAGAGAGCGTAGGGGTGGATATGACACCCCGCGCCGTCGACTGCCAAATCCTAATCCCCCTAGTCGTTGTGAGTGAGCTCTGCTCACGAACAAATCCGATCCATGCCACGACGGAAAATCGCAGCCGGGGTAAGTAAGAACTCGAAGCCTCGGGAGTGGAACTCCCTCGGAACATCAGGGGGATTAGCCGTCATTCCGTTCCCCAATACGTTGTGAGTGAGCTCCGCTCACGAACAAACTCACGTCTCTAAGCGGGAGCCTCGGGAGCAGAGTTCCCTCGGAACAGCTTGGAGATTCCGCTATGTCACAATGGAAGATCATAGCCAGGATAGGCATATACTATGATCTGTTGGGTACTCGTCGAAAATCCGAGTCGAGTATCATTGAGCCAAAGCCTCGGGAGTGGAACTCCCTCGGAACATCAGGGGGATTAGCCGTCATTCCGTTCCCCAATACGTTGTGAGTGAGCTGCGCTCACGAACAAACTCACG
>VGWB01000094.1 GCA_016873755.1 Ignavibacteria bacterium | reverse complement strand
AGTTCCTCAGGATGAGTTGCACCGACCACCAGGCCAATGTTCTTCTTCGCATTCCAACTCACCGCGGCCTGGAGAACCTTTTCGTAAAACGGCCTGCCACCGAGCGTGATACGCTGGAAATCGCTTGATCCCTCATTGGATGTCAGGATGAGAACAAACGCGCAGTGGTTTTCGCTGCGGGTGAAGGGTTGGACTGAATCTCGCCCCATGTAGGGATTTACGGTAGCAGCATCGAAGCCCAAATCGTTATAGAGAGCCTTGGCATAACGCTCTGCAGTGTTGCCGATGTCCCCGCGCTTGCCATCACCGATCGTGATAATACTACGTGGGATGTGCGACAGCGTCTGTCGCAAGATATGCCAGCCCTGGTCCCCGAGCGCCTCGTAAAACGCGAGGTTCAATTTGTACGCACATACGAGGTCACTGGTAGCATCAATGACACGGCGATTGAAGAGGAGAACTGGGTTACTTGATGATTTGATATGTGATGGAGTCAGCGCCGGATCAACATCAAGACCAACACAGAGAAGCGATTCGTTTCGTCGCTGGATTTCCTGAAGCTTCTGGATGAAGTGCATGCGAAGAATGCAATCTACGAAAAGTGTCTGAGATCGTGGCTACATGGGCCTCAGGCCGAACCTGCCGCGATGTGAAATTTCTCTCCCAACATATTCTGGCTCAGGCGAATGTTCGTATTCCCCTTTTCAGCGGAGGAAAAAAAACAACTCGCCCAGCAGCATGCTGAGCACAGCCAGCGAGACAAATGCGAACTTCAAATCCCGTTCAGCCAAGAACCCTATCGCTGCCGTTAACACACGTAGAAAAGGAGTCAGCATCAGGACGACTAAACCTGAGAAAATCAAGGTGACCCCATCAACAGATGAAGAGAAGAGCATTCGCAAGAGGGCCCTAGGAGATAGATTCTCGCTTGGCGGCAACGAGGCCGATCCCGAGACCCAGACCGCAAGAAGTCCGGCAATCATAAGTGCGGCGCTGCTCCAGACGCCGATGCGTAGCGCCATGCTAATCCAGCGTTCCACGTTAGAAGTTGTTGGGTCATCCATTGGTTTGTCCAACCCATTCTGCCGGGCGCATGCTATCGCAAAAACATTTGGATGGAGATGATCAGTAGCACAATTGCGAATACCCAGGTGAGCACATGGCTTTTGATCTTGCGGCCAAGCAGCACGCCCAGAAAAGACCCGCTCAAGACGCCAAGGGCTGCTGGTGCTACGATCAGGGGGTTTATGTGTCCATGTGCAAAGTAAATAAAAGCGCTTGCGGCCGCTGTAACGCCGATCATGAAATTGCTTGTTGCTGTGGCGGCCTTCATCGGGATACCACCGATTATGTTCATGGAAGGTACCTTGAAGATACCACCGCCAACTCCCAGGAGGCCGGAGATATTCCCCGCGACAAGTGAAACAAGCATCACGGCAGGCACACGTCTGACAGAATAAGAGACGATCGTGCCGGTTGAATCGTCTCTATACGTGGCTGCCAGAACTCCGTCCTGATGCGTCGGTTCTTCCATCCCCCGCTGGCGGATTCGCCAAATCATCATGAATGAAACGAGCAACAACAGACCCGCGAAGATCTTGGTGAGAACATCTCCGCCGAGCAGATTGGCAGTGACGCCACCGAGAATCGCTCCGATAACCGTTGTTGTTTCAAGCGTCATGCCCAGGCGGAGATTCACAATACGCCTTTCCACATTCATTGCCCCGCCTGCGCTTGACGTAGCAATGATTGCCAGAATACTCGTGGCAATCGCCTGATGCATCGGAAGTCCGAAGGCAAGAGCAAGAAACGGAACGAGGAACACGCCCCCGCCAAGCCCGAGCATGGCGCCAATCGTCCCGGTAACGATACCGGCGAGGAGAAGCAGCAAGAGCGAGGTGAGGGTCATGGTGGATGACTCGTTGTGCTTCCGAGGTGTTTCACGATAACAAAAAGAGAAGAGAGTTTCAATGAGGCGGACGCGACGTTGCTATCTTCAGGAAAACACCGTTAGCGGCGCTCAGTGCTCTTTGCGGTTCGCGTAGAAATTCATCAACAGCCCGACCATCACCATGTTCGCGATAAGGGCTGAGCCGCCATAGCTGACAAAGGGGAGAGGAATGCCGATCACCGGCAGCAGGCCCATGGACATGCCGATGTTGATCAACATGTGAATCGCGAAGATGCCCGTGACGCCGATCGCGGCCGCGCTGGCGAATCTGTTTTTGGAGAGGTATGCGACTTTGATGCCGTGAAGCAGCAATCCCGCGAAGAGGGTGAGCACTATAGAAGCACCAAGGAATCCGAATTCCTCACCCGGAACACAAAAAATGAAGTCAGTCCACTGCTCAGGAATAAAGTTGAGCTGCGTCTGCGTCCCCTGAAGGTATCCCTTCCCGAAGAAACCACCGGACCCAATCGCGACCTTCGATTGTAGCACGTTGTAGCCAGCGCCTTTAGGATCAAGCTCCGGGTTCAAGAACGAGGAGATTCGCTTCTGCTGATACGCCGGGAGTCTTTCATACACGGCCTGCACTGATAAACCGATGGCGAGGGTCAAAGCAAATGCCACGGCTGCTGCGAAGCGGTTCTGGCGTGTCAGGTACAAAAGGGCTCCAGCGATGACCAGCGTGATCAGAAACGTCAGTGTTCCAAACAGTGCTGCCGCGGCCGAGAGAACGGCCGCAATAATCGCGGCGAGGATGAAGTTCGATGCCCCGGCCCAGTACAATACAGGAAGCAGCATTGCGAAGAACACAACGGTAGTTCCCAGGTCCGGTTGCGCCAAGATGAGGATCATCGGCGCCACAACAATGCCAATGGCTATGAGCAGATGCTTGACGTTTGACAGGCTCGTCGTTGTGCGGGCAAGGAAGGCAGCAAGAGCGAGGATGGTCGCGACCTTAGCGAACTCCGACGGCTGGCCCCCTAAGCCTCCAA
The DNA here is from genome assembly GCA_016873755.1 of Ignavibacteria bacterium. Lineage (GTDB taxonomy): Bacteria > Bacteroidota > Ignavibacteria > UBA10030 > UBA10030 > VGWB01. Next base: position 10,800 of record VGWB01000094.1, on the reverse strand, counting down.
CGCCGAACCAGCTTTTTGAACCGGAAATTGTCTTGCCTACGACAAGAACAACCAGAAGGATACCCAGAGTGACAATGTAGGTGGGGAACGCGATCCGCTGGAGAGCTCTGATCGGGAACAGTGCTGCAATAAGCATACTGAGCAAACCAACACCCGCCCAGACCACTTGCTTTTCAAATGCACCCGCGGCACCGACATCAAAGGTCGCGCTGTAGACTGACAACAGGCCGACCGCCACGAGGGCTAAGCACAGCAGGAATGCTTTGTAGTCAAAATATTCTTTGAGGTAATTTGTCATACTGCTGGTGTCGAGTCCCAGAGATAGCTTTGTGCGGCTTTGGTCGGTAGACTTATTAAAGGTACTTGTGAGTCGAGACACTAACGGACAGCTTGCGTAATCGCCTTGAGCGCATCCGGTTTTGTGGGTGCCGGTCGCGGGAGGGCCCGCCGCAGTTGTCCATAGAGATACTTCTCCATAACCAGGCCTGCCAGTGGTGCCGCTTTGGAACCGCCGAAGCCCGAATTCTCCAGCATAACAGCAATTGCTATCTTGGGATTGTCGAAGGGCGCAAACCCGACATACCAGGCATGATCTTCGCCGTGGGGGTTCTCTGCAGTACCGGTCTTTCCAGCTGAGATGGTCCCAGGAATGCGGGCGAGGCCCCCAGTTCCACCGGGCTCTTGAACGACGCGTCGCATACCTTCGCGAAGCAACGCGATAACTTCAGGGAAAATGCCGACCGAGCTGGAATCATGGGAGACTTCCTCAAGCTTGTTTGTCCGTTTGTTCCGAATGAACCGGACGGCCTGAGGCTGATGCAGCGTCCCGCCATTTGCCAGGGCCATTGCATACCGAGCCATCTGGAGCGGCGAAACGCCGACCTCCCCCTGCCCAATGGCCAGACTGAGCAAGTTTCCCTGCGTCCACTTCCCCTTGCCGTATCTCGAATCGTAATAGGCCGTCGACGGGATTAATCCCGCTGTCTCCTCCCCTGTGTCGATGCCCGTGATCCGGCCGAATCCGAACCGCCGACCGCACTCAGTCCATTTCTCGAATCCAACCTTCAAGATGAGTTGATAGAAAAAAACGTTGCACGATTTCTGGATTGCCTCGATGATGTTGACGGACCCATGGACATGAAGGTCTTTGAACGTACGGTCACCAAAACGATATGCGCCGGTGCAGCGGATGCGATACTGTTCGTCGATGATTCCTTCCTGCAGTGCTGCAGCCGCGAGAACCATTTTGAATGTGGAACCTGGAGGATAACGGGTGAGCGTTGCGCGGTTGAACAACGGCTTCGCGGTGTCGGATTGAAGTTGCGACCACAGTTCAGCGGGTGTGACACCACTCAGGATCGATGGATCGAAATCCGGCTTGCTGACGAGCGCGAGGATGCCTCCATCCGACGGGTCCAGCGCAACGATGGCACCGGTGTATGCGTTGCGTGTCATCAGCGATTCAGCGAACGCCTGCAAGCCGATGTCAACGTTCAAGAGAAGGTCACACCCCTCTCTTGCTGGAACATCACGTTTCCCATCTTCAAAGCTGCCGATGATTTGCCCTCGCGCATTGACGGAGACAAACTCGTATCCTTTCTCGCCCCGTAGATAGGGCTCGTACCTCGCTTCTAGGCCCGCGATGCCGACAAGGTCACCCTGCCGGTAGTAATCGCTGAACTGCGCAAGCTGTGCATCAGAGATCTCCCGCCTGTAGCCGAGCAGGTGAGTAGCAAACGCACGTGCCGGATAGACGCGTTTTGACTCAATCTCGTACGAGATACCACGGAGGATGGGGAGATATTCTTCGATGGTGGCAAGCGTTCGAATGTCTACATCCCTCTTGATGCGCGATGGAAGGAAGGGGGAGTATATGCGGCCGCGTGCGATGCGCTCCTCAAGAGTGAGGGAGTCCATTTTCAATAATGATGAAAGCAGACCACCGCCTGGTTTGTCGAACTCAAAGGGGATAAGCGTAATTGCATATGCGGGGCCGACGTCAACAACGAGCTCACCGTTGCGGTCGAACATATAACCGCGGATGGGCTCCCTGATGAGAGCTCGCACGCTGTTCTCCTCGGATTTCTTGTCCAGTTCGCCGTGGTAGAGAAGCTGGAGCTGGTACAGGCGGAGCAAGAGCACACCGAAGATGACAAGAACGGCGGCTGTAAGAACCCTCCGCCGCTGAGGCGAACCGAAATGTTCGTCGTAAATCATAGTGACTGAGAGATGCGGTACCTGCGGACAAATGTGAACAACGGCAGAATGCTGACAACGCCTGTGTACACACTGGTTGCGAGAGTATATTCAACCGTCGCCAGCAATACAGAGTCCCGAACGCCCTGCAAGAAGATCCCGAAGTAAATGAAGTTATGGATAGCGGAGCAGAAAAGCACAATCAGGAGAAACCGGTATGAGCCGAGAGTCTGCTCAGTATTGTTTTCATTGAAGAAGTAGCCAGCGATGAAGCCGCAGATTGTCTTGCTGAAAGCACCGAGGCCGAAGAACTGCGCGGCAAGGGCATCCTGCAAAAAGCCCACCACGAACCCGGCAACGCTTGCTTCCAATTGTCCGCGCCGGATAGCGACGTAAACGATCCAAATGACAAACAGATCAGGGAGGTAACCTCCAATAGAGAGGAAAGGAATGAAGGTGGTCTGGAGGATCAGTAATCCAAGCGCGAGAAGGGCGGATCGAACGTAGTACTCCATGCTTTCAGCACATACCTATTGACCGATAGAAAGTATTGAGAATTGCCGCGAGAAGCAAGAAATCGACCGAACGCTAGGAGGTGTGCTGAAGGAGTATCTCCTTCCACGCCGGATACTCTGCCCGAATACACATGCTCATCTTCGGTCGGTTGAGTGCTTCCTGCAAAGGGAGGGGGAGAGGTATCTGCATATTGAGCGCCTTCGCTACGACGTCGGGGAATTTTCCCGGATGGGCCGTGGCCGTGACGATCGCGGAAGCAGAACGGTCAGCTTCTCGCCGAACCGCCCGCGCCGCTGCAACACCGACTGCGCTGTGCGGATCAAGAACGTACCCCGCCTGTTCATATGTCCGCCGGATTTCCGCCAGCGTCTCATCGTCAGAGATGCTCACGGCAGAGATATCGTTTTTCATACGATGGAGGTTGTAGTTGTAGAGCGCCTGGATCCGGACAAAGTTGCTGGGATTGCCCACATCCATCGCATTTGAGTAGGTCTGGCGAGAAGGTCGGGGTGAGTATAAGCCGGAACGAAAATAGTCCGGCACGACTGAGTTCTCATTCGTCGCTGCAACAAGCCGACCGATTGGGTTTCCCATGCTCTTGGAATACGCCGCCGCGGTGAGGTTGCCGAAGTTTCCGCTGGGGACAGCAATGACGGGCCTTTCTGACAGGTCCTTGTGAACTTCAACTTGTTGTAGTTCGAGCTTGAAACGTGCAGCCGCCCACACATAATATGCAATCTGGGGGATGAGTCTGCCAAGATTGATTGAATTGGCCGTCGTCAGGTTGTGTGCTCTTGTAAGGTCGGGATCGGCAAGCGCTTGTTTCACGAGTTGCTGGCAGTCATCGAAGGTTCCCTCAACCTCAAGCGCGTAAATATTGTGCCCGAGGGTTGTCATCTGCTGTTCCTGTAACGTGCTGATCTTCCCTGAGGGGTAAAGAATAAACACAGTGATGTGTGGGACGTTGAAGAATCCATGGGCAACAGCACTCCCGGTATCGCCAGACGTTGCAACAACAATAAAGAGACGCCGCCGCTCTTGCGCAAGGAAAAAAGAAAGCGCGTGTGCCATGAAGCGTGCGCCAACATCCTTGAACGCTAGTGTGGGACCGTGGAAGAGTTCCAAGAGATAGAGACCATCCTCAAGCTTTACGAGGGGGATGGGAAAGTCCCAGGCGCGGTGCACAATACCTTGGAGATCGGCAGGCGGAATCTCGTCAATGAAAGCGGAGGTCACCCGGAAACCGATCTCATGCAGCGTGCGGTTTTCAACGCCGGTAAGAAAGGAGAAGGGAAGAGCAGGAAGCTCTTCGGGGATATAGAGACTGCCATCGGGCGCTATTCCCCGAAAGAGTGCGTCGCGAAAACCAACCGATGGGCTTTTCCCAAGGATAGATCGGAAGTTCATCGGTGCTGTATCCCAGAGATACGCGCACCGTTCTGATTGATGCGCGAGATGTATACATCGCATCGAACACTGGCAACGCGGAGAAATGCATTCACCATTGCAGTAGCGATAGCCCTTGCTGCCCGCGGTGAAGATGCCACAGAGAACACCGACGGGCCCGATCCGGAGATCGAACAGCCCAAAGCCCCCGCATGAAGTGCCGCGTCCTTCACGGCGCGGAAGCCTGGAATGAGACGAGCGCGCCGTGGCTCAATGATGATATCCTCAATACACTTCCCCACGAGCCGGGCATTGCCGGTTGCCAGACCCACCGTGAGTCCGCCCACATTTCCCCATTGGTGAACAGCGGAGCGCAAGGGTACTGTTTTGGGAAGTACGCTCCTTGCCTTCCGGGTTTCTACTGTCAAACAGGGGTGTACAACGACCCAGATGATCGAGCTAACAGTGGGGATTGAGACAACATCGAGTGGATTGTAGCTGCGGATAAGGCATGCGCCACCAAGCAGGGACGGTGCCGCATTGTCCGCGTGAGGTGCCCCGCAGGCAAGCCGCTCGCCCTCAAGCACAAACGGTAGGAGATCCGGCTTTGAGATGGGCTTGGGGAGAAGGGCGTTAACGGCGAGTGCCGAGGCGACGCCGCTTGCCGCCGAGCTGCCGAGCCCGGAGCCAATGGGCATACGTTTGTACAGCACAAGGTCGACGCCGAAGGGTAACTTGAATTCCTCGACCATCAATGATGCAACGTGTCCGGCGACATTCCTTCGCGCATCCAAAGGAACGTTCGGATAATTGGTCTTCACGGTGAGTGAAACCCCGGACTCTCGGCGCCGCCCGGCAAGGACAGAGTCTCCCGGCCTATTGATAGCTATTCCGAGGACATCGAATCCCGGACCAATGTTGGAGATTGTTGCGGGGGCAAAGGTTTTGACAGACCGGGCTTTCATCTGATTTCTCGAGCGAGGGCGGGGGGCTCCTAACGTCGAGCTCGCTGCGTGGAGCGGTGCTCGAGATCGAGTCGCTCAGAATCCGGAAGGTAGGTGAGCACAAATACTTCTTCAAGCTTGACGAAGTCGACGCCCGGCTGTACCAGCACATCCTTGAATAGGCTTCCTTGTTGCTGTGTGACCTCGTGGACAATGCCGATGCGAAGGTGGGGAGGATATGTGCTGCTATACTCTGATGTTATGACGGCATCGCCAGCCCGGACGTCAAGTGTCTTGGCAACATTGGTGAGTCTGAGAGTGTTTCCATCCCAGGCGAGAATGCCGTCGACGCGGCTTCGCTGGATCTTTGCACTGGCACGGAAATCAACATTCAGCAGGATCCGAACTACAGAGTAGCGGTTGGTTGCATGCGACACGACGCCGACGAGCCCGCCATCACCCATAACCGGCATGCGAGGGTGAACGCTGTCGAGCGCCCCCACATTGAGGGTAATGGTGTTCCGGAGGAGCGTCAAGTTCTTACCCACCACCCTGGCCGCGATGACGCCGTACGGATGCTCCCCTTTGAGGCCGAGAGCTTGACGCAACCGAATGTTTTCAAGCTTTGCTTCTCTGAGCCGGTTTGCTTCGTCAGCCAGATCGAAGTTCATACGGCGGAGCATATCGTTTTCATTCCGAAGGGCAACGTACCGGGGGATGAACGCGAGCCGTTCCTGCACGATTCCCAGCATGACCGTAGCGACTCCCCGTATGTGTCTAACCTGCGTGCTGTCGTTGAGAGCCATCAAGATGAGCGACAGGATCAGGAGCAAGGAAAGAACCACATACTCCTTAAAGAGAAGGATGAAGTCGTAGATCCGTTTGAACATAGAGTATTCGGGTGATTCGCTAGGCGGTGCCTGACGCCATCAGACTGAGCTTGCCGTCGCGAGGAACCGGAAAGGTAAGCAGCATATCAAGGTGAGGGTATGCAGCTCCCGCCCTGAGCACTCCCATCGGTATGCAGAACGGTACAGGGAACATACGCAAGCGGTTATCGCTCTCAATACCGCTTGCTTTTGATCAGCACCTTTGAGTAACGCCTGAGATCTTCCAGAACCTTGCCCGATCCTCGCACGACGCAGGTAAGGGGGTCTTCGGCGACGTGAACTGGAAGATTTGTTTCCAATCGAATTCGCTCGTCGAGACCCTTCAACAGCGCTCCACCACCGGTGAGCATGATGCCGCGGTCCAGAATATCAGCAGAGAGTTCAGGGGGGGTTCGCTCGAGGGTGACTTTTACCGCCTCCACGATCTGAGCAATGGGTTCGTTGAGCGCCTCGCGGATCTCAACCGAGCTCACCTCGGTAATCTTCGGAACGCCATTGACGAGGTCGCGGCCCTTGACCTGGATCGTGATCTCTTCCTTCAGTGGCATCGCAGAGCCGACCTCGCACTTGATTGCCTCGGCCGTTCTCTCGCCGATCAGGATGTTGTGATTTCGCTTGAAGAACTGAATAATGGAATTGTTCTTCTCGTCGCCAGCGACGCGGATTGATTCTTCCGTGACAATGCCAGAGAGAGCAATAACGGCAATTTCCGTTGTTCCGCCGCCAACATCTACCACCATGTTACCAACCGGGGCGTCAACATCGAGTCCTACGCCGATGGCTGCGGCCATCGGCTCGGCGAGCAAATGAACCTCTTTCGCGCCGGCATGTTCGGCTGCATCGCGAACGGCCCGCTTCTCGACCTCCGTAATGCCCGATGGAACGGAGACAACGATCCGGCGGCTGGGAACCCATCCGACGCTGGTCTTCTTGATGAACTCGCGCAGCATCCCTTCCGCAATCTCAAAGTCGGCGATCACGCCATCCTTCATCGGTCGAATGGTGCGGATGTCGCGGTGCGTTCGCCCGAGCATCTCGCGGGCTTCGTGACCGATCGCGATGATCTTCTTCGTGTTGCGGTCGAACGCTACGATGGAGGGTTCGTTCAGGACAATCGCCCGGCCCTTCATCCAGATCACGGTGTTCGCCGTTCCGAGATCGATAGCGATATCCGCAGAGAATAGTGAAAGGAGGCCCATGAAGTAGATTGACGGTTGAGGGTGGTAGATTGCGGATTGTCAGTGCCTGAAATGTCGAATGCCCGTGAATGCCATCGCAACGTTATGTTCATCAGCTGCCCGAATCACCTCCTCATCACGGACAGATCCACCCGGCTCAATAACAGCCGTTGCACCTCCCTTGACGGCTTCCAGCAGACCGTCTGCAAAGGGGAAGAACGCGTCGGAAGCGACCGCACAGCCCGTCAAATCCAGTCCAGCCTCTGCTGCTTTCATGGCTGCAATCTTGGCTGAGTCGACGCGTGACATTTGTCCAGCTCCGACACCGAGGGTCCGATCGCGCCGCGCGTAGACAATTGCATTTGACCGCACATGTTTCACGACGCGCCAGCCGAAGAGCATGCTATCAAGTTCATCATCTGTCGGCTTCCGTTTTGTGACGATCTGCAAGGTCTCCCTGGTGATTCGCCGGTGGTCCTGCTCCTGCAGGAGAAGGCCGGCGACAACGCCCCGGATGTCGAATTCTCTGGCCGATCGGACATCGATCATCTGCTGAATCAACCGGCGATCCTTCTTCTTCATCAAAAAGTCAAGGACACCGGTGAGGTAGCTTGGAGCAATGATGACCTCGGTGAAGATATCGTTGATAGCTTCGGCTGTGCCCATATCGAGAGGGCGATTGAGGGCCACGATGCCGCCGAAAGCGGACTTGCTGTCAGTAGCAAAGGCGGCCCGGTATGCATCGAGGAGCAACTCACCAGACCCGACGCCGCAGGGGTTGTTGTGCTTGACGATCACTGCGGTCGGCTTTTCAAATTCTGCCGAGAGTAGCGCTGCCGCGTTGATGTCGAGGATATTGTTGTACGAGAGTTCCTTCCCGTGCAGCTTCTTGAAGTAGGTGTTGAATTTGCCGTAGAGCGCTGCGGCCTGGTGGGGATTTTCACCGTACCGCAGCATGTCGGACTTCTTCATCGAGATGGTTACGACATCAGGGAGCTTGCCTGGGGCCTGGATCGTGCCGAAATACGTAGCGATGACGGTGTCATAGGTTGCGGTGTGCTGAAACGCCTCGCGGGCCAGCTCAAAGCGCGTCTGATACGTGATGAAGCCGTCGTTGTTGAGCATCTCCTCAAGAAATGAGTGGTAGCGACCCGGGTTGACTACGACAGCAGTATGACGGTAATTCTTGGCGGCTGCGCGCAGCATCGTTGGGCCCCCGATATCGATCTGCTCGATAGCCTGTTCAAGCGTGACGTCCTCCTGCGTGATCGTTTGCTCGAACGGATAGAGATTCACCACTACGAGATCGATCGGCTCGATGTTATGTTCGCGAAGTTGTTTCAGATGAAGCGGATTATCCGTGGCGGCAAGAATGCCGGCGTGGATAATGGGATGGAGCGTTTTCACGCGTCCGTCGAGGATCTCCGGAAACCCGGTAACCTCGGAAACCGATTTGACGGCGACCCCCGCGTCTTTCAGCGTTTGGTATGTTCCACCTGTCGAAATGACCTCGACGCCGAATTGGTGAAGCGTTTTCGCCAGCTCGACAATCCCCCGCTTGTCAGAGACGCTAATCAGCGCCCGGCGAATTTTGAGCAAGGATTCCTCCTTGGATGGGATAAGCGTGTGTTGTTCGAATGTCGGCACTTTGAGTTGCGTTAGTGTATCCACACGGACCGTTCCTTAATCGAGACTCTGTTTTCTGCAAATGCTTTAAGGGCGAGCGGATAGATCTCATGCTCGACTGTCAGTACTCTTGCTGCAAGCGTTTCCGGTGTGTCCTGTTGCTCGATCGGGACCGTTTTCTGGATAACGATGGGTCCGTGATCATACTCTTCGTCGACAATATGCACCGTTGCGCCGCTGATTTTCATGCCTGAGGCCAGCACGGCCTCGTGGACGTGGTGTCCGTACATACCCGGTCCGCCGAACCACGGCAACAAGGCCGGATGGATGTTGAGAATCCTGTTGCGATAAGCGCGAACGACTGCCGTTGGGATCATCTTCAGGTATCCGGCAAGCGCGATGACATGTACATCGTGCTCCTTCAGCGCGGCAAGCACAGCCGCAACATATAATTCTTCATCAGGGAACTGCTTCTGGCTCAGGTGAGCGGTCGCTATTCCGTTTGAGCGGGCAATTTCGAGAGCGCCGGCGTCAGACTTGTTGCTGAGTAAAAGCGTGACGCGCGCCGGAAGATATCCTTGATGGATGGCGTTGAGAATTGCCTGGAAATTCGATCCGCGGCCGGATGCGAACACACCGATGTTCATGAAGCCACAATCACACTCTGACGTTAAAAGTGCGTCAAAATGTAAGGAGAAGTTGAGGGATAGTCAATAAAAACTCCGCCTTAGTGGTCTCTTAATACGTGGTGTCGGGACTTTCGTCCCGACACCACTACCGCCGGCTTCGGCTGCGAATCACGAGCGTCCGGCGCTCACTCCCGATTCTAGAACCTCCAGCACGCCGCGCCGCGCATCAAGCCGTGCCCGAAGGCCGATGGGCAGTGTCAGCTTCCTTGGGATGTGACCATACTGGAAGTTGGCAAGCACAGGGCAGGTCACACTGTGCATCGCCTCCTGTAAGACCTGGTCGATGGTCAGATACGGTTTGGTGGGATCGGTGGGGACACAATCGGTGAATACTCCAAGAACGAGTCCTGAGATTTTGCTGAGTATGCCTGCGTGGTTCAACTGGGCAAACATGCGATCGACGCGATGAGGTGCCTCATCGACATCTTCGAGAACCAGGATCGACCGGCGGAGGTCGGGGAAGTAGGGTGTACCGATGAGGGACATCAAAAGGGAGAACGTGCCGCCGAGAAGCCTGCCCGAGGCCGCGCCCTTGTTGTGAACTATAGCCCGCTGTTCGTCCGGATTTGCCAGCACACCAACCCGGGCGGCTGAGGTTAGCACTCGCCAGAAGTGTTCTTCGGTGAATGGGTCGATCTGTTCCCACATCTCGACACCGACCATAGGACCCGAGAACGTAACCAGGCTGGTCTTCCTGAAGATCGCGAGCTGAAGAGCGGTAAGGTCACTGTAGCCGACGATAATCTTTGGATGCCGACGAATGGCCCTATAATCGACACGGTGCAAGAGCCGGGGTGTCCCGTAGCCTCCCCGAACGGCGAAGACCGCCTTGACCTCGGGATCACGCAGCATGCTATTCAGATCGTCTGCACGCTGTTCATCGGTACCGGCAAGATAACCAAGCTGGGCCATAACGTGGCGGCCCACCCTTACACGGTAGCCGAGTCGTTCGAGGTATTGCACGCCCTTATCGATTTTTTCTTGAGCCGATGGGGGGCTGGCAGGTGAAACCACGCCGATGAGGTCGCCTTTGCGCAGGCGGGGAGGCTTGAGGATCTTCATGCGATTGCCTTCAGGGATGGAGACTGTCTCTGAGCTGATGGAAAGTTAGGAAGAATGTGAACGAATGCAACCAAGGCCGATCACCCAATTAAATGTGTTACATCAGACGGGGAGAGTTTCTACACGAGTCCTCATTGAGTTAGAAGTTGGGCAACATGTTTGCCAGGGACACAGAAATTTCGTTTTGAGAGGGGCACTGTACCGAGGTGAGAAGGGTATGTGACAAAAATCAAGAGTCGCAGAAAATTTCATTGACATTCAGTTCCGATTTGTCTATCTATTGGTGTAAGACACCAAGGCTGACGGGACTCCG
>VGWB01000093.1 GCA_016873755.1 Ignavibacteria bacterium | reverse complement strand
AGACCCTGAGTTGGACCGCGTTCTTCAGCACCCGTGATCGGGTTTCCCAAGTAAACTCATAATCCACACGCCGCGGCTGCTCGATGCGCTTCTCGGCCTGCACGGCAGCCGTATCGCTCAACAACTCTGCTGCAGCTACGTATTGTTTCAGGAATGCGCGAGCCCGTCCTTCTGCCTCCTCCTGGGAGAGACTTGGAAGCTGCAGGCTGTCTGGGACCTTTCGTTCAAGGCCGAGGAGTTTCCCCCGCGTGTCCAGATTCACATACACCTCACCCTTCAGCAAGCTGAGAACTCTCTCGCTCTGTCTTGAGGCATCCTGACTTGAGCCTCCACCGCTCATCACCAGCTCAACCCCTTCCGGTTTCCGCCAACTGATATCCCAGAAGTAGCCGGTGACGCTGTCTCTCAGCAAGTGATTTGAGCGTTGGATGCCAAACGTCTGCTGGGTCTGACGGAGGAGCCCTTTGTTGAACCTGAGTTTCGCGTCGGCCCGCAGATCGGCCCGGTCAATGCCGAGGGCAATGAGGATCTCACGGGAGCGTGCTTGAATCTCCTGCCTATCCAGCGGCAGTTGGATGCCTCCCTCGGGGTGAGCACGCGGGAACAGCTCGATAATGACAATCGTAGCAAATACAAGGAGGATGAGAAACGGAGAAATATTCTTCAACTTTTCCATGTCGATCCCGACACCGACGACTGTATGCTCCCTGCTGCAAGGTCACGACACCTTCTGTCTCCAATTCCGGAGGGTGCCACGACTGCCGCCTACTCCAGGGCGACTCGGCCCGCTATCGAAAACTGACGATTGCGATGATTCCAAAACAGATGATCAGGAATCCGGAGATCCTGTTGACCCACCCCAGGCCGGTGGAATTGATATTCCCCCGGAACAACGTAACACCATAGCTCAGGATAAAAAACCAGAGGCTCGAGCCGAGAAATACTCCCAGAACAAGCGTTGCAGCAGAGCCGTAACCGAGGTCCCCATTCCTCACCCCCAAGGCTGCAAACACGCCGAGGAATGCGAAGATCGTTAGGGGGTTGGTCAGCGTCAGGAGAAACGTGGAGACGTAGGAACCGAGCAAGCCCCTTCCGTTTGAGGAGGGCATTTCTTCAACAGGCCGGGCGAGGAACGTCTTGACCCCGAGGTACAGCAGAAATGCGCCACCGACCAGCCGCAGCCACATTTGTTGCGTAACGAGAAGGTCGGAGATAACCGTCAACCCAAACGCAGCGACGCAACCGTAGATTGCATCGGCCGTCGCCGCGCCGAAGCCAACGATCATCCCCGGAAGGTGACCGTGGGCTATCGTTTTGCGGATGCAGAGGATACCAATCGGTCCGATCGGCAGCGCCAGCGAAAAGCCGATGATGATCCCTTTCAGGAGGAGAGTATATTCCAAGCGGTTCTCGTCAATGTGATGGTGAAGGAGCCGCGCGCCACCCCCGCGAGGTGCAACATATTGGAGTCTGCTGGCAAATGAGCCTTCTGATGTGCAAAGGCCGGATCACGTTCCTGGTAGGTGCAGGCACTCGCTCCCTATGCACGCGCGAGTCGTGCGAGATCATCTTCAATGAACTCGCGAACTGCCGGCTTAAGATATTTTTCCTCGATGCCGATTTCCGACAATCCCTGCGCGAGCACCGATGCTTTTCTTGGCAGAGCCAGTTTCTTGTTGACAACAATCAAACGTTCCGCCCTCAGCACACAGAATCCTCCCTCAAAATCTCCCTTCTCATACCGAACAGTCACACCACAGTTCATGGCGAGAGATTCGAGCTCCTTGACGATTTGATCGTGTGTCATACCTGCTTGGAACAACCACATGTGGTGTGTGGAGAAAACATAGGGGATTTTGATCAGACTTTCAAGCTGCGGGATGCCCCCGTAAGCGCTGTGTCAGAGACCGCCACCAGACTTCGAGTCTGTCGCCACTCCAGAGGGTGAGCCAAGCCAGCAGCGCGCCGGCGATGAGGTCAACAACATAGTGATAACGGAGATAGACCGTGCCGATGATAAGAAGCGCTCCGAGCACGGCAAGCAGCCAGCGCGTGCTAAGCTTGTACCGAAATCCAAGCACCATTGCAACGATCGTCAGCTGGGTGTGTCCGCTCGGGAACACATCCCGCTGGACAAACTCGATCGCATTGGGATGGTTTCTCGGGATCGATTCACCAAGGTTGACGATCTCTCTCAGCAAGTTCGTCACAAGAATTCCCGGCAGCTCGGTATTGATGGCCGCGAAATCGTGAAGTGTGAACCGGGGTCCGACGCCGGGGAATGAGAAGTAGCCGATGTACGAGAGATAGAAGCCGTACACCACCAGGAAAGCAGCCTTGTCGAATTTCTCAACCGCGTAGCGGCGATATATTTCAACACCAAGGATGATGAACAGAATGTAGTACGAGAAGTACGCTATCTGCAGAATCTCTGTAATCAGCGGGTGAGCGTACTGTGCGAGCCACTCGGTCGGGTTCACACCAAACAGCCAACGATCGACAGCGATGAACAGCGAGTCGTAGTCCGTCGGATGGATCGGGTGAACCATCAAGTACAGCTCTTTGAAAATAAACAGGATGATGGCATAGCAGTACCAACGATGCAAGCCGATGAGGAGTCTCGTCTTTCTGCTCTCGGCCAACCACGCCAGAACCCCGATGAGCGCGATCACCGAAAGGTTGATGGCCACAAGCGTGGGCCATTGGGTGACACGGGTGTGGAAGATGAGATTAAGCGCGGTCAGGAACGACAAGAAAGAAATCGAGACAAAGTCTGCTGGTGAGAGATGGGAGACGAATCGTCGGAATTTCATTGGGAGGAGAGGGAAACGAGTCGAGGGTTGGGAATACTAGAGCCAGTGGAGCAGCATGGTAGCAATTGAGAGAAAGATCGAAATGCCCAGTACATCCTGGAACGCAGTTTCAAACGGACCGACGGTAATTGCCGGATCGAATCCGAGCCGCTTCGAGATCAACGGCGTAGCAGTCCCGATGGCTCCGGAAATATTGATCGCGAGAAACATCGAGACTCCGACGGCAGCCCCGAATAATACCGTCCCATACCAGAGGCCCCCAACCGCGCCGATGAAGACACCGCAGATGGTTCCAATAATGATTGTCGTCTGAAGCTGGCGCCAAATCGGGCCCCACCAGCGGTGCGGATCCACATGTCCCGTCGCAAGTCCTCGCACGACCAATGCGGCAGACTGGAGCCCTGTGTTTCCTGAAATTGCCGAGATGATGGGCATAAACGACGCGAGGAGAATCACACGCGACAGCGTCTGGTCAAAAAAGTGAACAACTACACCCGCCAGGAACTCGATCGCGAGCGTCATCATTACCCACGGGAGCCGCATCATGGCGATCCGAGCCGGTGAGCGTCGCGCGAGCTCATCCGCGTCCGAACCGACCATCCTTGCAACATCTTCCTCGTGCTCTTCTTCCAGCACATCTACAATATCGTCCACTGTGATCCGTCCAAGCAGCTTCCTGGTTTTATCGGTGACAGGCAGAGACACGATATCATATTTTCTGAAGAGTTGGGCAACCTGTTCCTGATCAATGTCAGCGGTGACGGTAATAACCTCAGGATCCATGACTTTATGCATACGACGATTTGGCGCGTGGATCAGAAGGTCCTGAAGCGGCAGTGTGCCGACGAGGACACCGTTCTCATCAACAACGTAGACGTTGTGAATGTTCTTGTGCTCACGAGCCATCTTCCGGACAACCCGAATTGCCTGCTTGACGGTGTCCTTGGCCTTCACCACGGCGACTTCTTTTGCCATGATACCGCCGGCGGTATTCTCGTCATAGCGCAGCAGTTCCTGTACCTCGGACGAATCCTCGACATCCATCGTGCCGAGCACCTGCTCCGCGCGCTCCTCTGGCAGCTCACCCACAATGTCCGCCGCATCGTCGGAATCCATCTCGCCAACGAGCTCTGTAAGCCTCGGCTGCGGCATGGTTTGCAGAAAGTGCTCGCGATGAACATCATCCAGATCAAGGATGACCTCGCTGGCGACCTCGGTCGAAATCAGCCTGAAGACGTACTCAGCCTCCTCCGTATCCAGGCGGTTCATGATATGCGCGATATCCGCCGGATATAGGTCCTGGAGGATGTTCAGAATGAGGAAATCCGACCTTGAACGGATAAGTTCCTCAAGATCCTCCATCAGCTCGTCATCCACCTCGATGAGCTGTCGAGGTTGACGGGGAGACTGGTCGGTATCGTTGTTCTCGTCCACCACAGCTGAGAAATTCCAAATCCTAATATCGAAATACTAGACCAAGTTCAATGCACGGGATCATTCGGCTTTCGTCCCCGGGGGCTGTGCACTCGCCATTGCCTGGAATGGTTCCAGCAACTTTGTCAGCGCCAGAAACTCTTCCAGGGACAGACTTTCCGGTCGTCTTTTCAGATCAAATGCCAGGCTATCAAGCTCATGATCGCTGAATCCCATATAGCGCAATCCGTTCCGGAGCGTCTTGCGGCGTTTGCCGAAGGTCGACCGTACAACACTTCTAAACAGCGATTCATCGCATGACAGCAGCGTCGCTGGGAATTCGAAATGCATCACCGCTGAATCCACATCCGGCTTTGGGTAAAACGAGTTGCGCGAGACCTTGAAAAGCAGCTCCGGCTTCGCATAGAACTGTGTGAAAACCGAGAGGATTCCGTACTCTTTGGTACGGGGCCGCGCAACAAGCCGGCGCGCAACTTCAAGCTGCACCATGAGAGTCGCATCCTCCAGCACTCTCCTGCCACCGAAGAGCCAAAAAAGAATGTCGCTTGTGATGTTGTATGGAATGTTTCCCACGACCCTGATTCGGACACCGACTTGTCGTGCAAGATCCTCCAGGGAGATGTTCAAAACGTCCGAATGGATCAGCGTGACGCCGCTCCCGAGAGTCTCACGCAACACTGCTATTGCCCGGTCGTCGATCTCGATACCGACGAGCCGTGTTGTCGCTGCGCACAGGTGCTTCGTGAGTGATCCCTGGCCGGGACCGATCTCAACAACGGCATCGTTCGGCCGGAGGCGCAAGCTCTTTACGATCTTGCGAGCGACGTTCTCGTCACGCAGAAAGTTCTGGCCGAGAGATTTCTTTGGAGCAAGCATGAGACGACGCCAATATAACGAACCGGGCGTGGAATATCAACGAATAGTGCACGAAACAGTCGGCACAGGCAGAGTGGAACTCCCGTTGCATTTCGGACGAATTTCGGTTACTTTGGCTGCGGTTCATCTCACGACCGATGGCTAAGAGGAAAGAAAGAACACCGGGCAAACGGACCCGCGCGGCAGAGCAAGGGAAAGCGGCGCCGTTCCTTTCCATTGTCATTCCTCTTTATAACGAAGAGGAGTCACTTCGCGAGCTGTACGAGCAGATCGTTACTGTCACATCAGGCATGGGGAAATCGTTTGAGGCAATCTTCGTGGACGACGGAAGCACGGACGGCTCGTTCGGGGTCCTTCAGGAATTGCACAAGGGCGATCGCCGTGTCAAGGCGATTCGTTTGCGAAGAAACTTCGGAAAATCCGCCGCGCTTGCGGCAGGCTTTCAGGTTACACGCGGGTCGTACGTCATAACGATGGACGCAGACCTGCAGGACGACCCGGCGGAGATCCCGGGACTCGTCGAAGCGATGGGCGATCGCTACGACCTCATCTCCGGCTGGAAGAGGAAGCGACAAGACCCCATTACCAAGACGATTCCCTCCCGGTTTTTCAACTTCGTCACAGCCCGCATGACGGGTATCCATATCCACGATTTCAACTGTGGACTGAAGGCTTATCGCAGCGGCGTCGTCAAGGAGGTCAGTGTCTACGGTGAGCTCCACCGCTACATTCCGGCGTTGGCACACTGGGCCGGGTATCGCGTGGGAGAGAAGGTGGTTAACCATCGGCCCCGGAAGTATGGCCGCACCAAATTCGGCATCAGCCGGTTCTTTCGAGGCTTCTTGGATCTGCTCACCATCCTGTTCACGACGCGCTATATCCGGCGACCGCTGCATCTATTTGGTCTCTGGGGAATTTTCTCCTTCCTCATCGGCATTGCGATTGACGGCTACCTCTCCGTGGAGTGGTTCCTCGGTAGGACGTCGCTCAGTAACCGCCCGCTCTTTCTCCTCGGGTTCCTCTTCATCATTATCGGCATTCAGTTCGTCTCCTTCGGTTTGCTGGGCGAGATGATCAACCGCCAGCAACCTCATGAGCGAACCTACTCGGTCCGCGAAACCCTTCTCTAGCTCAGGCATCAACCCGACGTGATTCCACTAAAGACCGACTGCCGATTGTTTCGTGGTGACGTCCCGTGCAAGCCGCACAAGACGTTCGGCGTCCATTGTACCGATGAAGCAGGGAATACATGCCCTCACTACGATCCGGTCGATAGCAGGATTCTCATCATCAAGCTCGGTGCGGTCGGCGACGTCATCCGGACAACGCCGCTCATCCGCAAGCTGCAAACGGTCTACCCCCGCGCCAAGATCACCTGGCTTACGCTCTCCCCCGAAGTTCTTCCTTCCATCGTCGATGAACCTCTCGATTTCTCGCTGAAGAACATCGTCGCCCTCCGCTCGATGCAGTTCGACATCTTGTACAATCTCGACAAAGATCGCGAGGCCTGCGCCCTGTGTGATCAAATCTCCGCGACGACGAAGAAGGGTTTCATACTGCAAAATGGAGTCATTACGCCTATTGATGCAGCAGCCGAGGCAAAGTATCTGACGGGTGTTTTCGACGATATCTGCAAGGCGAATACAAGAAGCTACCTTGAAGAGGTGTTCGAGATCTGCGGATTCACGTTCAGCGGAGAACGCTACATTCTCGAGCGGCAGCCAGCCGGCGAGGTGAAATGGAACATCAACAAGCGCAAAAAGGTCATCGGACTCAACACCGGTTGCGGAGGCCGATGGACCTCGCGACTCTGGGACGAGAAGAACTGGGCTGCTCTCGCTCGGACGTTGAAGAAGAAAGGATACGAAGTTATTCTCCTCGGCGGTGAACAAGAAGACAAGAAGAATCAGCGGTTGGCGCGGACCTCAACAGCGAAGTACTTCGGTCACTACCCGCTTCAACAGTTCATCCGGCTCGTTGATCAGTGCGACCTCGTCGTCACGGCAGTTACCATGGCGATGCACATAACAATCGGACTCGGCAAGAAGATTGTTCTCTTCAACAACATCTTCAACAAGAATGAGTTTGAGCTGTACGAACAGGGGATGATTCTCGAACCCGACATGCCATGCCGGTGCTTCTACCAGGCCACGTGCACCAACAGCGAGTACCGATGCATGGACCACCTCCCCGTCCATCGGGTCGCTGAGGCGTGTGTGCAACTTCTGCAATCGTAACCGCGTGTGGTCTCACCCGGAGAGCAGCCTTGACCATCTGTCCGCTTTGCAAACACGACCGCTCGCGTGATTTCCCGATCTACTACCAGTTCAATCAGAAGCGGTTCCAAGCAAAGCAATGCTATTGCTGTGACTTCGTGTTTGTGGATCCGCGTCCCGGCCTGGAGGAAATGAGGCTTTTGTACGGCGATGAGTACTTCTTGCACGACGGCACCGACTTCGGAGCGCACTCGACAACAGACTATGAGACCGCGGCGATCAAAGGATCGGTGAAGTTCCCGGAAATCCTCGGCTGGATCAAGAAGTTCCGACCGTCCGGCGACTTCTTTGAGATCGGCTGCGGGATGGGGTACTTCCTCGAATACGCCAGACGAAACGGGTACTCTGTGAGTGGAATCGAATACGCGGAGCTTGGCACACGCACCTGCCGGGAAAAGTTCGGGTTAGATGTGAAGAGATGGTCGTTTGAGGAGTTCCCGCCTCCGGCTGATCGATTCGATGTTGTGTTCATGGGGGATGTTCTCGAACATCTCCTTCAGCCGCTGGAGATGCTCCAGAAGGCCCAGCGGATGCTCAGGCCTGCTGGAATTGTGGCTGTTGAGGTCCCCTCAATGTTCAACAGCATCACGGGCCGATTGGCGGCTATGGGTTATCGTGTGCTCGGGACGCAGAAACGTATGCCCATGCCGCCGTACCACGTGAATGAGTTCACACCGAAGACCCTGAGTGCTGTGATTCAGGGGGCCGGGTTCAGAGAGGTTACTATTGTCCAGCGTATCAAAGCGCCGGCAAGCATTACGCTTCGCGGTACAATCTTTGAAAAGGTAACCAAGAAAGCCCTACAATATCCGAACTACATCATCACGAAGTCGCTCGGTGTCCTCGGAGATCGGCTCCTCGGCATAGGGATCAAGTAGTAGGTGGTTCAACCGACCGATGGCAAAACAAGCCAGACAATACAACATCCCCCAGACATCACTCTTTCCGTTCTTCCCCGGCGCGATTCAACACCGCTTCGCCGGCCTGGGAATCGCCGTGCTCTACTTTCTTGTGATGCTGGTGATCAGCCTGAAGTATCACATCATAGGAGACTACGGCGTCGAGACGGATTTCTACTGGAGCTACGTTCCCCAGGCAAAACACATCCTTGAGGGGGCGATCCCCATAGAAGACTTCCACGGTCCGATCTACCCGATCGTCCTTGCTCTGATCTCGCTCGTCAGCAAAGATCTGTTCCATGCCGGTGTGGTTCTCTCGATCCTGGCAGGTGCGGTGTCGTTGTTCCTCATCTTCGAATTACTCAAGAAGCTCTTCCGCTCCGACATCGCATTGATGGGGACAGTGATTGTTGCGGTCAACACCACATTCGTACAATACTCATACACAGCCGGCACAGACATGCTGTTCATGGCCCTGGTGACCGCGTCGACGTTCTCCCTGCTTCGTGAACAGGAGATGAGAGGGATAAACATCGCCCTTTCTGCCCTGCTGAGCGGTATTGCCTATCTGACCCGTTACAATGGAATCTTCGCCGTAGTGGCGGCCCCGCTTGCCATCATACTCGCCAATCCATACCAGCTTGCTTTAAAAGATCGGCTGAGGCCAGCCGGGCTCTTTGTCGGTGTGTTTCTGCTGACGATCGCTCCATGGGGGATCTACTGCCTCATTGAGAAAGGCAGTTTCTTCTATAATCGCAACTACCTGAACATCGCGTACGAGATGTTTGCGAAGGGGAGGATGCCCTGGGATCAGTATTGGAGCGTTGAAGCGCAAAAGTTCACGTCGTTGACTCAGGTGATCTTTGCAGATCCCGGATTGTTTTTTGGCACGCTGGTGCGGAATTTCTTCGAGCACCTGCTCAGTGATCTCGGGAAGCTTGTCGGTTGGCACCTCGGAGCCTTGTCGATAGTAGGCGTTATGATGTTCGTCCGGGAGAAACCCGGCCCGCTCCTGCTGAGCTATTTCATCCTCGGCCTCTGCTTCTTTGGAGTGCTCCTGTTGGTGTTCTACGGTGAGCGCTTTTCCATGTATCTGCTGCCGATCTACGCCGCAATTGCATTGAAGGCGCTCACGTGGCAGCGACTTGCGCAATATCGGTTCTGGAAGCGCGTTCAGATCGGCGCGCTGGCGGCCTTTGTCCTGACGCTGTGGTCAGCCGTCAATTCCTATCAATTCAACTCGGTGAATATCGACTCCGGACCGAAGGAGATCGTAAGCGTTGCGCGGTGGTTCGACAAGAATATGGGGCAGGCGGAACGCGGGCGTATCATCGTTGCACGGAAGCCGCATATTGCCTATTATCTCGACATGAAGATGCAGCTGTTTCCGTACGTGAACACGTACGACGATCTCATCGCCGAGATGCGGAAGGTGAACGCTGCGTACCTCTATTTTGGGTTGATGGAAGCCGGCATGCGACCGCAATTCCAGTATCTTCTTGATCCCCGCAACGCTCCGCCGGAACTGAGGCCGCTTACGCATACGAGATATCCACCATCGGTCTTGTACAAAGTCGAGCTGAGCCAATAACCATGAAGATCGTCATTGTCGGGACCGCGTATCCGTTGCGGGGAGGCATCGCCCACTACATCGCACTCCTCTACAAGCATCTCTCGACACGGCACGATGTCGAGGTTGTGACCTTCTCGCGGCAGTATCCAAAGCTCCTGTTTCCCGGCAAAACGCAGGTTGAGCAAGGAACCGGCACCGGAAGCGTTCTCCCCAGTGAGCAGCTTGTTGACTCCATTAATCCCTTTTCATGGCACTCGGCAGCCCGAGCTATCGCACGGAAGAAGCCGGATCTGCTCATTTTCAAGTACTGGATGCCGTTCTTCGGTCCATGCTTCGGCATCATTTCGATGCTGGTGCGACGATGGACCGGGGCGAAGGTGCTTTTCATATGCGACAATGTGGTGCCGCACGAAAGACGATTCGGCGACGCGGCTTTCACGCGCTTCGCGTTTCGATATGTAGACTATTTCGTTGTCCAGTCGAAGGCGGTTGAGAGGGAGCTTCAGGGCTTTCAGCCGCGGGCCCGCTACAGACTTGTACCACACCCTGTCTATGAGATCTTCGGCCAGGGCTTCACCAAAGCAGAAGCGCGCTCAACGCTCGGACTTTCGGACGAACGGGTAATTCTGTTTTTCGGCTACGTTCGCCGGTACAAAGGGCTCCATACCCTGCTGGATGCAATGCCGAGGATCCTTCAGACGCTGAAAGTGAAGCTCCTCGTCGTCGGCGAATTCTACGATGATGAACAGAAGTATAGAAAGCAGGTCGCCGACCACGGACTCCAGGACGATGTAGTGGTCGTTTCCGACTATGTGCCTAACGAGACGGTTGGTCTCTACTTCTCCGCTTGTGATGTCGTCGTTCTCCCATACGTTTCGGCGACCCAGAGCGGGATTGTGCAGATCGCGTACCAGTTCGACAAGCCGGTGATTGCCACCGATGTCGGAGGGCTCACCGAGGTTGTGATACATGAGAAAACCGGTTTGATCGTACCGCCCAACCGGCCCGATGCTGTTGCGGACGCCGTTGTGCGATTCTATCAACACGGCTACGAGGCGGACTTTGTCAGGAATGTGAAGGAAGAGAAGAAGAGGTACGGCTGGGACAACCTGGTGAGAGCGATTGAAGAGCTCGTTGGCTAGAAGAGTTCCAAGTTGGCCACTCACGAATTGCCGCCCACGATTGGCGGTTGACTGCTCACTCTTCACCCTTATTACCTTCAGCTCTCCAGTATCTGTTTCCAGGGCCGATCCAGACTCGAATTGACGCCGCAAGGTTTGGCAGCAAGTGCCGATCCTACTTGAGAAGAAGCATCGTTTTGCGCAGGATCCGTTGGTCTCCGTGCTCGCCCGTTGTTACTAGCTGGTAGACATACGTCCCGCTTGAAAGAGCGCCTGCATCGAAGGTCGTCTGGTGGAATCCCGCCGGTTGATTCTCTTGGACCAGCGTCGCCACCTCCCGTCCAAGAAGATCGAAGACCTTCAAGCTCACCCGGCTGTCAGAAGAGAGTTGATAGCTGACCGTCGTTGTGGGATTGAAGGGATTGGGGTAGTTCTGGAAGAGCTCGAATTGCTCAGGCGGAGCAATGGCGACCGTGATGGCTTTCGTCCATCGTTCTCCGCCCGGAGAGGTGATCTCAAACCGGAGCGTATGTAGTTGATTGACGGGCGCCGAGTTGTCGACGGCGAAGTTGAATGATACCGGCACCTCCTCCTCCGCACGAAGAGAGGCAATGCGCTGTGCTGTGGCATCAAACCGGAGCCACAAGGGGGTGTTGGTGACCCGGACAGTAATCTCTGATGCAGACAGAGACGAGGTATTTGCCACAGCAAGCTCGATCGTGTTGCCCGAGGAGGCAAAGGGGAGGAGGTGGGTTGTT
Organism: Ignavibacteria bacterium; assembly: GCA_016873755.1. Classification (GTDB taxonomy): domain Bacteria; phylum Bacteroidota; class Ignavibacteria; order UBA10030; family UBA10030; genus VGWB01. The sequence continues at coordinate 2,086 of VGWB01000093.1, read as the reverse complement.
TGTGCGTTGACAACACAAGCGAGTGTCAACAGTAGTGCAAGTAGTTTCATTGGTGTTTCCTCCTTTCGCGGGATTTGCGTTCACCTGCATATTAGTGCGGTCACTCTACAGCCTGTCGTCCTGACTCGCTTTAGGTCAGGACCTCCACTCGCTATTCACCAATCACCATTTACTACTTACTCCATCCGTCTTCGTCTCAGTCATCACCCTTGTCGTCGTCTTTCTCTTTCTTACCCTTTTTCTCGTCTGGCAACTGCTTGAGCAACGCGTTGACGTCCTCCTGCAATATCTGGTATGCATCCGCGGTGATGAAGTGCTTGAGAGGTTTTTGCTTCTTCTGCTCCGTCTTGATCGTCTGGTCTCTCACGTCCTCGATTTTCTCTCCGAACTTCTCGAGCTCGTGGTGGGCTTTGGCGGAGTCTTTGTCGGAAAGGTATTGCTCGAGCTTGTCCAAGCGGTGGGAGAGGTCTCTGTGCAGCTCTTTCTCGCCGAGAAGTTTCAGCTTGTAGCTGTTATCGAGGTCTTGGCGAAGAATGGATGATGGAACTTCTTTTTCTGCCGTAAGCGGATTGGCAGAATCAGGTGCAAAGACAAACAAATATCCTACGACCTGATTGCGGTTTATTATCCCTTTGAAGACGAAAGATGCGCCAGTAGAACTTGACAAGAGGCGAGTGACTACGATTCTCCCTTCGAAAACCCCCAATCCAGTGCCAATTAGGCTAACAGAATATTTTCCTGGACTAGGTGATCCTGTGCCGAATCCGAATTCCTGTATCACAATAGCTGGCACCGTAGGGTCTTCAGTGTCGACGCCACCTGTCCCATAACTTGCGCCTGGAATCTCCTTGAAGTAGGTTTCACTCCGGGGATCAAAGCCCGTCATTCTACCAGCAAAATCCTTCACGATAAATTCAACAGGACCTTTGACTATTATTTCGACATCATTCTCTCTCTGTTGTCCTTGTCCTACAGCGATAACGGACACTAGCATGGCGGCCAACATTTGAAGAATGCTTTTTTTCATGAGCGTGACTCCGTGTCATTCAGTTTTTCGATACGATCAAGTAAGACCAAAAGGGTCCATAAGCATCCAAGAATTGTTCATTTCTACCGCCCGGATCAACGATTGTGTATCTGCCGCCTAGTTTTCTGGTCACTAACACCCAGTGCTGATTTCCAGTTTCTTTGTTGTAAACCTGAACGATCACGAGTTTACATACGTCAAGATTGGAGTCTAGGATACCTGGATCTGACATCTGTGTAGAGTCCACAGCCGTCCTAAGGCTATCCTTCCAGAATCGGGCCTTTGAGTAACTCAATCTGATTTCTCCTTTGGAGTGCTTTGTGATTGCATTCCAATTTATGCTTTCACCACGATACCCTCCACTATCCTGCGGAGCTTGTTTCTTCCACGAATTCAACTGACCTGGATTGACAGTATCCCCATATGCGGTCATCACCATCGCCATTGTAGAAAGCGCACAGCCTAATGTGGCGATGTTTTTGCCTGAGTTGTCATAAATGCTATCTGCCCAAGCTGGACGACTGGTTCCCCTACCACCTTGTGGATACCGCGGTGGTTGCACTTTGCACCTTACCACCACTTGTCCCGTCCCTTCTTTGCCGTCGCTAGTCACTCCGATGGGCACAGGTTGTGGTGGCTTCCCGATTGGATTCTCCCCGTCGGCAACGAATTTGACTCTCCCTTCATTGGCACTGGCATACGGAACATCGGAAATTACCAGGCCTCTAAGTGCCTCATATGTCAGATTTCCGTACTTTTCGGAATCGTTTAGTGAGACGTTGGCCTTTGTTCCTGCCGGTGCCTCAATATCGCTATTGTTCTGATCCTTCGCCTGAGCTTTAATCGTTGATGTGTCGCCGTGATCAATGGTGTCCGGCTGCACCGTCACAAGAAAATGGTGAAGCGGTGATCCTTTTACCATTACATAGCTCATCGGGCACCAGTGGCTCGCCGACGCTGCGCCCAGCGAAGCGGTACTTATGTGCTTGGTCAATTCCGCTTTCGCTCCCCGGAATTTCGTTTCCTCTCGTTCCACCTCCGCTTGCTTTACACTCAAGT
>VGWB01000092.1 GCA_016873755.1 Ignavibacteria bacterium | reverse complement strand
GCGTCGGCGATCTGGTCGATGCGGTGTTTATCTGCGGGACGGACTTCGGGACGCAGTGGTCCACATTCTGCTCAGTGGACACGTTCAGATCGCTCTACATGCCGTACTACAAGCGGATCAACGACTGGATTCACGTTCATACATCGTGGAAGACGTTCAAACACTCGTGCGGGTCGGTCGTAACGCTCATTCCAGAGTTCATCGACAGTGGCTTTGACATTCTAAATCCGGTTCAGTGTTCAGCCGAAGGGATGGCGCCGGATCGGCTCAAGAGAGAATATGGCTCGGAGATCGTCTTCTGGGGCGGCGGCGTGGACACGCAGAAGACATTGATGTTTGGGACGCCGGCTGAAGTTCGGGAGGAGGTATTGCACCGATGCGAGATTCTCGGAAAAGGCGGTGGTTTTGTGTTCAACACCGTTCACAACATACAAGGGAACGTGCCGGTCAAGAACGTCGCAGCGATGTTTGAAGCAGTTAAAGAGTTCAATGGAAATTCCGGTTGAAGGTTTCCTAACCTTCATCCCCGCAATCTTAGCTGAGGAAATGAGCATGCTACTGCACCACAAACCTCGATATTTCCCCCTCTTTCCGCTTGCAGTACTCCTTCTTCTCTCGTGCGCCAATCCAAAGGCGGATTATGAAGAGGTCAGGAAAATCCAGGCGGCGGCGGAGCAGGTGATCGGGATTTCCGCCGATTACGATGTGCGAATCAGCGAATGCGACAATGTCATTCGTGCTCTGGAGGGCCTCTTGAACAAGCACAAAGAGGGCGAATGGGCAGCGGCTGCGCGTGCTGATCTTGGGTCATGGCAGAGCAGGAAGGCGGCGCTTCAGAACGAAATCAACTCCCTCATCGCAGAACTCTCGGGGCGGCTCCGACTGAAAGCCGCTGAGGAATCAAGAAGAAAGCACCCGTTCTCTTCCCTCGAGCTCATCTACCTTGAGAACCAAACGAGAATCAAACAAGGCAACAATCTCCTGGTGAAAGAGACGTACTCCGTCCGGCTATTGACCGGTTTGTTTGGCATTCGAGTCATGAAGCTGACAACCACCGTCTCGGGGGGCGTTGCGATGGACTCTAAGAAGGTGTTTGTGGACGAAGGCGCGCAGATCCGGGAATGACAGGTCTCGTCAAGCCTTTGAAACCAAGCTCCTCTTACCCATCGATCCTTCGTCTCGTATGCGTTTTCCTGTCATACCAATCAGTTGAGCGCCTTTCGTATTTTCGAGCGGTACGAGTTGACTGCACAAAGGGAGTTCATTACCTTGAGAGTGCCTCCATCTGAGGCGAAAGACAAGCTGACTATCAAACAAAGGGGAGAACTTGAGCCGGCAGTTGCCGCTCCGGTAGCTCATCGTACACACTAATTCAACAAGGAGTTCATCATGATCTTCATCTTATCGGCACTCATTACCGTGGCCGCCATCTTCGTGTGGCTGGGCGCCAGGAGGCAAGTGCGACAAAACAACATCGTCTTCCAAGCTGTCAGCAAAGTGAGCGTTCTGGCTGTAGTCGTGTTTGGAATTGCTGCGCTGCTGCAGTGCTTCACACAGATCCCTGCGGGACACGTTGGTGTGGTAGATTTCTTTGGCGTTGTGTCAGAGAAGACTCTTCCGGCCGGCATCAATTTTGTGAATCCGCTTGCGCGGGTGATCAAGTATTCCATCCAGACAAAGGAGCATAAGGAAACGATGCAAGTGCTCTCACGCGAAGGGCTCACCATCGGATTGGAGGTCAGCGCTCTCTACAGGCTCAACCCCGACTCTGCGGCTCGCGTCTACAAGACCGTTGCCGGCGGCGACTACGAAACCATCATCCTCATCCCGCAATTCCGCTCTATCTGCCGCGCAGTCACGGCGAGCTTCCAGGCAAGCGCGCTGTATTCAACCGAACGGGAGCGGCTCGGTTCATCGATTCAGGAAGAGCTTGCTAAGACAGTTGCCGTTCGGGGTGTTACTATTGAAAGTACGCCAATCCGCAATGTCGCTCTACCCACACAACTCACCGACGCAATAGAACAAAAGCAGCGCGCCGACCAGGAAAGCCAGCGGATGGAGTTTATTCTTACAAAGGAGAAGCAGGAAGCAGATCGGAAGCGCATTGAAGCAAGGGGTATCGCCGACTTCCAGATGATCGTGGCCGCCGGCATCAGCGAACAACTGCTGCGGTGGAAAGGCATTGAGGCAACGTTGAAAATCGCAGAATCGAACAACACGAAGGTGATCATTATCGGAAGCGGAAAAGATGGGCTGCCGATTATTCTGGATACGAAGTAGGAGGTCAAAACTGGCGTACAAGAGTCTTTCGATTCTGTTTCCGTGGCAATCGCTTCGGTGCAGCTACGCGACAAACACAGACCGGCAGTGTCCAGAGGGAGACAAGACCCGTCGGGCTGTGTCGGGAATTCTCCAAGGCATAAGAAGAAACTATCTTGGAGGGATGAAAGGTCTTGAACCCGACTCGGCTGTATGGTCTCCCTCTCGAAGGCCGTATGCAAAGATCTCGACTGAGCATTTGGGAAAAAAGGAGGTTGCCCAACAAGGCTTTCAAGAAGGCTGATACACCTTGTCGTCCAGTTTCCAGCCGGGAAGCATGCAGAAGCAGTCCTTATATTTCTTTCTGGGTGTTTCATCTCCTATGCTCTCGCGCTACAGCAAACGAGGAGGAGCTATTCAATACCGCTCATCGACCTCTCATCTGGAGCAAATCGACAGTCTGTTGTTGACAAAGAGCGAGGAGAGTACCTCAGGCATCCGACAACGGTTTTGCTGGAAGACAAGCAGACCATCCTTTCGGTTTACCCTGAAGAGCACGGATGGCGGTAAGACCTGGAGCGGATCGGAAGTGATTGCGGAACACCCCGATGCTCATCTCTGCGAATCGGGCCTGATACGTTCGCCGGCGGCCGCCAGATCGCAGTCCTGCTGCGGGAGAACAGCCGGATGATGAATTCCTTCATCATCTTCTCCAAGCCTGTTGAGCTTCCGGGTTCCTGACAGGTGACCACCAGCTATGGTCACTGGAATGAGGGGAGGAGCCGTACATCGTGACGGTGCAATTTACGCTCCAAGAAATAGATGGAATAGAGCGAATTCCCGCAATGGATCGATGAGAGTGTCCTTCACTTGCACCTCCTCAAGGTGGAAAGACACCTTCCTACTTGCACGCCACGCTCAGCAGATCGTTGATCACTCCGTATGCGGTATCGCAGAGCGTCGGGTCGGTTTCCGTGATGACGAAGGGGGCAAGGAGATCCGATTCGATCATCAAGATGGAACCACTTTCATGAATAGGGGCCAGCGGGTGACCATGTTCTACTTCCTGGAGACTGACTCGGGCGCGCACTGTGCCGCCCTCACTCCACGCCTTGCAGATGAGCTTCAGATGTTTCCCCGCCTTGACTGCCCGTTGAGCATCCTCGACCTTCACATGCGTGATCCCTTGCCGGTCGACGTCGAAGGGAGTCATTGAGGCACCGAGCAAAGCATTTGCCAGGACGGTTATCTTTGCGGCTGCGTCCCACCCCTCGAGATCGTGCCTCGGGTCGGCTTCGGCGAAGCCTTCCCGCTGCGCTGTCTTTACGGCGCTTTCCAGAGACTCGCCCTGTTCCATACGCGAAAGGACGAAATTTGTCGTGGAATTCAAAACGCCCGAGACGCTGCTGATCGTGCAGCCCTTCAGCCCTTCTCTGGCGAGGCTGAAGACCGGCGTCCCGTCGAGAACCGTCGACTCATGGAGAAACCGCACACCCTTCTCGCGGGCCAACGACTGAAGTTCGTGGTATGCAAATGCCGCCGGCGCTTTATTTGCGGTGACTACGTGTTTCCCCCTTTTCAGGGCTTCCCGGACGTGTGATAGCGCCGGTTCACCCCTCTGCTGGATCGAAAGCGTCGAGAGCTCAATCAGAACATCATAATCGAGCTGGCGGATCGCATCGAGCCCACTGATATTCACAAGCTCGAAACCCAGGGATGAAAAGCGCCCAATGTCCTGGATATCCTTCAGCGCCCTCACAACATTTACACCGGCATTATTGACGAGCGATCCCCGCGACTTCGTTACAATGCCGATGATCGAGAGGTTGAGGTTCACCAGCCGTGGATGCTTCTCCCGCTCCACGAAGAGAACCTCTGCAACCTTCTGACCGACGTTTCCGAATCCGATGAACAGGGCGCGCATCGGGGAGGAAGACTGTTCTTCCATTTACTTCCCTTTCACCATCAGTTTCACTTCATCAAGGAGGCGGCTGATCTCTTCTTCTGTATTGTAGAGAGAGATTCCCACCCGCGTTACACCCCCTCTTTCCAACAATCCCAACACCTCAATAGGCCGAATGGCGTAGAAATGTCCGTCCCAGGCGCAAATCCCCTTCTCGCTGAGTCGCGTGCACACCTGCTCTGCTGTGTGTGTTTCAAGCGTGAACGAAATAGTCGGTGCACGATGCGGTGACGCGAACGATTGACCATAGATCATCACACCGGGGATTTGGCGCAGTCCCTCGTAGAGTGTCTTCGCCACGTCGTGCTCATACTCAGCAATCAATTGCATGGCGCTCACGAGGCGCGTTCGCAGATCGGATCCCTCTCCAAACGAGGCGATATACTCGACTGCAGCTTTCACTCCTGCAACGGCGGCGTGATTCAACGTGCCGGTCTCGATCTTGTAGGGTGCTGTCTGTTCCTGCGTCCGCAGCCGATCGGGTTCGAGCCGGTCAAGCAAGCCCTCGCGGCAATAGAGAATGCCAACGTGAGGTCCGTAGAACTTATAGGCTGAACAGAGCAGGAAATCGACCTCGGGGGACGTAACATTGATGGAGAAATGAGGTGCATAATGGACGGCATCGACCAGCAGCCATGCGCCGACCTTCGACGTGAGTTCTCTTGCAAGCGCTATGTCGTTCACGGTCCCCAGCGCATTCGAGGCCGACCCGATGGCCAAAAGCCGCGTTCGTCGATTGATCTTCCCCCTCATGTCTTCGTAGTCGAGAGTGCCATCCGAATTCAGGCGCACTTCATTGACAACAATCCCGCTCTCTGCGAGTGTCAGCCAGGGGCCGCGGTTCGCTTCGTGGTCGAGTTGCGTGATGAGGATCTCGTCCCCCTCTTTCATCGCCCTGCGGACGGCTTTGCTCAATGAGAATGCGAGGGTAGTCATGTTCGCGCCGAATGAGATCGAGTTCTTGGTCTTGGCACCAAGAAATGCAGCCACGGCCTCGCGAGCATCATCCAGAATCTGGTCAGTCTCTCGCGTCGTGACAAAACAGCCATGGGTGTTGGCGTTGTGCGTTGTGTAATAACGGACCATGTCGTCGATCACATGCTGGGGAACCTGAGTTCCTGCCGGGCCGTCGAGGTACGCCAGCGGAAATCCGTTGTGGGTCCGTCTGAGGGAGGGAAAGTCGGATCGGCGCCTCACAAGCGCTTCAAAGCGTGGGTCGTGGTGGCTCATCGAAGCATCCCGTGCAAATGTGACGGGGAGTGACGAAGACGCGATTGGAAATCTATGCAAGAGAGCTGCGAGAATCAAGTTGCCTCATCGAATGCTCGTTCACCGGCACGGATGGCAGTGGCGCGTCTTCGGGTTGAGCCGATTCGATTTCGCCTTCCGAAATCTGCAACTTCTACGCTAAATCTGCGTCCCTATAGTGTATCCTGGCCGCGGCAGCTGCCTGGGATTCACTTCCCCGTACTCCTGCACACAGCTCAAGTGAATGACTCTATGAGAAGCGCATTAGGTATGGCACTCGTTTTTGCATGCGCAACCCTCGCGCTTGCCGATTCCTCCAAAGTCCTCAAACTCAAGAAAGTTACTTCTGACATTGTTGTGGATGGGATCATTGATCCTGCATGGAGCGTGGCTGACTCGGCCACGGGTTTTTACCAGTATCAGCCTTTCCATGGCAGAGAGCCCTCGAGGAGGACCGTTGCGAGGGTCTTAACGACAGAAAAAGCGCTGTACTGCTTGATAGTCTGCTACGATAAGAAAGAGAACATACAACAGAACACCGGCAAGCTGGACGACTTTGGCGGGGACGTCGTTTCGATCATGCTTGATACATTTGGTGACAAACGGACAGCGTACAAATTTGCTGTCACCGCGGCAGGCGTGCGCGCCGACTGCAGATTGCTCGATGACGCACGCAACAGGGATTACAGTTTCGACGGCGTCTGGTTCTCTGACGCAAAGGTCTACGACTGGGGATTTGTTGTTGAAATGGAGATCCCCTACCGGTCGATTCAATATGACGAAAGGCTGACCGAATGGGGCCTGGATTTTGACCGTTGGGTTCCTGCTCTGAACGAAGATCTCTACTGGAATCCGTACGAGGAGAATGAAGGGCAGAGGGTCTCGAAGTTCGGAAGGCTCGTTTTTGAAGACTTCCGTCCTTCGATCAAGGGGATGAATCTGGAAATCTACCCCGTGGCGATTTCCAAGGCCACGTACCTCAGGGAAGGGATCTACAAAGGCGAGCCTGATGCCGGCATCGACATCTTCTACAATCCTTCTCAGAGCTTGACCTTCCAGCTTACCGGGAATCCCGATTTCGCACAGATCGAGGCTGATCCATTCCGGTTCAACATTTCGCGGTATGAGGTGTATTTCAACGAGCGCAGGCCGTTCTTCACGCAAGGGGCGGAGGTGTTCATGCCGTCCGGGCGCGAGCGTAATTCCGGATTCTACCGCCCGCTGGAACTCTTCTACTCGAGGCGCATCGGAAAGAAGCTGCCGGACGGATCCGAGGTGCCTTTGCTCCTCGGAACGAAGGCTTTCGGTCGTCTCCAAGAATGGGAGTACGGGGGCTTCCTCGCCATGACGGGGGAGAAGGATTACAATTTGAACGGAACGAGGCAGACAGAGCAGCAAGCTTATTTCGGCTCGGCGCGCGTCAAGAAGCAGATCCTCGGCAACTCTTCCGTCGGCATGCTGTTTGTCGGGAAGCACACCAAGGACTACGACACCGGTGTGCTCGATATCGACGGGGCCTTCCGGGCATCCGATTGGCAGCTTTCGTATCAAGTCGCTCGCTCCTTCATGAATTCTGACGGAGATTTCGCCGGATCCGTGGGGATGCTGATGTTCAAGGAGTCTATGATCCTGGGCGTGCGTGGGCGGTACATCGGAGATAACTTTGATGTAAACCAGGTCGGATTTGTTCCGTGGAGAGGGACGGGTGAGCTCACCGCCCTGGGCGGGCCACGGTGGTATTTCAATGAGGGGTATCTGAAGCAGATTTTTTTCTATATAGGAGGGGTGTTGAATTACGAAAGAGTCGACGGATATACGGATCACATGTGGGCGCTCGGACTGAACATGCAGTTCAGGAACAACTGGGGTTACGAGATTACGTTCATTCGCGGGCGTTCGAAGGACCTCGATGTGAAATACAGTTCGTGGGAGCTCGACTACTCGACCTGGTTCAACGTGCACCCGGAATGGCGGGCGGGCGCCGGTGGAAGTATCCTTAAGACGTACAACTTCTCCCGCAATTACCTTGCCCCTTACTCATCGACATGGGCTGAGTTTAGCTGGCACGCGTTGAAGGTGCTTGATGTCGGGACTTCACTTAATATGTTCGTCGAAGGCAATCCGGACAACAAGATCGAAGACATTACATACAACGCGCGTCCTTTCTTCTCCCTCACACCGCTCAACGATCTTAACATCCGCGTGTACCTGGACAATGTCTACGTCAGATCGACGAAGCAGGTACATCAGGTGATTTTCGGACTTCTTTTCTCGTACAGCTTCCTGCCGAAAAGCTGGATCTATCTTGCCATTAACGAGATACGCGACCGCAGCCCTGAATACGACAGCACCGGCCTCCTCTTGCCCAATCGTCTGCACGTCACGGACCGGGCCAGCGTGCTCAAGCTGAAGTACCTGTACTACTTCTAGGGATCAGGAAGGTGCCACGCACCTCCCAAGTGCGTGGCACGTCTCCCACGTCTCACCTTCCGATGCTGGGAGGGAGTTCCAACTCCCGACCTTTTTCGTCGGGAGGGGAGCTCCCTCCGAACGGGATTCAGGATTGTTACACACGTCTGAGGTACACGGCACTTCTCTTCATTAGAGAGCCCGCGTTTCCAGCTTTGGGAATGCGCGCTTTAGTTCCTTGCGCTGCGAAATCCTCGTCTTCTCGAAATTGCCTTTGACTTCAAACTCTGTTACTTTCGTGCTGTAGATTCCCGCCGGTAACTGTCTGACGGCTGCACCGCTGAACCTTCTTACTTCAGAAGCAAAGCCAAGGAACCCATCTTGGTAAGGCAGACAATCTCTCACTGCAGAATCCTTCAAAAGTCGGGCGAAACCGACCTGGGTGCGCACTGCGGAGCACGCGATGGCATGCTCGCTGGATCCGATCATGAAACGGATTCACAGGATCGACGAACGATACGTAGCATCCAATTTCGCCCCTATCTTTCCTCAACACTAACAATGGAGCAATGCGTATGAGATCGAAATATTCTCTGTGTACCGTCCTTGCCATCACTCTAGCCGTTGTGCTTGCGGGCCCGCAGTCTCTTGCTCAGGAAAAGAAGAAGCTGACGGCGGAGACGATGAGTGATCCAACCCTCTACCAGGGATCCTCACTGCCCCGGACGTGGTGGCTGAAAGATAACACCGCCGTGCTGTACGATGTCCGAAAGCCCGATAGTATCCGCACGCTTGAGCGCTTAGACCCGAAGACGGGCAAGCGCACCCCGATGCTCGACCGGACCAAAGCAGGGGAGAGCTTCAAGAAGCTCTTTCCCGAAGGTAAAGCTCCGAGGTTTTCGCCTGTCCCAAACGAGCTGGACGAGTCAGGCAAGTATGGGCTCTATCTGATCTCCGGCGACATTTTCGTCCTCGATATCGCGAAAGCCGTCGTGATGCGAGTTACAGAAACGAAGGAGGAGGAAAAATCCCCGGGCTTTTCGCCCGACGGATCCAAGCTGGCGTTTGTGCGGGAGAATAACCTGTACTCCTACGACATCGAGCAGAAACTGGAACTGCAACTGACGACGGATGGGAGCGAAACGCTTCTGAACGGCACGCTCTCGTGGGTCTACTGGGAGGAGATCTTCGGTCGCCGCGACGCCGCCTATTGGTGGTCCGGAGACTCTAAAGCCATCGCCTATCTCCAAAGCGACGAATCGGGTGTGAGTCTTCAACAGTACATCGGCATCGAGCCCTGGACGCCCAAGGTCACGACGCAGCGCTACCCTAAGGTCGGAGAGAAGAACCCCGAGGTCCGCATCGGCGTGGTGGAGCTGGAGACGCAGAAGACGACGTGGGCAGATATCGACCGGGCGAAGTACGAATATGTCATCCGTGTTGACTGGTGGCCTGATAGCAAACGGTATGCCGTGCGCGTCATGAATCGGCTGCAGACAGAGCTTGACATGTATTTCGTGGAGCGAAAAACCGGCGCTGCCCAGTTCGTTCTGAAGGATACCGATGAAGGATGGATCAACATGAGCGAGGATCTGTATTTCCTGAAAGATCGCAAGAGCTTCGTGATGTCCTCCGAGCGGAGTGGATACGCCCACCTCTATCGCTTCTCGCTGGGTGGAGCCCTCGTCAACCAGATCACCAAAGGCGAATGGGCACTCTGCAATATGGGTCCGGGTCCGTTCTGGGTCAGGCGCGCGATCACGGGCATAGACGAGGAGGGGGGGTGGATCTACTTCGGTGCGTTGGAAAAATCCTCGCTGGAACGTCATCTCTATCGGATCAAGATGGACGGGTCGAAGATGGAACGACTCACCAAGGAAGATGGAGTGCACAGTGTTACCATGAGTCCCGACGCCAAATACTATTTCGACCGGTTCTCCAGCAGTTCATCTCCTCCGTCGTTGGTTCTGTGTGACGCAAAAGGGTCCAAGAAGCTGGCTCTGGCCGAGCCCGATTTCGGAGGTTTGGTGAAGTACGACGTTTCGTATCCTGAACTCTTCACAATACCTGCACGCGATGGATTCCAGATGCCGGCATCTTTGACAAAGCCGATAGATTTTGATCCGAACAAGAAATATCCGGTCATCTTCAATGTCTATGGTGGTCCCTCCGCACCGACGGTCTCGAATTCCTTTAGCTTCGGCGTCGTTTCGGACAATGTCCTGGCGAATCAGGGATATATCTTGGTGAGGGTCGACAACCGGGCCGCGACAGCCATCAGCAAGAAGCTGGAGAACCTGCTTCTTCATCGATACATCGGTGAGGTAGAACTCAACGACTACGTCGATGCGGCACGTTGGATGAAGAAGCAGCCCTACGTGGATCCCGAACGACTTGGCATCACCGGGTGGAGCAACGGCGGGTCTATTACGCTTCTGATGATGACCCGCTCGCAGGAGTTCAGGGCGGGAATCGCCGGTGCAGGGGTTACCGACTTTCGTTTCTATGACTCGAAGTGGGGCGAGGCGGCAATGAAGACTGACGAGGTCAACCTGAAAGGCTATGAGGAAAATTCCCTCCTGAAGTTCGCCAAGGATCTGAACGGAAAGCTCATGATCGTCCATGGCACGCACGACGATAACGTGCACATCCAGAACTCGTGGCGTTTCATCAACGAGCTGATAAAGGCAAATAAACTCTTTGAGCTTGTGGTCTATCCACTTCGCGGGCATGGAGTCGGTGATCCCGCGGGTTCACGGCATCTGAGAAGCGCGACGTTCGATTTCTGGGAACGCAATCTCAAGGGAGATTGACCAGGACAGCATGGAACCTGACACAACAAAGACGATCGTGTACCTGGACTATGAACTCCACTCGGAGTGTGATTGAACGGCTGGACGCGCTGTACGAGTTTGATCGCGAGCCGGTCGCGGGTACGAAGCTGCAGGGATCGGGAAACTTCATCGGAATATACTCCGGCGAACACATCGCCGGCACAGAGTATGTCATCGGTCCGCTGTTCGTCGCACACGGTGTGACGGCAGCGGACTTTTTTCTTGGACTTCTCGTGGGCAATCTGCTCGCCGTCCTGAGCTGGGCGTTCGTGACGTCTCCGATCTCGGTCAGAACTCGACTGACCCTCTACTGGCAGCTGCGAGGAGTCGCGGGTCCATATCTCACGGTAGGTTACTGCATCGTCAATGCACTGATGTTTTGTTTTCTGGCCGGCTCTATGATTTCGGTGTCGGCCACCGCCGTGGGTCTTCCCTTCGAGATGACGATGCCCGGCCTCAACGACATGCTGCCGAATAGTGTCGGTTGGGTTGTCGTCGTTTTGTTCGTTGGCAGTGTAGTGACCGCGCTGGCAATTCTGGGCTTCGAGAAAATCTCACAGTTCTCCAAGCTTGCATCGCCCTGGATGATTCTTGTATTCATCGCCGGTGGTCTGGCTGTTCTTCCCGGGCTCGGAATTGGATCGTTCGCAGATTTCTGGAGGGTGGCGAATGAGAAGATCTGGACTGGTGTCCCGTTTCCCGGGCAAACGAAGTTCACGTTCTGGCATGTGATGTTCTTCGCCTGGTTCTGCAACCTGGCGATGCACATAGGCATGTCCGATATGTCATTGCTTCGCTATGCGAGGAAGTGGTATTACGGCTTCTCGAGTGCGTTCGGCATGTTCCTCGGTCATTTCATCGCGTGGACCGCATCCAGTATCCTGTGTGCAGCGGCCGCCGGTAATGTTGCTCCCGGTCCGATTGCCTACCTCGGTGCCGGGCTTGCTGGAGCGGTATCCGTCGTGGTTGCAGGGTGGACCACCGCAAACCCAACATTGTATCGTGCGGGACTCGCGCTGCAGGTTGCCACGCCCGACTGGAAACGGTGGAAAGTCACATTGGGAGCGGGGATTGTCACCACGGTCGCAGCCGTCTTCCCGGCGCTGATGATGAAGCTCCTCGATTTCGTCGCCCTCTACGGTCTGATCCTGATGCCGATGGGGGCGATCATCTTTGCAGATTTCTGGCTCCTGCCGAAACTCGGGATGAAATCCGCCTTTGCAGAACTCGCCGCTCTCAGGCTCTCGTGGCCAGCGCTCATCGCATGGGCCCTGACGTTGACGGTCTGCTTCGCGCTTCCATATGAAATCTTTTTCAAGGCCTTGCCCGGCTGGTTCATCGCCGTCGGCCTCTTCGTGGCCCTGAGCTACGCACAGCAACGACGGCAGAGGGTCGTTGTGGGGAGAGGGAACCTATGAGACTGATTCTGAGAAGCGTTTCGGTGATCGGGCTTGCGCTCACCTTGATCCCATCGGTGCTTGTCCTGTTGAATGCGATATCCTGGAACCTGCACGCTGATTTGATGACAGCTGGCATGCTTGTGTGGTTTGCCACCGCCCCGGGCTGGATCAGATCCTCCCGCAGGTGACCGCCGATGCCAGAAGCTCACGCAACCTCTGCTTCAGGTTTTCGACAAAAATCCCTATCATCGCGAAGTGGTAGGGATCCTTTGTCTGGTGACCTCTCCTGCCTGCCCTGATCCTTTTCCACAGAAGGAGGTTCTCATCTATGCGCTCCCAACTATTTGTCCTGGCATCTCTCCTCGCACTCCTCGTAGCCCTTTTCTCACAGGGTATGGATGCTCAAGTCGCAACCATCACAGAGTCGAAGCAGATCTTCCGCACGTACCCATTCAGTGATCCCGATCCCGTCGCGCGAATGGGCAATATCTACCCGTATTTCAGGTTCGAAGGATACAGTATCACGCCGATAGAGAGAGAATGGAAGATTGTCACGCTGGAGAATCCATACATCAAGCTACTCATCGCCCCGGAGATGGGAGGAAAGGTTCTTGGGGCGTTCGAGAAATCGACCGGAAAGGCGTTCATCTATTTCAACAAGGTGATCAAGTTCCGGGAGATCGCGATGCGAGGTCCGTGGACCTCCGGCGGACTTGAATTCAATTTCGGCGACATCGGGCACACGCCCACAACGGCAACTCCCGTCGACTACCTCACCCGCACCAACGAGGACGGGAGCGTGAGCTGCATCATCGGAGCGATGGACCTTGCGTCGAGAACGGAGTGGCGTGTCGAGATCCGTCTTCCGAAGGACAGGGCGTATTTCGAGACCCGATCGTTTTGGTACAATCCGACAGATGTCAACACCTCCCTGTATCACTGGATGTGCGTAGCGGAAGACGCGGATGAAGACCTGCAGTTTCTGTATCCGGGAACTGCATACATCGGCCACGGCGGCGAGGCCTCCCCGTGGCCTCTCGACAACGCCGGCAGGAACTTGTCGCTCTATCACGACAACGCCTTCGGCTCAAGCAAGTCGTACCACGTCCTGGGCACCTACACGGACTACTTTGGCTCGTACTGGAAAAACGACGATTTCGGAGCTGTGCACTGGTCTCGCTACGGAGACAAGGTCGGCAAGAAGATCTGGATCTGGGCCCGTTCACGAGAGGGAGAGATCTGGAAAGATCTGCTGACGGATCCGGAGCTCGGCAACAAGCAGTATGTCGAGATCCAATCGGGATTGCTCTTCAACCAGGCTGCAGCGGGAAGCGGCAGAACGCCGTTCAAACATATGTTCTTCGCGCCCCTGAGCGCAGAACGATTTGACGAAGCGTGGTTCCCGTTCAATAAGATCGGCGGCATTGTCGAGGCAAACCTCTCCGGTTCCCTGAACGTGAAACGGGAGGGAAAGAGCATTACCGTCGGATTCTGCCCTGTCCGTCCCATCAATGAGGAGATCGCGGTTTCAGTTGGGGGGAAGGAAGTCCACCGAAAAGCTCTCAATCTCAAGCCGCTCCAATCGGTCGTCGAAACTGTCGAGGCCCCAGTTGATGGCGAGATCCAGGTGTCTGTTGGCGATCACATCTCATATAGGAGCGGAGATGACGAGGCGAAGATCCTGCACCGGCCTATCGTCGCGAACAAAGAATTCGACTGGAATTCGGTGGCAGGGCTTTACACGGATGGTGTGGAGCGGGCACGCCAGCGCGATTC
>VGWB01000091.1 GCA_016873755.1 Ignavibacteria bacterium | reverse complement strand
TAGTGACGCACTACACTAGCGGATCTGCCGGTGCATACGCTCATTTGCGGGCGCGGTTGGTTGGAGCGGTGCTACACGGAAGGTACCCCATAGGGCTCCGGCAAGCAAGCCGAAGGAAGCCCAAAACGACAAGACCTCGAGCGCGCTCGAGGTCTATCACCTCACATGAAAATCCGTATGGGTGTCGTTGCTCTAGATCGCTTCCTTTTTCTGTTTCGGCGCGTGGTTGAGATGGTCTTCGATCAGCTTGAGCAATTCGGATCTCCCATCGCCTGTAACGATTGAGAACGGGACGATACCCCGACAGCATCCCTCGGAAAGCTGGGAGTTGAACCGGGACCGGTATCCCTCGAGCTGTTTCGTGAGCTTGCTTACGGGAAGCTTATCCGCCTTCGTCAGTACCAGAAGATACGGGACCTCATAGTAATCAAGCCAGTCCATCATCATCAGGTCCAGCGGCGTCGGCTCTTGACGCGAGTCGATCAACTGCATGGCGAGTGCGATCGGCCCGCCGCGCTTCAGGAAATCCTCGATCAGGCGCTTCCAGCCCGCCCGCATCTGCTCGGGCACTTTCGCGTAGCCATAGCCCGGCAGATCGACGAAATAGAACGCGTTGTTGATGATGTAGTAGTTGATCTCCCTCGTCTTTCCGGGGGTCGAGCTGGAACGAGCGAGATTTTTCCTGTTACACATCTTGTTCAGGAGGGATGATTTCCCGACGTTCGACCGTCCGATGAACAGAACTTCTCGGAGCTCGTTCTTCGGTAGCTGGCGTAGATCGGAGACTCCCTGCAAGAACTCAGCAGTAGTAATTTTGAGCATAGGGATATGCCTCTCTTCGATGAAACAAGAAAGGATAGTCGACGCTATCCCTGTGTGGAGTTGTGCGTTTTCTAACCCGAGGCTTTGACATCAGCGTCGCCTGATCCTGCTTCGGACACCTCGGTTTTCCTTTTGGATTCTGCAGCGGCCGCGGGTTTCTCCTTCTTCCCTGCTTTCTTGCGTGATGCGCTCGCTGCCTTTCCTTTTGCCTTGGGAGCAGCCTTCTCCTGGCCGACGTTGTAGTCGACAAGCTCCAGGACGGCTATCTCTGCTCCATCACCGTGTCGTTGCCCGAGTTTGACAACACGAGTGTAGCCCCCCGGCCGATTGGCGACCTTCGGAGCGATCTCGCCGAACAGGGTGGCAACAGCAGATCGGTCCCGCAGGTAGGCAAAGACCTCTCGACGCGCGTGAACGTCCTTGGTTTTTCCATCCCCCTCACGATGGAGCGCCCGCTTGGCTCGTGTGATGAGCCGTTCCACCACGATCCGTGCTTCTTTGGCCTTCGCCGTCGTCGTGCGAATTTTCTTGTGCCGAATCAGCGAGACGCTCAGCGCAGAGAGCGTTGCCTTCCGATGGCTTCGCGTGCGGCCGAGTTTTCGTCCTGATTTCAAATGACGCATAGCGACTTTTCCTTATTATCGATTCCCCTACTCGTTTCCGTCCTTCAGATACTTGTCGACATCCATGCCGAAGGTCAAGCCCAACTCTTCGACAATGGCGGAGAGCTCTGCGAGCGACTTGCGCCCGAAATTCCTGAACTTCAAGAGCTCCGCTTCATCCTTTCTCACAAGATCCGCGATCGTTTTTATGTTCGCGGAACGGAGACAGTTGTGGGAGCGCACCGAAAGCTCGAGCTCGTCGACCGACATGCGCAAGGTCCGCCGCGTCTGGGTGAGCTTTGCCTCCTCTTCCGTCTCAATTTTCTCGGCTTCCGGCTCCATATCGAAGTTGATGAACAGCTGGATATGATCGCGAAGAATCTTCCCGGCGTGCGTCAGAGCTTCCTGAGGTGCTATTGAGCCGTCGGTTTCGATCTCCAGAGTGAGCTTCTCGAAATCTGTCTGTCCACCGACGCGTGTCGGCTCGACAAGGTAGCGGACGTTTTTAATCGGCGTGAAGATCGAATCGATAGCAATCGTCCCCAGCGGCTGATCGGCGGACTTGTTCTCCTCTGCGGAGGCATAGCCCTTGCCTCGTCCTAGGCGAAGCTCGAGATCGAAGCTTGCATCTTTGTTGAGGGTGGCGAGATGCTGATCGGGATTGAGGATCTCGACCTCAGGAGAGGCATTCTGGATATCCGCCGCCGTAAACTCGCCGGGCCCCTTGAGGGAGACCGTGAGCTTCGTCAGTTTCTTGTTGATCGGCTTCAGGCGGACCTGTTTCAAATTCAGGACAAGATCCGCGACATCTTCCGTTACCCCCTTGATCGTGGAAAACTCGTGCTGAATCCCGTCAACCCGAATCGCCGTGATGGCTGTCCCCGGGAGCGAAGAGAGCAACACGCGCCGGAAGGAATTGCCGATGGTTACGCCAAACCCCTTCTCCAACGGCTGGACGGTGAATCGTCCGAACGTAGGGGCATACGTGCTCTCATCGAGCTCGATCTTCTCAGGCATCTGGACTAATGAATTACTCATAGGACTCTTTCCTCTCGTTTGGATCGAGGCGCTTGGCTCGAAACCCTTGTGAAGAACCGGGTACGAGACTTATAGAAAGACGACAAACGACCCTGAAGCTATTTCGAGTACAATTCAACGATCAACTGCTCGTTTGCATTCAAGGGAACATCCGCGCGCTCCGGAACCTGCAGGAATGTCCCTGCCATCGCCGCCTTGTCCAGGCTGAGCCACGGCAGCATCGCCGTGTCCTTGACGCGCTTCATGGCCGAATGAATCAGCTCCAGCTTCTTGCTCTTTTCCCGGACCTGGATGACATCCCCCGGATTCAGCAAATACGAGGGAATGTCAACGATCCTATTGTTGATCAGAAAATGCCGGTGAAGGATCAGCTGGCGAGCGGACTTCCTGGAGGGTGCGAGGCCCATCCGGAAGACGACGTTATCAAAGCGGCGTTCGAGGGTCTTCACCAGAGTCTCACCGGTACGACCCGTTTGTTTGAGCGCCCGCTCGAAGTAGTTGCGAAACTGAGCTTCCATCAAACCGTACGAGCGTTTCACTTTCTGCTTTTCTCTTAGCTGCACACCGTACTCAGAGATCTTCTGCCGTCGGCTTTGGCCGTGCTGACCCGGCGGATAGCCACGCTTCTCGAGCGGGCACTTCTCCGTATAGCATTTGGTGCCCTTCAAGAACAACTTCTGTCGCTCTCGCCGACACAGCTTGCAGCTGGCATCTATGTATCGTGCCATAGTTCTCCTACGTGGGTTTTCGATGAGCGATGTACGATCTCCGATCGAACGATCTCTGGAATCGACAATCTTCAATCAACAATCGGCAGTTTCCTGTACCTACACTCTTCTGCGTTTTGGCGGACGGCAACCGTTGTGAGGAATGGGCGTGATATCACGTATCACTGTGATCTCGAGCCCCGCCGTCTGCAATGATCGAACCGCCGCCTCCCGACCCGCGCCCGGTCCCTTGATGAACACCTCGACCCGCCGCAGACCAAGCTCGTACGCTTCCTTCGCGGCTGCTTCCGCCGAAACCTGGGCCGCAAAGGGGGTGTTCTTGCGTGATCCCTTGAAGGCGTTCCGTCCGGCCGACGACCAGGCAATCACGTTGCCGTACGTATCCGTCAATGTCACCATAACGTTGTTGAACGTGGCTTTGACAAACGCCTTGCCGTTCGTATCAACGTGGACTTTCTTCTTTTTCTTTGTGACCGGTGCTCCGGCCGCTTGCTTGCCCAAGCGAGATCTCCTTACTTGAAGAACGTGAATTACTTCTTCTCTATTGCCTTCTTCTTCCCTGCGACCGTCTTCCGTTTGCCTTTCCTCGTCCGTGCGTTCGTCCGGGTCCTTTGCCCCCTTGTGGGGAGCCCTTTGCGGTGGCGCAGTCCGCGATAGCTGCCAATATCCATCAGGCGCTTCATGTTCATCTGGACCTCGCTGCGCAGCGCGCCCTCGACCTTGTAGTCGGTTTGAATGATTGAACGGATCGCGGCGACCTCCTCATCGTTCAGCTCGCCCACGCGCTTGTCCAGGCTGACTCCGGCCCTCGTCAGTATATCCTTCGCGGAGCTCCGGCCCAGACCGTAGATGTACGTCAGGCCGACTTCCGCGCGCTTGTTCTTCGGTAGGTCAACTCCAGCAATACGTGCCAAGAACGTTCTCCTTGAATAGCGTGTTTGAATTCATCTCCTCAGCCTTGCCGCTGCTTGTGCTTGGGGTTCTTGCAGATCACATGTACGACCCCTTTTCGACGAATGATCTTGCAGTTCTCGCACAGTTTTTTGACAGATGATCGGACTTTCATCGCTGCTTTTCTCCGCTTGAGGTTATTTGTACCGGTACGTGATCCTGCCTTTGCTCAGATCGTAGGGCGACATTTCCACAGTAACCCGATCTCCCACGAGGATCTTGATGAAGTGCATCCGCATCTTGCCGGAGATATGTGCCAGAATTTCATGACCGTTGTCAAGCTTGACCCTGAACGTCGCGTTCGGCAACGTTTCGGTAATCACTCCGTCGACTTTGATCGGGCCTTGCTTTGCCATCATGAACCGTCAGAACGTCAGGATTTCAGGCTTTCCGTTGACAATCGCTATCGTGTGTTCAAAATGTGCAGAGGGCTTGCCATCTTTTGTTACCACGGTCCAACCGTCAGAAAGAAACTGCACGTACGCCACGCCTGCATTCACCATCGGCTCGATGGCCAGCGTCATACCCTCCTGGAGCTTCGCTCCCGTCCCCGGCTTGCCAAAGTTGGGGATCGCCGGCTCTTCGTGGAGCTCGACACCGACTCCGTGTCCGACAAGATCCCGCACAACGGTGAACCCGTGGGCTTCGACGTGCGCCTGAATTGCGTGAGAGATATCATGAACCCTTTTCCCCACCACCGCCTGCCCGATCCCTCTATAGAGGGATTCTTCCGTTGCCCTCAGAAGCTTCTTCTTCTCCTCCGAGATATTCCCGATCGCAAACGTGAATGCGCCGTCCCCGTAGAAGCCGTCCTTTTTCACCCCGACATCGATTGAGAGAACTTCGCCCTCCCGCAGCGGCCGTGCACTGGGGATCCCGTGAACAACAACCTCATCGATCGACGTGCAAAGGGTCGCTGGAAACGGATTCGATGCGGATTGACCATATCCTTTGAACGCCGGAATTCCGCCCATCGATCGTATGTAATCTTCTGCCAGGCGGTCGAGCTCGATGGTTGCGATCCCCGGCTTCGCGTGCGCCCCGACAAGTTTGAGGACCTCAGCCACGATCCGACAGCTCTCGCGCATGAGGTCAATCTCACGTTTCGTCTTGATGCGCACCATCGAAGGCGTCGGCCTTACCCCCGTCTTCCCCTGAGCTTCCCGCTCTTCATGAACCCATCGTAGTGCCGCATCAGCAGGTGCGACTCCACCTGCTGGAGGGTATCCAGCGCGACACCGACGATGATCAGGAGACTCGTTCCACCGAAGAAGGAGGCGAATCCGGGCGTGACACCGAGTTTGATCATCAACGTCGGAAGAATCGCAACGATGGCCAGAAAGATCGATCCCGGCAGTGTGATCTTTGTCAGGATGTTGTCGACAAACTCCGCGGTATGCGTTCCAGGACGGATGCCCGGAACAAATCCGCCCTGCTTCTTCATGTTGTCGGCGACATCCTTGGGGTTGAAAGCGATCGCCGTGTAGAAATAGGTGAAGAAGACGATCATCAACCCGTAAATGAACGAGTACGTCCATGAATCGTAGCTGAACCAATCGCTTGACAGGGTGGCCACGAACTCACTTTCCGGGAAGAACTGGAAGAAGATCTGGGGAACGAACATGATCGCCTGGGCGAAGATGATCGGCATGACGCCGGCTGTGTTGACGCGCAGCGGAATGTACTGCGTCACCCCGCCGTAGACCTTCCGTCCGATGACGCGCTTCGCATACTGAACCGGAATGCGCCTTGTACCCTGCGTAACAAGAACGACGCCGGCAACGATAAAGCCCATGAGCACGAGGATGACAAGCTCTACGATGATGTTCCGGCCGGCAATGATGAGCTGATACTCGTCGAGCATCGCGGCCGGAAACCCCGCGATGATCCCGATAAAGATAATGAGCGAAATCCCGTTCCCGATGCCCCGCTCCGTAATCTGCTCACCAAGCCACATCATGAAGACCGTGCCGGCGGTGAGGATTATGATCGTACTGAAGGCGAAGCCGAAGCCCTGTACAGCGCCCGGCACAATCGGCCCCAATGGGGTGACCGTACTCTGGAGCTTCACCACGACCCCGCTCGACTGCAGCAGGCAGATGAGCACCGTTCCGTACCGCGTATACTGCGTGATCTTCTTCCTTCCCTCTTCTCCCTCCTTCTGCAGCTTCTGGAAATAGGGAACAACGGCTCCCAAGAGCTGAATGACGATCGATGAACTGATGTACGGCATGATGCCTAGCGCGAAGACCGCCGCGTTGCTGAACGCTCCACCGACGAACAGGTCGTACAAACCGAACAGCGTCCCCTCAGAGGAACGACGCATGTAATCAGCAAGGACGCTCGCGTCGATCCCGGGCAGGGTGATGTGCGACCCTATGCGGACGACGATCAGGAGTGCCGCAGTGAAAAGGAGTCGCTCCCGGAGCTCCTGGATCTTGAAGATGTTGGTGAAGGTGTCTGTCAGTCTGCTCATTACTTGTGCACGCTCATTGACAAGTCTACGACTTGCTTCTGGTGAGGAGGGTTGCCTTGCCGCCAGCAGCCTCAATCTTGGCGATCGCCGACTTGCTGAACGCGTGGGCCGTCACGTCGACTTTGCTCTTGAGCTCCCCGTTGCCCAGGACCTTGACCGGCTCCTCTTTTTTGGAAATCAAGCCCAGCTGATACATCACCTCGGGCGTCACGGCGCCGCCGCTGACCTTCTTTTCCGTGATGACCCGTTCGAGGCTCTCCACATTCACCTCCTGCATCACATGCCGATGCCTGCTCTTGAACCCGAACTTCGGCACACGACGCGTCAACGGCATCTGGCCGCCCTCGAACCAGAGCTTGAATTTGTGGCCCGACCGGGACTTCGCACCCTTGTGCCCCCGCGTCGCGGTGCCGCCGTGGCCCGACCCCTGGCCGCGCCCGATGCGTTTGACTTTCTTCCGAGAGCCCTTCGCTGGTGTAAGATTGCTGAGAATAGCTTTTGCCATGTTCGTTTCCTGTTCGCCTTCCGGCGGTGTCACACCACCGGAAGGGCCTGAGAGTAGCTACTTTACGTCCTCGACACGCACAAGGTGACGGACTGCGTTGATCATTCCGCGGATCTGCGGCGTGTCGTTCTTGATCACGCTGTAATTCGGCCGGCCGAGCCCCAAGGCCCTGATCGTACGCTTTGCGTTCTCGCGTTGCTCAATGACGCTTCGGATCTGAGTTATCTTGATCTTCTTCGCTGCAGACATGGGCACACTCGTTAGCTCTGGTGAAACAGTTCTTGCAGTGACATGGCGCGACGCTCGGCTGCCATGTTCGCATCAGTGAGGCTTAACAGCGCCTTCATAGTCGCTTTCACGACATTGTGCGGGTTCGACGAGCCCATCTGCTTGGTGAGGACATCCTTCACTCCCGCCGATTCCAGCACCGCTCGAACTCCGCCGCCCGCGATAAGCCCTGTTCCGGGTGACGCGGGTTTCAAGAGGACCCGTCCGGCACCAAACTTGCCGATCACCTCGTGCGGGATTGTTCCCTTCACGATGGGGACTTTCACAACGTTCTTCTTTGCGTCATCGACGCCCTTCGCGATAGCATCGGCGACTTCATTCGCTTTCCCCAATCCGACTCCGACGTGACCGTTGCCATCCCCCACGACGACAATCGCGTTGAAGCTGAAGCGGCGTCCCCCCTTCACGACCTTGGCGACGCGGTTAATGTGAACGAGTCGTTCTTTGAGTTCGAGTTCACCTGCCTTGATCTTCGACATCGCGTTCTGTTCTTGATAGAGTGATGAGTTAGAATTTGAGCCCGCCTTCCCGTGCACCTTCGGCGACCGCCTTGATGCGGCCGTGATACAGATATCCGCTCCGGTCGTAGACAACCTGCTTAATGTTCCTTTCCAGGGCGCGCCTCGCTGCAAACACACCGATCAACTTGCAGACGTCCATCTTGGATGTCGCCTTCTTCAGCTCCTCACGTAACTCCTTGGAAACCGTGGAAGCCGATACCAGGGTCTTTCCGGAAGTATCGTCGATGATCTGCGCATAGATGTGCTTGGCGCTCCTGTAAACGGTGAACCGCGGCCGCTCCGGCGTCCCAAACACCTTTTTCCGTGTGCGCGCCTTTCTCTTAGGCCAGCGGCCGAGCTTCTTGTTTTGGATCATGCACGTTGTCCTTCGATCAGATTATCACTCACATACTCACGTCGCGGCAGCCTTACTTCGTACCAGTGGTTGCAGCAGCTTTGCCGGCTTTCCGCCGGATGTACTCGCCTTCGTACTTGATGCCCTTTCCTTTGTACGGCTCGGGGGGGCGGAAAGACCGGATCTTCGCAGCGACGAGCCCGACGAGCTGCTTGTCAATGCCCGAGACGATGATGTTCGTCTGCGTCGGGGTCTCCAGCGTGATGCCCTCTGGAGGTCCGAACACGATCGGGTGAGAATACCCCACCATGAGCTGAAGCTTCTTTCCCTTCATTTCTGCGCGATAGCCCACGCCGACGATTTCGAGCTTCTTCGCGTATCCGTTCGTGACGCCCGCAATCATGTTCTGAATGAGCGCCCTCCACAACCCGTGCAGAGCACGTTGTTCCTTCTCATCGGACCGACGGGTGACAACAACCTCGGACTGACTTACGTCCACCGTGATGTTCGGATGCACACGAGCAAAGAGCTCCCCTTTCGGGCCCCTCACCGTGATCAGACCATCCTTCTGTGTGATCTGTACCCCTTTGACGATCGGTATTGGTTTACGGCCAACTCGTGACACGTTCTGAATCTCCTCAGTTTACCAAATGTAAGCGAGAACCTCGCCGCCGACATGGAGCTTGCGGGCTTGATGGTCCGTCATGACCCCTTTCGAGGTGGAAAGAATTGCGATGCCTAAGCCGCCCAACACGCGCGGCAGATCACCGGCCGCCCGGTACTGCCTGATTCCCGGCCGGCTCACGCGGCGCAATCCCGAAATGACGGGCCTCCCGCCCTGATACTTGAGATGAATGCGCAGCACACCCTGCTTTCCGTCCTCGAGCACGGAGAAGCTTGAGATGAACTTCTCTTCCATCATAATCTGTGCGATCGCCTTCTTCAGGTTCGACGCAGGAATGTCGACCTGCTTGTGCTTTGCTTTTGCGGCATTGCGGATGCGTGTGAAGAAATCTGCTACGGGATCTGTTACGGGCATCGAATCAATTCTCCTTACGTAAGAGCATCGAGGGCAGACTCACCAGCTTGCCTTGCGGACGCCCGGGATTTTCCCTTCCAGGGCAAGGTTTCGCAGGCAGATTCGGCAGACACCGAACTTCCGGAAGTATCCACGAGGCCTGCCACAAATTTGACACCGATTATGTTGGCGGACTTTGTGTTTCGGCGGCTTCTTTGCCTTGACCTTCATTGCTAGGCGTGCCAATAGATCTCCTCTCGATTGGAATTATGCTGCTGTTTGAAGAACCTCTTGCCTCTTGACGAACGGCATCCCCAGCGATTTGAGGAGCTCATACGCTTCGACATCCGACTTTGCCGTCGTCACAAGCGTGATATCCATACCGCTGATGCGGGTGACCTTGTCGACATCGATTTCCGGGAAAATAATCTGCTCTTTGATGCCAAGCGTGAAATTCCCGTGGCCGTCGAACGATTTGTCCGATACGCCCCGGAAGTCACGCACTCTCGGAAGCGCGATGCTGATGAGGCGGTCGAGAAACTCGTACATCCGGAAGCGCCGCAGCGTCACGCGGCACCCGATGGGCAAGCCCTCGCGAAGCTTGAAGTTCGAAATCGCTTTTTTCGACTTCGTGACGGCAACTTTCTGACCGGTAATCGCCTCGAGCTCCTTCACGGTCGTATCCAGAATCTTCGGATCCTGTGTCGCAATACCCACGCCGGTGTTGATCGCAATCTTCACCAGGGCCGGCACCTGCATGACGCTCTTGTACTGGAACCGTTTCATCAGATAGGGGGCGACTTCTTTTTGGTAATGGAGAAACAGACGCGGCGTGACGCCGACTTCGTGGACTTCCACTTTTTTCTTCCCACCCCCCTCACCCGCAGGCTTCTCCCCTTTTCCTCCCTTTCCTTTGCGCGTGGCTTCGTCGACCTTCTTCTGTTCTTTCTCTTTTGCCATGAATCAATTCTCCCAACGGATCGGTGGAGGACCTAGAACATCTCTTCACATTTCCTGCACGTGCGCATCGTCTTCTTTCGACCACTGGTTGGGTCCGTCACATGCTTGTGCCCGATCCTCGTCGCCTCGCTGCATTTCGGACAGATCACCATAACGTTCGATGCGTGGATCGGAGCTTCTTTCTGCACGATCCCACCCTGCGGATTCTTCTGCGACGGGCGCGTGTGGCGTTTTACGATGTTGACGTTTTCGATGATCACCCGATTGCGGTCGGGAAACACCTTCAACACCTTGCCCTGCTTCCCAAGCGCGTTCCCTGCAACCACCAGAACCATATCATTTTTGTGTACGTGCATACTCATCTTCCTCAACCATTAAAGGACTTCCGGTGCCAGGGAGACGATCTTCATGAACTGGCGCTCGCGAAGCTCACGCGCGACGGGACCAAAAATGCGCGTCCCACGAGGCTCACCCTGCGGGCTCAGCAGCACAACGGCATTCTCGTCGAACCTGATGAAGGAACCGTCTTTTCGGCCGACCTCCTTTTTCGTACGGACAACCACGGCTCGTGAGACTTCACCCTTTTTCACCGGCGCACCGGGGATCGCACTTTTCACGGAAACGACGATCAGATCGCCGACGCTTGCATACCGCTTGTCGTGCCCGCCCAGGACCCGGATGCATCGCACCCTCTTTGCGCCCGAATTGTCCGCTACCACCAGATTCGTTTCTTCTTGGATCATCGATTGCTCCTCAGCGAGTCTCCAGACTTCTTCTGCACATGGCTACTTTGCCTTTTGGACGATCTCGACCAAACGCCAGCGCTTGCGCTTGCTCAACGGACGCGTCTCCATCACCTTGACAATATCCCCGATGCCGGCCTCTTGTTTCTCATCGTGGGCCATCAGCGTTGAGGTACGTTTGTGGTACTTTTTGTAGAGCGGATGGGGTACCTTTCGCTCCAACGAAACGACGATGCTTTTCCGCATCTTGCTGCTAATGACCTTGCCGACCCGGATCTTGCGCTGGTTCCGCTCCGCGGCGGATGGTGTCATCTCTGTGCTCATCCCTTATGCCTTTTCCTGTTTGTCAGATTTGCCAGATTTCTCTTCTTGCGGCTTCTTGAGCTGTCGCTCGCGGAGAACCGTTTGCATTCTGGCGATCTCCCTCCTGGTCAACCGCAGCTTCATCGGGTTCTCCAGCTGGCTGAGCACCTTTTGAAATCGAAGGTTCGCCAGGCTCTCTTCTTCTTCTTGGATTCTCTTCAGCAGCTCGGCGTCTGAGAGATTGCGCAGTTCGTGTGCTTTCATTGAAACTCAGTCTCCTGTCTCAATCAATGGGACTCGTAGTCGACCCGTGCGACCACCTTCGTCTTGACCGGCAGCTTGTGCGCGGCCAGGTGAAATGCCTCATCAGCGAGCCCCCGCGTCACGCCTCCGAGCTCAAACAAGATACGGCCCGGCTTCACAACAGCCACCCAGAACTCGGGAATGCCTTTGCCGCTTCCCATACGGGTCTCCGCAGGCTTCTTCGTGACAGGCTTATCCGGGAAGATCCGGATCCACACTTTTCCTTCGCGCTTCATCATGCGCGTGAGCGCGACCCGGGAGGCCTCAATTTGCCGCTGCGTGATCCATCCCGGCTCAAGCGCCTTCAATCCGAAGTCACCGAACGCCACACTGTTGCCGCGCGTCGCCTTTCCACGCATCCGCCCGCGCTGGGCTTTTCGATACTTCACTCGTTTCGGCATCAACATAGTCGGTGCACTCCTTCGCTTACCTGTTCACCGGACCTAGGATCTCGCCTTTGCAGATCCACACCTTCACGCCAATGGCACCATAGATTGTGCGCGCCGTGGACGTAGCATAGTCGATATCAGCGCGAATCGTGTGCAGCGGAATGCGTCCTTCCTTGTACTGCTCGCGCCGGGCAATCTCAGCGCCGCCCAACCGACCACCGGCCATCACGCGGATACCCTCCGCCCCCATGCGCATCGAGGCCGTGATCGCTTGCTTCATCGCGCGACGGAAGGAGATGCGTCCTTCAATCTGGGAAGCGATGGTCTCGGCAACGAGTGTGGCATCAAGTTCCGGTCGTTTGATCTCATGGATCAAGATCTTGACGTCCTTCGAGGTGATCTTCTTCAGTTCCTCCTCAAGCTGCGCAATTTCCTTCCCACTTTTGCCAATCACAATCCCCGGCCGGGACGTATGGATGGTGATCACCGCGCGTTTTGGGGTCCTGTCGATTTGGATTCTCGAGATTCCCGCCTTCTTCAAGCGATTGCGGACATAGTTGCGTACCATCAGGTCTTCCTGGAGCTTGCTCGAAAATCCTTTCTCATCATACCAGTTGGAATCCCACGACTTGGTAATGCCGAGACGAAATCCGATCGGATTGGTTTTTTGGCCCAAGAGATCCTCCTGAGATTGGCGTTCTGTTGATTCCTACTTCTTGCGTGCTTTCGCGGTTTTCGCAGTACTCTTTTTGGCTTTCGGTCTTGACACCGATTTCTCTTCTGCCTTCGGCTTCTCCGCCGATGTTTCCACCGCAGCCCCTTTGGGAGCTGACGGCTTCGGCTTCACCTTTGCCTCGCGCTGTGCAACAACGATCGTGAGATGGTGCGAGCGCTTGCGGATCCGGTACGCACGTCCCATCGGCGCCGGCGTAATCCGTTTCATTGTCGGACCTACGTTGACATACGCTTCCTTGACGAAGAGCGTCGACGGGTCTATGCGCCCACCTTCATCCTTTGTCTGAATATTGGAGATCGCTGACCGCAGCACCTGTTCCGCCGTCTTCGAGGCATGCTTCGGAGTAAAATGCAGAATACTCAGCGCCTGTTCTACGTTGCGCCCTCGAATGAGGTCGACAACCAGCCTCATCTTTCGAGGCGATGTTCCAACAAATCGATTGACAGCTCGTGCTTCCATAGATCCTCTGATTTGGACCCTTCCGAAGGTTCCCCCTGTGATCTCATTCGCACCTTCGGAGGGTTACAGTCACGCAGGCGAAGTCGTTTTCTCCGATTTCAGACCGGGATGGCCGCGGAAGATCCGCGTAGGTGCGAACTCACCAAGCTTATGGCCGACCATCGCCTCCTGGATGTACACCGGAATGAACTTGCTCCCATTGTGCACGGCGAACGTGTGCCCGACAAAATCCGGAATGATCGTGCACGCTCGCGCCCACGTCTTGATAACCTTTTTCTGATTTGCCTTGTTGAGGGCCTCGATCTTCTTTTGGAGCTTCTGATCGATGTACGGACCTTTTTTCAGTGAACGACTCATGGAGCCCTATCGTGTGATAATAGAGAAAAGAGTGATGGTTACTTGCGACGTTTCACGATGTATTTGTTCGACGGATTCTTGCGCCTGCGCGTTTTCAATCCCTTCGCATACTTGCCCCACGGCGATTCCGGATGCTGCCACCCGCCGCCGCTCTTCGATCGCCCCTCGCCGCCGCCCATGGGATGATCCACAGGATTCATCGCCATGCCGCGGGTCTGCGGACGAATACCCAGCCATCGCGATCGGCCGGCTTTCCCGAAGCTGATGTTCTCGTGGTCGAGATTGCTCACAACCCCGACGGTAGCAAAACACTTAGCGAGAAGCTTGCGCACTTCGCCCGAGGGAAGCTTCAGTGTGGCAAAATCTCCCTCCTTTGCCATCAGCTGGAGGGAATTTCCCGCGCTGCGGCCAAGCTGCCCACCTTTCGACGGCT
>VGWB01000090.1 GCA_016873755.1 Ignavibacteria bacterium | reverse complement strand
CATCGCTCACTTTTCCCTCCGCCGCCTCGTAGTGAAGCTGTTTGACCATCGAGATAAAAGGAGCCAGTCCGGTGCCCGTCCCGACCATAACAACATTCCTGTATCCCCCTGCATGCTTTTGCAGTGTGAACTCACCCGCGATTTTGTAGAAATACGTTATCGTGTTGTCCCCTCTTTCAGGATCGATCTGAAACAATGACTCGGTCAGCCTTCCGGGCTGCCCCTTGTCATCGAGGTGAAGAATGACATAGAACTCAAGATAGCGATGGTGTAGTGTCTCCCAGGGGGCTGAGGCGATCGAATACGAGTGGCTCACGGGGCCGCGTTTCTGACGGCCAGTTTCATCGAGGTCGGGACCGTAGGAAATCCGCCCATTCGCACCAACGACTTTTTTTGTCAGACGGCAATCCTCGCGGCGCAGGGCGATATATTGGCCCGCTCTGTACTGCGGAAACGCGAGGCCATCCTCAGGGACAAGTCGAAAGATCGCCAGGATGGGCGACAGGCTTCTGCGATAGATGACCGTTCCGATTTTCCTCTCAGCCATGATTCACCTAGATGTGAAACCGATTCTCACGGAAAGTAGCAGAAAGAGCCACGAGATTCAATTCCTATGCTGTTGTCGGCTGGTCCATCATAGCGCTCCCGGACGGCCATTTTTCTCTGGACTCCTTGGGAGCTGCGTATGCGAAAATTGGCGGATCTGTGTTACGACTTCGTTGGTTTCTTCCTGTCTTCGGAAGCCTTGGGCCAAATCACCGAAGCGACAATGGACACAAGAAGCACGCCGGCTACTATGGCGAGAGCTATGCCGATCGGTATAGGGAAGATATCGGAGAGGAGCATCTTGATTCCCACAAAGATGAGAATCACTGACAGTCCGATTTTGAGGTAGTGGAAGAGGTTCATCAGGCCGGCTAGCGCGAAGTAGAGGGCGCGAAGGCCGAGGATGGCAAAGATGTTAGAGGTGTAGACGATGAACGGATCGGTGGTTATTGCAAAGATTGCGGGGATGGAATCGAAGGCAAACAGCAGGTCTGTGGTCTCAACAACGATCAAGACAATGAAGAGCAGCGTCGCGTAGCGTCGTCCCCCCAGTTTCAGGAAGAATTTCGACCCATGGTAGCCCGGCGTTACCGGCATGATCTTCCTGAAAAATCGCACAACGATATTCCGCTCGGGACGAATCTCAGCTGCCTCGTTCTGGAAGGCCATCTTCGCCCCGGTGAAGACCAGGAAGAGACCGAAGATGTAGAGGATCCAGTGGAATTTGCTGATGAGCGCGACGCCAACTGCAATCAAGATTCCCCGCATCACCAGGGCACCCA
The DNA here is from genome assembly GCA_016873755.1 of Ignavibacteria bacterium. Lineage (GTDB taxonomy): Bacteria > Bacteroidota > Ignavibacteria > UBA10030 > UBA10030 > VGWB01. The sequence continues at coordinate 12,648 of VGWB01000090.1, read as the reverse complement.
AGATGCCGAAGAACAATACACGGTGTTGGTACACCGGCGGCACCTTGAAGTAGGAGAAGATGACGAGGAAAACGAAGAGGTTGTCTACGCTCAGCGATTTCTCGATCAAGTAGCCGGTCAAGAACTCCAGAGCAGTTGTCATGTCGGTATAGAAATACACACCGACATTGAAGAGGAACGACAGTACAATCCAGAACGCGCTCCAGAGCAAAGCCTCCTTCATCTTGATTTCGTGCTCCCTGCGGTGAAAGACCACGAGGTCGAGAAGGAGCATAAGGAGTATAAAGATGGTGAACAGCACCAACAGCAGAGCTTCACTCATCCTGGATACTCCATGAACATCCTGTTGCGCGCAGGCCTACGCCCACGATTAGTGTTCCTTCTTGCTGAGCTGAGGATCAATGGCTTTGCCTCTCGCTGGTTCGCTCGTTGGACGACAGGCGCCCTGCGTTCCTCATTATCGGGCTCTGCTCCCAGCTCGTTTCCAGATGAAGTAGATGGGAATTCCCAGAAGCACAATGATCATGCCGGGCCACGTGTAGGTCGGCTTGAAGATGAGGAGATCTACCGATATTGCCGTCGCGCAAATAACATACAGCGCAGGTACAACAGGATAGCCGAAGGCTTTGTACGGTCGCTCCGCATTCGGCTGCTTCCTTCGGAGCACAAAGATGCCCGTCACCGTCAGAACGTAGAAGATCAAGACGGAGAAGATCACGTAATCCAACAGATCGCTGTACGTACCTGAGAGGCACAGGATGCTGGCCCAGATCCCCTGCACAACCAGCGCCATCCCGGGTACAGCCCTTTCGTTGAGGAGACCTGCATTCTTGAAGAAGACACCGTCACGCGCCATCGCGTAGTACACTCTTGCCCCGGCGAGGATCAGGCCGTTGTTGCAGCCGAACGTAGAGATCATGATCATCACAGCCATGATGATCGCTGCGGTGTCCCCGAGAATCATGCTCGCAGCCGCCGTTCCGACACGATCCGAGGCAGCGAATTGGATCCCGCGGCCTGCTACGTCCTGCGCATCGGGTGTCCCCGTTACCGGCAACAACAGGATATATGCAATGTTCGCAAGAACGTAGAGCACTGTGACCGCTCCCGTACCCAAGACCAGACTGAGAGGAATGTTCCTCTTCGGGTTGATGACCTCCCCGGCTGTGAAGGTTATGTTATTCCAGGCATCGCTGGCAAACAGTGAGCCAACCATGGCCGTGCCAATCGCAGCAAGGACCATAAGTCCCGACAATGATTCTATGGAAACGATCTTTCCATCGGCAACGCGCGTCCACGTCGTATCCCAGAAGGTGGAGAAATTAGCTTCGATGGCGCCAGCGTTCTTGCCGAGGATAATGCCGAGAATGATCAGGCCAAACAGGGCGAGCGTCTTGGTGGAGGTGAACGTGTTCTGCACGATCTTGCCCTCACGCAGCCCCCGGGTGTTGACAAAGGTCAGGACGGCGATGCTCAAGATGGCGAAGAGCTGGGCCGCTGAGATCTTCAACCCGGCGAATTCGAGGAGCACATTCGTCTCGCCCAACCCAGGTATCAACACGGCCGTGAACTTGGCAAATGCCACAGCAACCGCAGCAATGGTCCCCGTCTGGATCACGAGGAAGAGGGTCCACCCGTAGAGGAAGCCAATGAGAGGATTGTACGCTTCACGCAAATAGACGTACTGGCCTCCCGCATGCGGCATCATGCCGGCGAGTTCCCCGTAGCTCAACGCTCCGATCACTGTGATAACGCCTGTCACGACCCACACAAGCAAGAGCATCCCCGGCGATCCGACATTACGAGCGATATCGGCGCTGACGATGAAAATACCGGACCCGATCATCGAACCGATGACGATCATGGTCGAATCCATGAGCCCAAGTCCGTGCTTGAATTCGCGCACTTGTTGTGACATATCCATTTCCTGAAGGCGTCACTGGTTCAGGAGTTACGCGCAGCGCCCAGCTTGCTGTGCCTCCGACCGTAGACGAAATAGATAATCAGGCCAGCGGCCATCCAGACGAGAAGCCGCAGCCATGTGTCCCATGGAAGGGCAAGCATCTGGGCAAGGCATGCTATGGCCCCGAGAATCGGCACCACGGGCACCCACGGAGTCTTGAAGGGACGCGGTTGATCCGGACGAGTGTAGCGCAACACCAGGACCCCGATGCACACAATCACAAACGCAAGCAACGTACCGATCGACACAAGCTCGCCGAGAATCCCGATCGGGAACAAGCCGGCTATTGTCATGGCGACTACACCGGTGAGGATGGTCGTGACGTAAGGCGTGCGGAATTTCGGATGGACAGCAGAGAATTTCTGTGGCAGAAGTCCGTCTTTTGCCATGCTGAAGAAGATGCGGGGCTGGCCAAGGAGCATCACGAGGATAACAGAGCTCAGTCCGGCAATTGCTCCGATTTTAATGAGCGGCCGTAACCAGAATAAGCCTTCACCTGCCTCATCGACACCGACCGCGATGGGATCCGGCACGAGCAGCTTCTCGTAGCTCACGATGCCCGTGAGTGTTCCCGCAACAAGAATGTAAAGGACCGTGCAGACCACCAACGAGCCCAGAATGCCGATCGGCATGTCCTTCTTGGGATTTTTTGCTTCCTGAGCAGCCGTGGAGACAGCGTCGAAACCGATATAAGCAAAGAAAATTACCCCCGCCCCGCGAAGAATGCCACTCAATCCAAAATGACCAAACTCACCAGTGTTCGGCGGAATAAACGGCGTCCAGTTGTCTGCATTAATGTAGGAGACCCCAAACGCAATAAACAAGAGCACCACGGCAACCTTCACCACCACGATGATGTTGTTGAAGTTTGCCGATTCGCGTATGCCAATCACCAAGAGACTGGACATGAATGCTACAATCAGGACTGCCGGCAGGTTGATGATCGCTCCCGTCGTGTACCAGCCTGTCTGCGGATCGTGCATGAACGGCGCATTCGTGAATTGCGCTGGGATGACGACTCCCCAATCTCGCAAGAAGCTGACGACGTAGCCTGACCAGCCAACAGCCACGGTGGAAGCCCCAAACAGATACTCGAGTATCAAGTCCCAGCCGATGATCCAAGCGATAAGCTCGCCGAGTGTTGCGTACGAATAAGTATAAGCACTGCCTGCTATCGGAATCATGGAGGCAAACTCAGCATAACAAAGGCCGGCAAACGCGCAAGCGATGCCAGACAGGACAAACGAAAGCACAATCGCTGGGCCTGCATACTGGGCTGAAGCCTGACCGGTCAGAACAAAAATCCCCGCGCCGATGATTGCACCGATTCCAAGCGTCACCAAGTTTACCGGACCGAGTGTCCGCTTCAGCGTGTGCACGCCGGAGTCCGACGCTTCCACAAGCAGTGAATCCAGCGGTTTTGTGATGAACAGCCGGGACGACCGAGAGACCTGATTACTCATTCTTGGACCTCCTTTGTTGATAAGGTGAAGGAAGCACACCACGACGGGTAGAACGTTTTCAAGTCTAATTGTTTTTGCACTCGAAAACAAGTGAATTGTGGCATCCACACACAAACAAAGGGCTGTCTTGAAGCATCGCAAGACAGCCTCCGTCAGACGCCGGGACGCAGTTAGAAAAGAACTGCTTTCATAACGAGCGTGAACACAACGATGCCGAGAATGAATCCAAGGATGATGAGTAAGATCTGCCATCCTGATTGTGATTCCTCTTTGCTTCCCTGTCCGTTTGCCATGGTCGTTTCTCCTTAGCAGCAAGCGTCGATATTTGTTCGCGCAAGACACGACAAGGATTCCGCGCTGGAGTGCTTGTTCGCATCGAGAATCCCCTGTCCGCGCGATGAACGTTCAATGACTTCACCGCTCAGCCGATGCAGCAGAGCGTGATGGTGTAGTAGGGGTTTCCCGCAGAAGGGTATTCTTGCTTGGATCAGAGAAACGAGGAGGTGATCTGCGTGTACAGGAGATGCCGAGAGAATTGAAATGCCTGATCGCGAGGAAGAAGGTTCGCTATCTTCCCGGCGAAAGCGGGCGGTTTGGCATCGACACGAAGAACAAGTGGTCCGTTACTGGGCTCCTGTGAAGTCGACTTATTCTGAGGACGTGGGGTATCGAATATGCACGCGGTGTCTTGGGAAAGCAGGTACTGCTGTTCCGAACCTGAGATGCCGCGATCGGCCCTCAGGGGTGGAGAGCTGGCAACTGTGAAGAAAGCCGCAAGGATGCATAACGGCACAGCGGCCTTCATCTTCGAGAGCGATATGAAGACGCCAATCGGCCTCATATTGATGGTGTTAAGGTCTTGGGATAACCCCCACTTCTGATGTCTAGGTCAAATCCCGTCTGCAGTGTGCACTCCTTGTTGCCTTCGCGCAAGCCAGTTGGATCCTCCCTCCTATCGCACAGCGACGATCAACCGGCTTCAGATAAACAGCGGCGCCAGAACAAGTGTAATTGTACTCAAGAGTTTGATAAGGACGTGCAGTGACGGACCCGCGGTGTCTTTGAACGGATCGCCAACAGTGTCACCGACAACTGCCGCCTTGTGTGCATCGGACCTCTTGCCACCCAACTTGCCGGTTTCAATGTACTTCTTCCCATTGTCCCACGCCCCGCCTCCGTTGTTCATGAAAAGCGCCATCAGAATGCCTGTGATGGTCGCTACCATGAGATATCCGCCCACGACCTCCGCCCCCGTGGCTCCGTTTGCAGGGCTGCCGGAAAGTATGAAGATCCAGCGGAACCCAATACCCACCGCAATCGTCACGAAGACAACCAACAATCCTGGCAGTATCATCTCCTTCAACGCGGCACGCGTGACGATATCCACACATTGGCCGTAGTCCGGCTTGGATGTGCCCTGCATAATCCCCGGGTTGTTTCTGAATTGCTCGCGCACATTGTTGATCACCGCATAGGCTGCGTGGCCGACTGCCCGTATGGCCAGAGCGGAGAAGATCATCACCAGCACAGCACCAAACATTGACCCGGCAAACACCGCCGGCTTGGAGAGATCGATATACTTGAGATCAAATCCGTAGTTGCGGACCTCATCGAAATATGCGCTGAATAGCAGAAACGCCGCCAAACCAGCCGAACCGACCGCATATCCCTTTGTCAAAGCCTTTGTGGTGTTTCCAACTGCGTCGAGCCGGTCGGTCTTCTTGCGGATTTCTTCCGGCTGCTGACTCATCTCAATAATCCCGCCGGCGTTATCGGTAATGGGGCCAAACGTATCCATCGCCAGAATGTAGGCCGCAGTACCGAGCATGCCCATCGTTCCAACCGCCGTTCCGAACAACCCTCCGTGCATCAACCCCGAGAACTCGCCAAGGAGGTACGTAGCAACGATCGCCGTTCCGACGACCAGAACAGGCAGCCCCGTCGACTCCATGCCAACAGCCAACCCTGTGATGATTGTTGTCGCCGGTCCGGTCTGCGACGCTTCAGCAATGGAGCGGGCCGGGCGGTACTTGTATTCTGTGTAGTATTGTGTGATGTACACAAACGCCACGGAGGTCAGCACACCGACGACACCGCAGATGAAGAAATTGAAATAGTATTCACCTCCGAGCAGCCAGCGAGAGGCGATGAAGAATCCGACCATCGCTAGTGTAGCCGCGACATAATACCCGCGGTTGAGCGCTTGCATGGGATCTTCCTTCTCATGGGTCTTGACAACCATAATGCCCACGATACAGGCGATGATTCCAAACGCACGCGCGACGAGTGGAAACAACAAGACGCCAAAAATCGTGAGACCCTGCGACTCGAAGACCGCTGTGTTCGACACGTAAAGTCCAGCCGCGAGTATCATCGCACCGATGTTCTCCGCCGCAGTCGATTCAAACAAGTCAGCACCGCGCCCTGCGCAGTCGCCAACGTTATCGCCAACGAGATCTGCAATGACAGCAGGATTGCGTGGATCGTCCTCCGGAATGCCAGCCTCGACCTTGCCGACCAGATCTGCTCCGACATCTGCCGCCTTCGTGTAAATGCCGCCGCCGAGCTGCGCAAACAGCGCCACAAAGCTCGCACCGAACCCGTACCCAACGATCAGGAGCGGGATCTTCGAGACATCCTTGACAACGTCAAAGTTATTCACAATCGCAAACAGCCCCCCAACACCGAGCAGGCTCATAGCAACCACGAAGAACCCGGAGACGGCTCCCCCCCGCAGTGCTGTCTGCAGCGCACCGTTGATCCCCTTTGTCACCTCAGCAGCTGTGCGGATATTGCTCCGAATAGAGACCCACATGCCCATATAGCCCGCCGCAACTGAACATGCCGCGCCGAAAACGAACGAGAGCGTCGTCCAGAATGCGAGAGCAAGTGGAGATGTCGGGTCGTGCTCTGTTGGAGTACGAACAAAGGCGTACAAGATGTAGATGAGAGCGGCAAGAGCCAGTGCAAGGTAGACGATCGTACTGTATTGTCTCCGGAGAAAAGCCTCGGCCCCCTGCCTGATAGCATCCGAGATCTCTCGCATCCTTTCCGTCCCGACGTCACGCCTCATCACATCGCGAGTAAGGTAGACCGCGAAAAGAAGTCCCAAGACGCTGATTGCGAGAACAAGAGTCAGTTCCATAGCGAAATTACCGTGAATGAGTGATCAGGAATTGTGGATACGTCAAACTTCAGCATCCCCTGCCCTACCTGCATCAGTTCTAAGCGCTCTGCTGTTTCGAGGTCCTCCGGGTCCAATAGAAATAGAACGGCAGTGAGGCAAGGAGCAACACGATGCCAATGGCGGCGTTTCGGGTGTCTTCAACAAGAGTATTGTAAATGAACCACGTCGCAATTCCGACGAACAACAGCGTTGCATAGGGATAACCCCACGCTTTGTACGGCCGCTCGGCGTTCGGCATCTTCCGCCGCAGGACGATAACACTCAATGCTGTCATTGCATAGAACGCCCACGAGCCGAAAATCACGTACGAGGTGATCTGATCATACGTACCACTCAAGGTCAGTAGCCCTCCCCAGACCCCCATGCTGATAATGGCCACATACGGGCTACGATAGCGGGGGTGGACTTTCCCAAACGCCTGGGAAAACGCACCGTCAGCACCAGCGGCATAGATGGAGCGCGGGCCACTCAGCAGCATTCCGTTTGTCGTACCAAATGTTGAACACATAATCCCGATAACAATCAACGAAGCACCAACCGGCCCAAGCACAGTTCGGGCAACATCAGCAGCGATCCGTGGTGATCCCTGCATTTCTTGGATCGGGATCGCAAATGCATACGCAAGATTTGCACTGAGATACAGGATGATGACAGCGGCCGTTCCGATCAGCAAGGACATGGGAACGTTTCGATGTGGATTCTTGAACTCCCCCGCCGTCAGCGTGACGTCAATCCATCCATCGTAGGCCCAGAGCGCTGAAATCATAGCAAGTCCGAATGCTGCAGTTGTTTGACTTGTCCAATCGTCGGGCCACCACGGCAAGAAATTGGCGGTGCTCCCCTTGCCGGAAAAGGCCACTGCAGCGATCAGGCCAACCAGCGCCAGCACCTTGGCAGTGGTGAAAATGTTCATCACCCAACCGCCAAACTTCACGCCACGAACGTTGACAAACGTTACTAGAGCGATCGTGGCCATCGCGACGACCTGAAGCCAACCGAACGCGACCTCGACGGGGTGACCGAACAAGGACCATTCGTACCTGTAAAGAGCGTGTTCCGGAGTGAGAGCAGGAACGAAATAACCGAGGTACGTCGCGAAGGCTACGGCGATGGCAGCCGCGGAGCCGGCCTTGTTGATGAAATAGTCATTCCAACTGAACAGGAAGCCCCATATTCTTCCGAAACTGTGACGGAGATACACGTACGGTCCCCCTGCTTGAGGTAGCACGGCACTGAGCTCCGCCAGTGTCAGCGCGCCAAACAATGTGAGCATGCCTGCGACGATCCACACCAACATGATTGGCCCCATCGCCTGCAGATGGCCAGCGATCGTCGCTGGGACAATGAATATCCCCGAGCCAATGATGACTCCCATGTGAATCGAGATCCCCTCGCGTAAGCCAAGGGCTCGCAGCAGTTGGGGTTGTGAGCTTTGTTCAGTCATTTTTCCCTAGTGATAAGAAAGCCAGAATAAGCGAATCCCTGTCTTTGATTTCCCACTTACCTGTTGACTCTCAGTCGGCTCTTCCAATACCCGTACGTGAAATACAGTACCAAGCCGACAAGGAGCCAGATGCCAAAGCGGATCCACGTAACGGTTGGAAGCCCGAGCATCAGATAGACGCACATCCCAATACCGAGCAGCGGAACCCACGGAACGAACGGGGTCTTGAAAACTCGCGGCCGATCCGGGTCTGTCCGGCGGAGGATGATAATCCCCGCATTAACAAGCACAAACGCGAACAGGGTGCCGATGTTCGTCAACTCCACAATTTCGTTGATGTTGGCCACGGCCGCGATCGAAGCGACAACGACACCTGTCCAGATAGTCGTGACATGGGGAGTCTGAAACTTCGGATGAACTTTCGCAAAGTGCTTCGGCAACAGGCCGTCGCGTGACATCGAAAAGAAGATTCTCGGCTGCCCGAGCTGAAATACGAGCAGGACCGCCGTCATGGAGATCACTGCTCCGAGTGAGACGATCCCTGCAGCCCAGTTCAGCCCGAGTCGCGCAAAAACCGCTGCGAGCGGATCCGCGACCCCGAGCTTGTCCCACGGTTCCACGCCCGTCAGCACCGCCGCCGTCGCAACATAGATGATCGAGCAAACGACAAGCGAACCGATGATGCCGATTGGCATGTCCCTTCCTGGGTTTCGGCACTCCTCCGCGGCTGTGGAGATGGCGTCAAAACCGATGAATGCAAAGAAGATCAGGCTTGCCCCTGTCCATACTCCGGCCAGACCGTTGGGCATGAAGGGTGACCAGTTTTCCGGCTTCACATAAAACGCCCCGACAGCAATGAAAAAGAGGAGTATGAGAATCTTCAGCGCCACCATGACATTGTTGGCCCGTGCTGACTCCTTGATGCCGATGACCAGAATCCACGTCACCACCGCGACGATCGCGACAGCGAGGAAATTGAAAATCAAAGGGATGCCAAGAACGGTAGGGTGGTTGAGCCAGGCTTCGTACGGAAGCGAAAGATCCGGCGTCACTGTTCCACCTGCCGCGGCCACAGCCTCTGCAGCCTGGTGCGCCGAACGATAGTCCACCGAAAGCCACGCCGGTATATGAACCCCCAAGCCGTCGAACAGCTGATGAAAGTACGCTGCCCATGCAATAGCGACCGCAACATTCCCTACTGCATACTCGATGATGAGGTCCCAGCCAATGATCCACGCGACGAACTCACCGAGCGTTGCGTAGGAATACGTATAGGCGCTGCCCGAGATCGGCACGAGCGCAGCGAATTCCGCGTAGGACAAAGCACAGAATCCACACGCCATCGCTGTAATGATGAACGAAAGCATCACACCCGGTCCAGCACCCAGATGATTCGGGCCGCCGGCAGCCGCCGTGCCGATGACCGCAAAGATGCCTGTCCCGATAATCGCTCCGATGCCCAGGGCAACGAGATCAAGTGGACCAAGCGTGCGTTTCAGATGTGTTTCGGTTGAGAGCTCCGCGTCCCGCTTAATCTGGTCGAGGGTCTTTGTCCGTAGAATGTGGATAGCCCTCCATTGTTCCGATAACTCCCAGCAGGTCCGCCGATGCTCAAGTCTCGGTGGCTGGGGGGTAGCAGACGATGGTGCACGCAAAAGGATTGATCGGTCGAGGGCGAGAGGGATTGATCGAACGCCCCGGACTCAGCATCTGAACATTGATAGTACTTATTTAAGTGCCAATGTCCAAGAAAATTCTACACATTTCGCCTGGCTGGATGTACAGCGGGAGAGAATCAGCCGCCGAAAATCACCAGCTGGACTTCCTCTGGAAGCAGCGTGCTCAGCGAGCGGACTACACTTCCCTTGAGAGCATATTCGAGCCGACTCCTGTGTTGAGCACCAACGATCACGCGTTCAACGCCAAACGTCGCCGCCTGCTCAGCGATTGTATAGCCGACGTCGTAACTCGGAATTTGAATGGACTGAAAATCGATCCCCGCTTCCGTGCAGATCTCCTCGATCCGTTGCTCCTGTCCGTTCGTCGGCATCTCAAGCATCGCTGGCAACGCGCCGACGGCGATTTCCTTCACGCGCAGGATGAAGAGGAACCCGTTGCGCGCCCGAGCTTCTTCAGCAGCGAAACGTAGAAGCTTTTCGTTCGCCTCCTTGACAGCGACGAGGTATTTTGTGATGGGCATCTTCGTACGCCGACGCTTACGCACAGGAGCAGCCACCGGAATAGCTTCCACGGCTGTCGGCTTTACTCTGGCAGCGCGTTTAGCAACGGCGCGCGCTCCCAGGCCGACAACGAGGATCACCGATGCGAAAACAGCCGCTTCGGCCTTCTGAACAGCGATGGAAATCTCAATCAGGATGAGCACGCTGGCAGAGATGAGCATGAAGACCTTCGGGATCGGCTTGAGATAGACAGATTTGTCCGTTGCGGTTGAGCTCAAGTTGATAACCATCGCGCCCACGAGTCCGATGGCATACAAATGGGCTAGGGTCTCAAGGTCGTTGACAAACAGGAGCACGATAATCGGTGCCGCCGTCGTGACCACAAGAGGTAAGATGGGTACCCCGTAACGGTTCAACCTCCTCAACGGGGAAGGCAATTCCTTGTCGACTGCCATTAGAAATTGGATGGAGATCAGGCCGTTCAGAGCAGTATTGCCAGCTGAGATCAGAAGTACCCCCAAGGAGAGTGCAACAATCCAGCCAAACCAGTGCCCGACATAGTGTTCGCCGAGGAACCGCAGCATGTCTTCCAGGTAGTTCCCGGGCTTCAACCCTTGAACCGCAAGCATTGCGAGTCCAAGGAAAATGTTCAATGCAACCACCTTGGTCAGGACTGACAGGATCGCTTTCCTCGAATCGCGGGCAGGGTCCTTCATCAGGCCCGTCATGTTGGAGATCGCTTCAATGCCCGAAAGGCTTAGGATGAACCCAACGAAGATTCCCCAGTTGCGAAACACCCCGCCCTCCGGTGGTGCAATGGTTGCAGACGTTACTGCCGTTGGCGCCGATGCAATAACAATGATGAGCATCGTGAGGAGGGTGAAGGCCGAAATAATCAGAGCAAGGCCCCCAGAGTGCCTCGGGCCGAACCAATTGATGACACCGATGCTCAAGATGATGAGGATTGCCCAAACGACAGGATAGTGGAAGCCGAGGTAGTGGCACGCATCCAGGATAGAAAGTGCCATGGTGACCACGTAGTCCGCCCCAAGGAGCAGTGCACCGATGACAGCGAGCAGTTGTGAGCGATGATAGACGGAGCTGTAGACACCGCCGCCGTGAGGGTACAACCGGCAGATCGTTACGTAGTTGATGGCGACAAGCGTCGTGAGTCCCATCATCACGGAGAGGTGCCAGAAACTGCTGTAACCGGCAAGGGCGAAACCGATGCCCATAACATACGCCACACTGGTACCCCAGTCACCGTCAAGAATAGCCGCGCTTCGCAACCATCCGAGAACTCGCGGTCGGCTGGTGGCAAGTTGGGTTACGCCGTGATGGGAGGTTGCTGTGTGGGAAGCGTCCTGCGCCAATCTCGTACTCCGCTAGGAAAATAAGTAAGCCGAGGCAGTTGATGCCTCGGCTTTCCCGAAAGGCAATACCAGCATGCTATTTGACGCGAATGGACGCAACTGATTTTTCAAAGGCGGGCAGATAGATCTGCTTCGAGGGGCGGTGGTAATTCAGTATGATGCGATACACCCTATCATTCTTGACTACGAAGTAGGCCCTACTCTCGATTTCCCTTGCCGGTGAGTAATTGAGGTATGGTGCTTTCAGCCCGTCGATCTTCGTCTCCCCCCGTGATGTGGGCTTGAAGAACTTCTCGTTTTGTTCCACAACTTTCTCGACGGTCAGCTTTTTCGCCGGACGAACATCAAGCATCATGTTCGAGTCTTTTCGATAGCCCAGGATCTGCAGGACGAATTGCACTTCGCCTGATGCCGGAGGAACGATCGGCTCGAAATTGTCCGGATAGGCAATACTGAGGATGTCATTCGAAAACGTATCGTACTCCGATGAAGGTATTGATGGGTCTGCCGGTTTCTCTTTCGGCTTTGGGAGTTTTGCCGTAGTTATGAAGCTATCCAGCACCGCTTTACACGGCTCGAAGTAGTCATTGAATCCTGAAAGGGTCGCGGTGTAGAGCATAGAGTCCTTCACCGTCAAGGTTCGCGCTACGTCAATCTTGGTTCTCTCATCAAACTGCCCACCGTAAGTCACTTTGCTGGCAAGGTTCCCCTCGATCGATACTGGCTCCACCGACCTGACCGTATAACCAGCTGCTGTGAGTTCGTTCCTCAGGTCCTCGACGTATACCTCAAGGGGTTTCACGGTATCGAGCCGCTCATACATGACTGAGAGCTGGGCTCCATCCTGCACATCCTTCGCTGTGGGATCGTAAAACTTCTGAACAGCGGCCTCCGAGGAGTAGAAGTTAACCTTTGTTCCTTCCGAGATCCTGTGCCAATTCTTGGGGACCGTGAAATGTACCTTGAAATATGGATCCTCGAATTTCTGCCACTCCGCAGTGTTCACCTCGGGAGGCATGTTGGCACAACCCCCGAGAA
>VGWB01000089.1 GCA_016873755.1 Ignavibacteria bacterium | reverse complement strand
CGATACTGGTTTTCTTAATCTGTTTCAGGTCAATGAGTTACGGAATGAGGCGGCTTTCTCTTTGTCGAGTGTGCGAGAGAGCCCGTAAACATTGAACATTTTTCTTTTTTCTATTGACATTGCAGCTAAAACCCTTATATTTGCTAGGGAAATTGGGGCGTGATTGCGGGGCAAGGGACTACGGGTTTTCTTTTCAAGTGTACTTTAATTAACCAACTTATCTCCATAACCATTTCAGAGAGGATCTCTCTATGGGAAAACCAATGTCAAAGAGCCAGATCGCAGCCCATCTTGCCAGCAAATTTGAACTGAAGAAGAAGACTGCGACGGCAATTTTGGAAGAAATGGCCCATCTCGCTTATCGCGAGGCGGCAAATTCATTCACGATGCCTGGCATCGGGAAGCTTGTTCTCGTGCAGCGGAAGGCCAGAATTGGCCGAAATCCTGCAACAGGTGAACAGATCCAGATTCCAGCGAAAACAGTGGTGAAATTCCGCGTCGCAAAAGCTGCTAAGGAAGCCGTCTTGGGAATCAAGAAATAGCCCTGATTTCGGTGGGATTCTTCAGGCGCCGATGAGAGACTCATCGGCGCTTTTTTTGCTGGTTCCTTTACTGACGTGCAAAAAGCCTTGTATTTACTTGTCGCACTGGATCTCCCACCATGATTCCGCCGGGCGGCTAAGGCGTTGTCCGATTGGATTGGCCGGCAATTTCGTAATGGCATCTAAATCGTATTGGCTGATGGGATGTTCGCGAACTGATCGCGCTGCAGCCTGCGACTCACGTCCCCAATGTGAGAGGTCTGCACTTTGCCTCGCAGTACGACCGAGGCTTGGAATTCTTCTTGCCTATGATCTATTCAGAGGAAAGATCGAGTAAATCAAGAAAGAGCAATGACCATATTCTCCCTGAACACCTGAAACAGAAGTGAATCACTCCGAGTGCAATTCCCAGCCCGCCCGCCGCCCATCAGGCTGCGAGGTCGCTGATTTGCCCTTGGCGATTTGAAGGTTCAGCTCTGGGCCGCGTTCCCGGAGGCGACGGCGTCCGGCGAGATTTGCGTCTCCGCACGGTGCTCCTCTACCAGCGATCCTTCACTGTGTCGCAGATTTGAGAGCTTTGGCCAGGTCATCTTGAAAACCCACTCTTTGCCACGGTTGTCATTCCCGCACCTCTTTAGCAGCCGGTCCGCCCTGATCTTGCGGGGCCCCGCCGCTCGCTGTTCTGGCGGGGAAACCAGACGGCGATTTCTGGACTCCCGATAGAGACATCCGGGAGTGGCAGTGGTTCTTTTTTCTTGACTCTCTACAATTATTCCATAAATTTGTGGAAGCCCTTCCATCTGTCATTGAGGTTTCTTGCCACCGACGATTTACGATATCGCCAGAGAGGCGAAAGTCGGTATCGGCACAGTTTCTCGGGTTCTCAATAACCATCCAAGCGTCTCGGAAGACACGCGCGCCCGGGTACTTCGCGTTGCCAGCCGTCTGAATTACCGCCCGCATCCCTATGCGCGGGGCCTTGCGTCCAGCCGGACAAACGCAATCCTTGCAGTCATCCCGTTCTTCACGACATTCTTCTTTCACGAAATATTTCAGGGCGTGCAGGCAAGGCTGCGGCATCTCGACTGGGATATCATTTTGTACGGAGTGAATCACCCTGATCAGGTGGAGGCCTCGCTTCGCCACAACGTTCTGAGAAACCGTGTAGATGGGGTGCTGTTCTTCTCGATGAAGATGCCAGAGCGCTTTGCAGAGCAGTACCTTGATCAGAAAACGCCTATTGTTCTGGTCGATGCATATCACAAGAATTTCGATTCACTCACTGTCGACAATCTCCAGGGTGGCTACGCGGCGACGCGTCATTTGCTTTCTCTCGGGCACAAGCGCGTCGGGATGTTGAGTGCGAACATCGAGAGTCTCCCGGCGCGCGACCGACTCAGCGGTTTCAAGCAAGCATTGGCCGAAGCTGGAATACCGGTCGATCCGTCTCTGATCAAGAGCAGTGCCTCGCCGAAGCCCGATGGTTTCGCACACGAATCCGGTCACGCGATGATGCGACAGTTTCTTGATATGGGAAGCAGGAAGCCGACGGCTCTCGTTGTCTCCTCCGACATCCAGGCGGTTGGCGCACTTGCCGCCCTGAAGGAAGCCGGCCTGCGCTGCCCGGATGACATTGCTCTCGTCGGCTTCGACGATATCGAGCTGGCACAGCATCTGGGACTGACGACGATACATCAGCCGATGTACGAGATGGGTGTCCTCGCGGCGGAGATCCTGTCGGAGCGCCTTCACAATCCGTCGCAGGAAATAACACACAAGTTGTTTGTTCCCAAACTGATTGTACGGGAAACGTGTGGCAGTGAAGTATCAAAACGGCCAGCCACTGTGGAGAAGCACACAGCTTAGCGAGCGGTGACTATGCGCACGCGAGTGCTGTTTTTCTTATGCGTGATATCCGTTGCGCTCAGTGATCTTTCACCCAGATATCTTGAGAGCATAGAACGAAGGAGCGCGGCAAGCAAACAGTCGAGGCCGGACGTTCCCTTGTGGACAAAATGCGCAATCTGGTATCAGATTTTCCCCGAGCGATTTTGTAATGGAGATTCATCGAACGATCCCAAGAAAGAAGACCTCCGTGGAGCCTGGCCGCACGAAGTTGCGGATGGTTGGCAGGTAAGCAGATGGAGCGGGGATTGGTACGAACTGCAACCCTGGGAAAAAGACGGCAAAGGGTTCTACTTCCACGCCCAACAACGGCGATATGGTGGTGACTTGCAAGGAGTGATCAGCAAACTCGATTATCTCCAAGAGCTTGGGATCAACGCGATCTATTTCAACCCCTTATTTGAGTCGCCATCTCTCCATAAGTATGACGCGACATTCTACCATCATATTGATAACAACTTTGGACCCGATCCCGAAGGGGACAGGCAGATTTGGTCTGAAGAGAATCACGCCGACCCTCAGGCGTGGAAATGGACAGCCGCTGACAGGCTCTTTTTGCAGCTCATCGCAGAAGCTCATAGACGTAACATCAAGATTGTAATCGACGGTGTGTTTAACCACGTCGGCCTCACATTTTGGGCATTTGAAGATGTGAAGAGGGACCAGGAGAAATCTCATTACAAAGACTGGTTCATTATCAAGAGGTGGGATAATCCTACCACGGTAGAGAATGAGTTTGACTACGATGGATGGTATGGAGTTAAAGAATTGCCCGAGCTGCGCGAGGATGATGACGGGATTGTGCGCGCACCACGGGCACACATCCACGCCGTGATCAAGCGATGGATGGATCCGAATGGCGACGGTAATCCTGACGATGGCGTAGACGGCTGGCGGCTTGATGTGGCTGACATGGTCAGCCTCAATTTCTGGCGTGAGTTTCGGTTGTGGGTACGGTCGATCAATCCAGAGGCGTACCTCGTTGGTGAAGTCTGGTGGGAAGATTGGCAAGACGGCAGGATGTTCAATGCGGCCCCGTGGCTTCAAGGTGATGCGTTTGATGCCGTCATGAACTATCGTTGGGCTCAAGAGGCCGTGCGGTTCTTTGCTGGCAAGAGAACGAAGATCCCTGTTTCAGAGTTTGTTCTTCGGCTAGCATCTCTCCGCAACGATTATCCCGATGAAAACAATTACGTCTTGATGAACCTGTATGATAGCCACGACACAGATCGTCTCGGATCGCGCATCGTGAATGCAGACTTGCCCTATGACAGAAATGTCGGTGTGAATGATAACCGAAGCTACAATGTTCGCAAACCACTTGCCGATGGGCTTAAGACGCAGAAGTTGATGGCTCTCTTCCAAATGACATACGTCGGCGCACCAATGATTTATTACGGCACCGAGGCGGGGATGTGGGGTGCAGACGATCCGGATTGCCGAAAACCAATGCTTTGGAGGGATGTCAGCTACGAGAACGAACGGAGCCACCCGTTCGGCCTGAGACGACCGGATGACCGAAATATCTTCAATGAGGATCTCTTCGGGTGGTATGCGAAGCTCATACGAATTCGCAAGACCCATGTTGAGCTTCAAGCAGGGACCTTCGCGCCGTTGGTTACTGACGATGCACAGGACATTTTTGGTTTTGAGCGCAGAATGCAAGGAAATCGAGTTGTCGTGCTTCTCAATAATTGCGATGAACCAAAAATGATTCGAATCCCCATTCTCTCAGCCGAGAGAAATATGTTGGTGAGGGACCTGCTCACAGGACAGCGGTTCAGTGCTCGACAAGAGGCCCTCGAGGTTAAAGTCGGGGGGAAGTCTGGTGTCATACTTCCTTTTGAGAAAGAGTAGAGAGTAATGAACTCCCTGCGCTCTTTTGAACTCGTGCTCGCGATTGCCACGAGTGTTCTCATTTCACTGGTGAGTTTTCCAGGCTGTTCTCGTCGCAATGAAGAAGTGGTAGCGCGAGTGGGTGACGTGGAAATTTCAGCCGATGACTACGTTTCGCGGCTCAGCGATTTCCTTTTGTCTACTTCGGTGAAGGATAATATTAACGTTCGCCGCCAGATTCTTGAGAATATGATCCATGAAGAACTGATCCTTGCTGAGGCAAGGAACCGAGGCTGGTTGGGCGATACGAGGTACCAGCAAAAGTATGACGGCGTCAGGACGCAGGCCATCCTTGATGGCTATCGCCAGCGATACATTGCAGCAAGGGTGACGGTGGATGGGGAAGACCTCAAGAGAGCTGCTGCTCGACTCAATGTTCGCGTGTGCGCCCGGCATTTGTATGCACGCACAGATGAGGAGGCTTGGGAATTGCGCGACCTCCTCCTTAAAGGCGCAACGTTTGAAGAGCTTGCAACGAAAGTCTTCCAGGACCCCAAACTCAAGGCCAACGGAGGGTACCTGGGATATTTTACCTACGGGGAAATGGACCCAGCTTTCGAGGAAGCAGCATATCGGTTGCGGATCGGCGAGATTTCGGAGCCGGTGAAAACTAGGCAGGGGTATAGTATTATCCGCATCGAAGATCGAGTAACCACGCCTCTCGCTAGTGAATATGAATTTCTGCAGCAAAAGAAACAACTGACTAGAGTTCTTCGAGCTTCCAAAATCGAAGAGAAAGTCAGACAAATTACCGAGCAGCTCGCACAACAGCTTTCCCCGAAATTCGATCAAACATCCCTGGGCGCACTCCTCGAGGCATGGCCGCATCTTGATCCTCAAAACGAGGTCAAGGAAGGTCAAATCAAGTCTGAATTTGTGAGTCAGCAGTCAGGGAAGGCTGTCATTGTCGAGTTTACGAAGGGCAAGTGGACCATCGAGGACGTCCTAGACAAACTCCCGATGACGAGGGAGCGTCAGCGGCGGTACGTGAAAACATCTGAGAACTTGAAAGAGTTCATTACAGGCCTACTGGTTCGTGAACAACTTCTCCGTCAAGCATTGAATGAGAAAATCGACGAATTGCCGGAGGTGGGCACGCGCATTCGAACTGAGATGAAAGCATTTACTTTGGACCGATGGCGCTCATTCATTACAGATACAGTTCAAGTTCCAGAAGATCTTCTGCGCAGTTGGTATCAACAGCACAAATCATCACACCTCTTTCCTGAAGGGTGGGATATAAGCGAGATGGCGGTTCCCTCAAGAGAGAAAGCTCTTGATCTCTTGCAGCAAGTCCGAAACGGCGTCAGTTTCGAACTTCTCGCCCGAACACACTCGATTCGGCCAAACGCTGTCGCGACGGGAGGACACCTCGGGCTATCAACACGGCAGCAGCTGGGAAAATGGTTCAATGAGATCGCCAGAGCAAACAAAGGGGAAACAGTGGGACCGTTCGATCTCGGTGGCTATTACTCCCTGATTAAGGTAAACGGCTATCAATCATCCAGACAGAAATCATTTGAAGAAGCAAAGCTTCAAATAACGGCGGAGCTGCAATGGCAGTTGAAGCAGCAAGCATTCCTTGCTTCCCTAGACCAATTACGCAAGGACAGGTCCGTTTGGGTGAACGACTCTCTTGTGTTCGCAATTCAGCTTGACAATTTGATGACTTGGAGTACTCTATGAAACAACTAGTTCAGGCATTGCTGGTTTTCGCATCTTTCACGGCATTAGCATTGGCAGGGACGACTGGGAAGGTGGCAGGGATTGTAAAGGATCAGAAGACGGGTGAGCCAATAATAGGTGCGAACGTCGTGCTTCAGGGAACAACCCTCGGAGCCTCGACCGACGTGGAAGGGCGTTATGTGATATTGAGGATCCCGCCCGGCACATACACGCTTGTAGTGAATATGATTGGTTATACGTCGGTCCGAATCACTGATGTGCGGGTGAATATTGACTTGACGACGAAGGTGGATGTTGAACTATCCGAGACCGTGCTTGAGCTTGGACAGGTTATCGAGGTTGTATCGCAACGTCCGCTTGTGAGGAGAGATATGACCTCCGTTGAAGCTCGGGTTGAAGCCGATGCAATCACCAATATGCCCGTTCAGGAAGTGGGAGAGTTACTGAATCTTCAAGCTGGCGTAACCGTGGGAAGGGATGGGGCAATTCATATTCGAGGTGGAAGGTCAAGCGAAATCGCTTACTGGGTGGATGGTAAGCCCATCACAGACGCTTTTGACGGAAGCTTGTCAATTCCCGTTGAAAACAATGCCATTCAGGAGCTTCAAGTGGTAAGCGGGACATTCAATGCCGAGTATGGGAATGCCATGTCAGGCATCGTGAACATTGTTACGAAGGATGGTGGTGCACACTACGCGGGCAACGTGCGCATGTATTCAGGTGACTATGTCTCAGGCGATTCTCACACTTTCGCCGGTATCGACAATGTATCACTCCTGACTAACTACAATATTGAAGGAAGTCTGAGCGGACCGGTGCCTTTGGGAAATGACCTGGTCTTCTATTTGTTTGGACGTTACTTCAAGACTGACGGTTGGTTATACGGCAATCGGAAGTTCAATACCGATGGATTGGAAGGCGACGGCGTGGCGCTTCCGATGAACTGGAGCAAGAAATTCTCCTTTCAAGGGAAATTGCGGTATGAGCTAAGCTCCGCCCTTAGATTGAGCATAAGCACTATTGGAAATAAACGCGATTACCAAGACTACAATCACTTCTTTAGATTGAATCCCGACGGAGATGTAACAAAACACGAAAAGGGCTATGACCTCACAGCCGTAGTGACCCATGTTTTGAGCCCCAAGACATTCTACACACTGAACGTGTCGAAGTTCAACAAGGAGTTCAGAGAGTATCTTTATGAGGATCCTTTCGATTCCCGCTATTACCATCCTGACTCTCTCAACGAACAGTCATATAGTTTTTCAGGTGGAGGGACGAATCTTCATCATTTTCGACGACAAACGACAACATACGTGGGGAAATTCGATCTTACCAGCCAGGTTACGCCGTTGCATCAGGTGAAGGTGGGCTTGGAAGCAAAGTTGCATCGCTTGTATCTTGACGAATTCAATGTTGTTCCTGCTGTTGATGCTGCAGGCCGACAGATCATCCCGTTTCAGCCAGACGTGCGGGACATAACTTCACCACTTCACGACCAGTACACTCGGTATCCCCGCGAGTTTTCAGTCTATGTGCAGGACAAGTTCGAGTACGAAAACCTGATCATCAACCTCGGTCTGCGATTTGACTACTTTGATCCGCGGGCAGATATCCTCGATGATCCTGAAGATCCGAATATTTACTTGCCCTTCAAGCAGAAGAACAAGTTCGATGTTAATGGTGATGGCATCGTTGACCAAAGCGATAATCAAGCAGATGCGAGTGCCGTTGCACGCAGACTAGCATATTGGTATAGGAAGGCAAGACCGAAGTCCCAAATCAGTCCCCGCCTCGGCGTCGCTTACCCGATTACCGATAGGGGGGTGATACACTTCTCGTACGGGCATTTCATCCAAATTCCAACGTTCATCCACCTGTATCAACGACCAGGGTACAAGGTAACCACCGCTTCCATTCTCCAAGGTGTCTTTGGGAATCCGGATCTCAAACCTCAGAAAACCGTTATGTACGAGATTGGCCTTCAGCAACAGATTTCCGAAGATATCGGGATGGATATCACCGGGTTCTATAGAGACATCAGAGACTGGGTCACAGCGGGCCCACCGATCGCGACGCCTGTTGCGGGCACGGCATATTCCATCTATATCAACAAAGACTACGCGAATATGCGTGGTGTGACGCTTTCAATGAACAAACGGCTTAACAACTACTACTCTTTCAATATCAGTTATACGTATCAAGTTGCAGAGGGTGTAAACTCCTCACCAGATGAAGAGTTCTTTGCTGCCCGCGACGGTGCAGATCCCACGAAGCAATTGATCCCCCTTGACTGGGATCAAACACACACCTTCAACGCTACAGTTGGCGTAGGTCAGAGTGATTATGGTGCCTACATGATCGCACGGTACGGTTCCGGGCTTCCATATTCACCCTCGATTACGATTCAGTCAAGGCAAGGACAGAATCTGACAACTGGCCTTCTGCGAAACAGTCGGCGGCGGCCGAGTAATTTCACTTTTGATCTACGAGGATTCAAAGGCTTTGATGTTTTTGGATTGAACCTGAGCGTCTTCCTCGCTGTGCTTAATGTCTTGGATACGAGAAATGCGGTTGATGTCTATGGCGACACGGGGCTACCTGACAAGTCGCTTGTTGCATTGTATTTGCACGAAGACCCTTCACGGAACAACACGATTGCGGAATGGTTCAACAACCCATCATTCTACTCTGAACCGCGAGAAGTGCAGTTCGGATTTGAGATTTCGTTCTAATCACCAAAGGGAACATCAATGCGTCGACTAGTTACAAGTTTCCTTCTTCTTTCTATGGTTTTTGGATGTGACCAGGTCCTTGAGGCTCAACATATCCCGAGCAAGGAGCGTGGCGATCCCACCATGAGACGCAAAACAAACATTGATGGGAATCTCCTGCGCGCTACAATATTCAACTACGGGTTTGCCGGACGAACTGGTGTTGTGCCGGATGAAGTGCCATTTGAATGGCCCAAAAACACATACCAGCATTATGTCGCTCTGGTCGCATTGTTTGTCGGGGGAGAGGTGGTAGACAAGAATAGGGAGAAGGTTCAAATTCTTGATGCTCCGAACTACCGGCAAAGCCCGCAGGGGTCGACTTGGAACATGGAGCCCATTCCAGGGTACTTGCGTCCGGACGAGAAGTCGAAGATTGCTAAGAGTGATGACGCCTCTACATGGCCTGACTTTTGGCCAGACAAGCTGAAGGATCCAATCGATCCCGGTTGGAAAGGATCGTGGAACGGATACTTCGGCAAGGATCAATTCAATGCCGATCAGGAAATGTACTACAAGGCATCGGATGACAAATATGACAGGTTCAAGGCGGTTTTTTCTCCTGATTCAACCGATAACTCAAGAGCGGGATTGGGGATAATTCTTGATGTTCGCGCGATGCAGTGGTCCCAGGTTCTGGTGAATGATGTTCTGTTCCTTATCCATTCCGTGACAAATGATGGCACCACGAACATCGATCGCTTCGCTGTCACATTGTGGCTTGCTGACATGGTAGGGGGAGATGGTGATACGCAAGACGACATATCATATTTTGACTTGTTGTCGGATATTGCGTGGATGACGGACTATGACAACAGAGGGAATGCGGCGTTTGGGAACACCAAAGTGGGAGTTGCCGCCATTACCTATCTTGAAACGCCCGGCAACGCCGTCGACCACATTGATAATGATGGTGACGGAGAACGGAATAGTCCCAAGGTCACGGGAAATATGATTCGAGGAGAGGTCTCAGGTGACGGGATTGATAACAACGGCAACGGGCTTGTTGATGAAGATTCAACGCACATCGCGTTCGGAACTCAGGTGGGTGTCGGATTTGCTGATAGAATCGACAATGACAGGAATGGCGAGCTAGGCAGCCCGGTTGTGACAAGCGCTATGCTGTCGGGCGAGATCCAAGACAATGCGATCGATGACAACAACAACGGGGCGATTGACGAAGGCTCAGAAGACGTTGGGCGTGCATTCAAAGACGGCATCGATAACAACGGCGACGGTGAAGAGGGATCACCTGTGATTACTCAAGCCATGGTTGATACGGCTGCGAAGTACGGAGGGAGGTTACGGCTTACCAACGGTCGATGGCTTTACGCGGTTGGTACGGAAGATCTGGGGAAGAAATATGCGGACGGGATCGACAACGATAAGGACGGCGCGATTGACGAGGGAATCGATGAGGGGATCGACGAGATGATTGACGAGTCGAGACAGGATGGCATCGACAACGATGGCGACTGGAATCCAATCATGGATGATGTAGGGCTTGATGGAAAGCCGGGGACGAACGACTTCGGTGAAGGGGACGGGAAGCCGACCTCCGGCTATCAGTCGTGGGGACCCAACGGCGCGCTGATTGACACTGGGCTTCCAGGTGAACCCAACATCGATAAGACCGACGTTTCGGAATCGGACCAAATCGGCATTACGAACGTGCAGTACCTACCTCCTGGACCGTGGGCGACAACGGCAGATCAAGTCTGGTGGGCCAAGTTCATGACACCGGGAAGCTTCTATGATCCGGCGTTGACGCGCCCGGGGGAGTACGATCTCTTCGTCTCGTCAGGGTTCTTTCCACTGAGATCTGGCCAGACTGAGCGCATTTCCGTGGCCGTCGTCATGGGCGCTGATGTGAACGATGCGATCGCGAACAAAGACAGAGCACAACAAACGTACAACGAAGACTATCAGTTTGCGAAGGCCCCCGTTGCTCCAACCGTCACGGCTGTAGCTGGGGATCGGAGAGTAACCCTGTACTGGGATTCGAAGGCAGAGCAGTCATACGACAAGTATCTCGCTGCTCTGGGGCAGCCCGGCTATGATTTTGAGGGATACCGCATCTATCGCGCTACAGATCCGGCTTTTCAGGATGCCTACAAGGTTACCGATGCTGACGGCAATCTGGTGTACTACAAGCCGATCGCCCAATTCGACAAGGCTAACCACGTCACAGGTCTGCACCCTGTGAGCATGAACGGGGCTCATTTCAATCTCGGATCAGATACGGGTCTGCGGCATGAGTTTGTTGACACGACCGTCCAAAACGGTCAAGCCTACTACTACGCCGTTACTGCTTATGATTTTGGCTGGACCGGGGGTGGGATCAGTCCTGCAGAAAGCCCGATCTCGATCAGCGTGACGCCTGGAGGAGGCGTGCAGCTCGGAAGGAACGTTGTGAAGATCACGCCGGAGGCGCCCGTGGCGGGCTACAAGCCTCCTCAAATCAACACTGTCGTGCACACACGAGGGAACAGTTCAGGCCAAATCCATTTCACCCTGGTTGATCCGAACAGCATCAAGGATAACAACCGATATCGGATCACATTCAAAGACACACTCATCAGAGCGAGAACTCTCACCCAGCAAGATACGCTGAAGACAAAGAGCTTTACGCTCATCAATATTACCAATCCTTCAAGGCCGGACACATTGCTGAGCGACAACACGAAGATCGGATTCGGTGATGAAGCGCCCGTTGTTGATGGCTTTCGTCTATCGTTTGTGAATGAAAGCAACGTGAGCCTGCACACAGACCTCAGTAGATGGAGCCGCCCCAAAATCTACCCAATGACCATGCAGCCGTTCAACATCGGTGCCGCGCGCGGAACAGCACGACCGGCCGATTACAAGATTATTTTTGGGCCTGTCGGAACTGATACCTCTCTTGGCTACTTTCCGTTTGCTCCACTGCCGATTTTCCCGATGCCTGCGACCCCGGTCAACTTCAAAGTCTACAACACGACTGAAAATCGTCAAATCAAGTTTGCTTTCAGAGATGTTGACACCACGGGGGGTCCGGGGGTTTTTAGCGTGGGCAAGGGTGTTGATGAATCGGATGTTATTGGTTTTTTTGAAAAAGACGCGAGAGATTCTTTGGTACTGACTTGGAGATTCAATGTTGTTTACGATGCAGCACTGAGCGCTCCGCGATCTGGAGACACGGCGTACATTGTCTTGCGGAAACCGTTCGTGGCTGAGGATGTGTATGAATTCACCACAGTTGGGCACAAAGTGGATAAGGAGCTTGCTGCGTCGTCGCTTGACAAGATCAAGGTTGTTCCCAACCCGTATCTCGCTGCAGCAACGTGGGAGCCAAGGAATCCATATGCCAGCGGAAGAGGCCCGCGCTCAATTCATTTCAACCATCTTCCACAGCAGTGTACGATACGCATCTATTCAGTGAGCGGAGAGCTTGTCGCAACCATCGAGCATAACAGCGCGTTGCTCGATGGGTCTGCAGAGTGGAACCTCCTTTCACGTGACAATTTGCCGGTCTCGTATGGCGTGTATATCTACCATATCGACGCGCCGGGAGTGGGTGAGAAAGTGGGAAGGTTTGCTATCATTAAGTAACGACAAGGAGTGAACTGTGCGCTTCAGACCTAAGAATACGTTTGTGTGGCTCCTTGCGCTTGGGGTCCCGGGCATGGCTCTGTTTGCCCAGGATGTCTCAAAAGTGGGAACGACAGCTGCCAAGTTTCTCACCATTCCTGTCGGTTCTCGGTCCATAGCGATGGGAGGAGCCTTCGTCTCTCTCGCGAACGATATGTCCGCTTTATACTGGAACCCCTCCGGCCTTGCGCGCATCGACAGGCCTGAGGTTCTCGTGAGCCATTCGCGCTGGCTGGCTGACATCCGTCACGACTTTGCTGGCATAGGTCTCCCATTCGGCGATTTTGGCACGATCGGTTTCAGCGTTACGGCAATGACAATGCCAGATATGGAAGTCACCACGGAAGCCTTCCCGGAAGGCACGGGGGAAATGTTTTCTGCGACAAGCTATGCGTTTGGTTTCTCCTATGCGCGCAATTTGACCGATTGGTTCAGCATCGGAGCGACCGTGAAGTACGTGCGGGAGACGATCTATCACTCATCGAGTGGCGCATTCGCTGTTGATATCGGGACGTTGTTTACGACCCCGTTTCAAGGCGTTCGGTTAGGCGTCTCGATCACGAATTTCGGCGAGAAACTTCAGATCGCCGGAGAAGACCTCTTAGTTCAAAAGGACATCGACGAATCACAGTACGGCAACAACAGCAGCGTCAACGCTTATCTTTCAACCGACAAGTTCGATCTGCCGCTTGCGCTACGCCTCAGCCTTTCGGGAGAAGCTTTCAAAACCGACAATCAACGGTTGACCATCGCGGTTGATGCCTCCCATCCAAATGACAATACTGAGAGCGTCAATGCAGGATTCGAATATTCTGTGCTTAATGACTTGCTGATGTTGAGAGGAGGTGTGAGGTCGCTCTTCCAACGAGACACTGAAGAGTCGTACACCTTTGGTGGTGGAACGCGGTACAACATCAGCGCTCTCATCCAAATACGGCTAGACTATGCGTATCAATCGTTTGGCCGCTTGAAGAATGTGCACACCTTTTCCCTAGGTCTTCAATTCTAATGTTCAACAGAGTACTGAAAGGAGGTGGACGCAGAAAACAAACGGCTACCCAAGGAAAAGCTCTAGCACGTTTTTTCACTAACTGTTCACCAATTCAAAAGGAGGCGCTATGAAATGGAGTAGGTTCACAGCGTTGCTTGTTCTGCTCATCGCCTGGGCGTTTGCAGACGTGGATGCGCAAAACAACGTCACGTTCCAGGTGAGAATGAGCATCAAGATGCGCGAAAATGTCTTCGTTCCGTCGGCAGGAGATACCGTTGTGGTGAGAGGCGACTTCCAGGGTTGGAGTGGAAAGACCCATGTTCTCACAGATGCCGATGGAGATAGTGTCTACACCGGGACGTTCGGCACCGGCACCGGAACAAGCATTGAGTACAAATTCGTAATGATCACAGGTGAGGGTGACAAATGGGAGAGCTCGGACAATCGAAAACTGACACTGACCGGCAATCCACAAACGCTACCCATTGTCTACTTCGAAAACGACAGCGTGTTCAGCGGTGTTACAAGGGCCGGCAATATGCTGTTTACTGTGGATTTGTCGTCCTACATCACACTGGGCTTTTTCGACAAAGCGAAGGATACGTTGTACACCCGGGGTGGATTCAACGGCTGGAGCATTGATAAGCCCGCGAACTCCCTGATGCAGCCCGTGCCAGGAACAAACTACTACACCATCAATCTCGCAACAAAAGGCATCGTGGGA
>VGWB01000088.1 GCA_016873755.1 Ignavibacteria bacterium | reverse complement strand
CACGATCATGTTCTTGAAGTTCACCGTCCTCCCCTTGCTGTCTGTCAAACGACCTTCGTCTAGCAGTTGAAGGAGCAGATTGAACACCTCGGGGTGAGCTTTCTCGATTTCGTCTAGGAGTACAACAGAATATGGCTTCCGCCGGATGGCCTCGGTCAGCTGTCCGCCTTCCTCGTAGCCGACATACCCCGGAGGAGCGCCGATGAGCCGGGACACGGAGAACTTCTCCATGTACTCGCTCATATCGATGCGCACCATAGCAGCCTCATCGTTGAACAGGAACTCCGCCAGTGCCCTCGCAAGCTCCGTCTTGCCGACGCCGGTACTACCCAGGAAGATGAATGACCCGATCGGGCGTTTCTCGTCCTGGAGGCCGGCACGGCTTCTCCGGATGGCGTCGGCAACAGCCCTTACGGCGTCCTCCTGGTTGATGAGTCGCTGGTGGATGCGATCTTCAAGATTCAGCAGCTTTACCCTGTCGCTTTCAAGCATTCGCTGGATAGGAATGCCGGTCCACTTCGCCACGATCTCTGCAATATCCTCTGCGTCGACCTCTTCCTTCAGCATTTTGCGGTCTTTCTGCACGCCTGCCAGCTTGGTTGATGCTTCCTTGAGCTTCTTCTCCAGTCCTGCAATCACACCATACCGCAGCTCAGCAACACGCCCCAGGTCACCCTGGCGCTCTTTCTGCTCGGCTTCCACCTTCGCCTGCTCAATCTGCTCTTTCATCTTTCTGATCGATTGGATCAGCTCCTTCTCCAGCTGCCAGTGTGCCCGGAGGCCGGACCTCTGCTGGTTGAGCTCCGCGAGCTCCCGGCTGATGTTTTCCAACCGCGCCTTGGATTCCTCATCCTTTTCCCGTCTCACTGCTTCCCGCTCGATCTCGAGCTGCTTGATCCGTCGTTCGACTGTGTCGAGTTCCTCGGGCATGGAGTCAATTTCGATCCGCAGTTTCGACGCAGCCTCATCGACAAGGTCGATCGCTTTATCAGGCAAGAAACGGTCAGCGATGTAGCGATGGCTGAGCTGTGCGGCTGCCACGATGGATCCGTCGGTTACGCGGACGCCATGGTGAATCTCGTACCGCTCCTTAAGACCACGCAGGATCGAGATAGTATCTTCGACGCTCGGTTCATCGACCAGAACGGGCTGGAACCGCCGCTCCAGCGCCGGATCTTTCTCGACGTGTTTGCGATACTCATCGATCGTCGTTGCCCCGATGGCTCGCAAGTCGCCTCGCGCGAGTGCTGGCTTGAGCATGTTGGCTGCGTCAACGGCACCTTGTGCCGCACCGGCGCCGACAAGCGTGTGGAGCTCATCGATAAAGAGGATGATCTCGCCGTTCGATTCCGTCACTTCCTTGAGGACCGCTTTGAGCCGCTCCTCGAACTGGCCCCGAAAGCTCGTCCCCGCGACGAGCGTCCCCATATCGAGCGCAACGATCCGTTTCGTCTTGAGGTTCTCAGGGACGTCGCCCTGAATGATGCGGTGGGCAATTCCTTCGGCGATGGCAGTTTTCCCAACTCCGGGGTCACCGATGAGGACAGGATTGTTCTTGGTCCGCCGGGACAACACTTGCAGGACGCGGCGAATCTCATCCTCGCGCCCGATCACCGGGTCAAGCTTCCCCTTGCGCGCGAGGTCGTTGAGATCGCGGCCGAATCGCTCAAGGGACTGGTATTTGTCCTCAGGGTTCTGATCCGTGACACGTTGAGTTCCGCGTATCTCCTTCAATGCCTTGTACAGCGCATCCTTCGTCACACCTTGATCCCGCAGCAGCTTGGACGCGCTCGAGATCTTTCCGCCCTTCGAGGGATCAGTCAGGAGCCCGAGCAACAGATGCTCTGTGCTGACATAGTCGTCTTTGAGCTGCTGAGCCTCTTGTTGCGCCGACTCGAACACTTCAACGAGCGCCGGAGAGAGATGCTGACTTCCCAGCCCGGCGCCTTGAACCTTCGGGAGCTTCTCCACCGCCTCGTTGATCTTGATTTTGATGTAGTCGAGATTGGCGCCTGCCTTCTGCAAAAGCGGTGAAACAATCCCGTCGCTGTCCTGTACGAGAGCGGCGAGCAGATGCTCCGGCTCGATCGCCTGGTTGCTGTAGCTAGAGGCAATTTCCTGAGCGTTCTGGACCGCTTCTTGTGATTTGATTGTGAATTTGTTGAAGTTCATAACCGCACTCCGATCTAAGTCAAACACGAGATCAAAAAGGCGAGGAATCACCTCGCCTTCTCATCTTGCCCGTTGTTTTCTGCTTTCTGCCTACTGATTTCTCCTTCCTGCAATTCCCCGCCGACAGCCTGTGACTACTTATCATCCACAACTTCGTAGTCAGCGTCCTCAACCTTCTTGTCCTTATCACCCGCCTGCTGCTGTTGACCGGCAGCTTCTCCAGCCGTTGGGCCCTGCTGGGGACCAGGCCCGGCCTGTTGACCTCGGGACGCTTCGTACATTTTCGTCGATGCCTCGTTCCAGGCGTTGTTCAACGCTTCCATCTTCGCCTTGATGTCGGCGTGGCTTCCACCTTTGATGGATTCCTCTAGGGCATTCGCTGCGTTCTCAACCTTCGCCTTCACGTCCGACGGCATCTTCTCACCAAGCTCCTTCAATTGCTTCCGTGTCTGGAAGACAAGGTTGTCCGCCTGGTTCTTCGTCTCGATCTCCTCCTTCCGTTTCTTATCCTCAGCGGAGTGAGCCTGAGCGTCAGCCTTCATCTTTTCGATCTCTTCCTTCGTCAGACCGCTGGAGGAGGTAATTCGAATGCTTTGCTCCTTATTCGTGGCCTTGTCCTTCGCGGAGACGTGGAGGATACCGTTAGCGTCGATGTCAAATGTGACCTCGATCTGTGGGATACCTCGCGGCGCTGGAGGTATGCCATCGAGGTGGAACCGACCGAGCGTTCGGTTGTCGACGGCCATCGGGCGCTCGCCCTGCAGCACGTGGATTTCCACGGATGGCTGACTGTCGGAAGCCGTGGAGAAGATCTCGCTCTTTCTGGTCGGGATCGTCGTATTCGCGGTAATCATTTGCGTCATGACACCACCGAGGGTTTCGATTCCGAGCGTGAGAGGCGTGACGTCCAGCAGCAACACATCGGTCACCTCCCCCGCGAGCACACCACCCTGAATGGCTGCGCCGACGGCGACAACCTCGTCCGGATTCACGCCTTTGTGTCCCTCCTTGCCAAAGATCTCTTTGACGAGTTGCTGCACGCGGGGGACACGTGTCATACCTCCAACCAAGATCACCTCGTCGATCTGGTGGGGGTTTAATCCTGCATCCCGGAGAGCTTTCTCCACCGGCGGCAGGCACCGTTGAATCAGGTCCTCCACGAGCTGCTCGAACTTCGCCCGCGTCAGGTTCATGTTCAGGTGTTTTGGTCCCTCCGCAGTCGCCGTGATGAACGGCAGGTTGATCTCGGTCTGCATCAACTGCGACAGCTCCATCTTTGCTTTCTCTGCAGCCTCCCGCAGTCGCTGAAGGGCCATCGGATCTTTGCGGAGGTCGATGCCCTCTTGTTTCTTGAACTCGTCGGCGATGTAGTCGAGGACTCGTTGGTCAAAGTTATCTCCGCCAAGGTGGGTGTCGCCGTTGGTGGACTTCACCTCGAACACGCCTTCCCCCAGCTCTAAGATCGAGATATCAAACGTTCCACCACCAAGATCGAACACGGCAACCTTGACATCTTTGTGCTTCTTGTCAAGACCGTATGCAAGTGCGGCTGCGGTGGGCTCGTTGATGATGCGCCGGACATTCAATCCTGCAATTTCCCCCGCCTCTTTCGTCGCTTGCCGCTGTGCGTCATTGAAATACGCCGGCACGGTGATCACAGCCTCGGTGAGCTTCGTGCCAAGGTAATCTTCCGCCGTCTGCTTCATCTTCTGGAGGATCATGGCGGAAATCTCCGGGGGCGAATACACACGGTCGCCAATTTCCACGCGGGCGGTGTTGTTGTCCCCTCGAATGACCTTGTACGGAACCAGCTTCATTTCTTCATTCACTTCGTCATGAAAGCGCCCCATGAACCGTTTGATGGAAAAGACTGTGTTTTGCGAGTTTGTCACCGCCTGGCGCTTGGCAGCGGCACCGACAAGCCGCTCGCCGGATTTTGGAAACCCGACGACGGAAGGTGTGGTACGAGAGCCCTCGGCGTTCGCGATCACGACGGGATCATTTCCTTCCATGACCGCAACAACAGAGTTTGTCGTGCCGAGGTCGATACCGATGATCTTGTTCGATTTACTGGCCATGTCTCATTACTCCTCTCGTTTTGATATACCGTGCGTTGCCGCTACTTGTTGATTGGCATTTGTTGTCATACGGATGTGGGGTTCATTTCCGAAAATACGAAAGGCCGAGTCCGCCCCACCAGCGGACCCGACCGCACCCTGTTTGTTACTGCTGTATCGTCAAGACCGATCGAGACACGCTCTTACTTTACCTTCACCTCGATCTGCTTCGGCCTCGCTTCCTCCGCCTTGGGCAGAGTCACCGCTAGGACGCCGTCCTTGTAGACCGCATCGATTTTGTCGCTCTTGACTGTAGTCGGAAGCGTAAACGACCGCTGGAAGGCGCCGTACGACCGCTCCGCTCGATAGGTATTTTCCCCCTTTTCCTCCTTCTCGTGCTTTTTCTCCCCCTGAACGGTCAGGATATTGGTCTCAAGGGTTATCTTGACGTCCTCCTTGTTCACACCCGGGAGCTCCATCTTCACAACGAACTGGTCGTCTTCCTCAACGATATCTACAGCCGGCGTCCAGTATGACGGACCAAGCGTTGTATCGGACTGCATGCCTCCACGGAAGAAATCATCGAATAACCTGTTGATTTCTCTCTGGACCCCGAGGAAATCCGGGCTCCAGCGCTCGAGTTGACGAGCCGGATTCCAACGAATGAGTGACATAGCCCCATCCTCCTTTCGATTTCTTACTTTATCGGAATCTCTTTTGTTCTCATCTTTTCGGATTTCGGCAGTCGGATTGTGAGAACACCGTCCTCGAACTCGGCCTCGACATCCTTATGATCAATACCCTCAGTCAAATTGAACTCGCGGTAATAGCTCCTGCGGCCGATCTCACCGAGAAGGAGATCCGAGTTCTGCCCATGATATTCCCCGACGACACCCTTTGCCGTAAGATTTCCTGGTTCAACGCCAACGGAAATGGAGTCTTTTGTCGCACCGGGCATGTCGAGCTTCACCACGAAAGCATCTGCCGTCTCATAGATGTCTGCCACAGGAGTGATGAACCTCTCCATGGTCTCTGACCGTCTAGCGAGGGCGCTGTTGCCTCTACGGATGACTGATTCCTTACCGTTATTGCCCATGGCTACCTCCTGAAAATCACTTGATTTCGATGTTGCGAATCCGCGCGCTCTCAGCTTTTGGGAGCACGATGCGCAAGACACCATTCTCTAACTTTGCACTTATCTTCTCCACCTGAATGTCCGAAGGCATCCTGACCGACCGAGTGAACTCGCGTACCCGCACCTCGTTGAGCAGCACCCGAGCATCCTGCGGGATCTCGTACGGCTTCCGCTCACCGCTCAGCGTCAAGATCGAGTCCTCGAATGTGATCTTCAAATCTTCCTTCTTCACCCCTGGCATCTCTGCAACGAGCACAAACTCGCTCTCGTGCTCGGCGACATCAATTGCCGGGAACGACGGGGCAACCCGGGCAAAATCACGAACGACCACATCTTCGAGCAAGTCGTCGAACATTCTGGGGAAACCAAAACGAACAAACATAGCTGAATCTCCTTAGTTGTTGGTACACTGCATTTCTTGGATTTCTGCATCCAGATTTTCAATCATCGTGCCAAATCGAAGTCACGAAGCATCTGCCCGAATTTCTGGATTTCTAAAGGTTCCGCGACTCCTAGCTCGAATCATCGCTCAGGGCGTGAGACAATGTGTCAGGTCAATTTCGTCTCAATTGACAGGATCTTCGCCTGTTTGTCATAGAGACTGAAAAATTTTCATACTCAACTGACTTTCGTTTCCTTGATTATCGTCGGGTTTTTGTGTACCGTTAACAGCCTTTTCTGCACGGACCGTACCACAAACCATCACTTCCATACACAGAGGAAATCCATGCGGAGGATCGCTATTCTTCTGTTTCCACTTTCTGTACTTCTTGCGCAGAGCCATCGCATCTCGAAGGACGCACGTATCGGCTATGAATCCATCACTGCCAACGACCTCAGCGCTCACCTCCATTTCATCGCCTCGCCAGAACTCGAAGGGCGGGAAACCACGCTTCGAGGCCAGAGACTCGCTGCACTGTACATCGCATCCGTATTTCAAAAACTTGGCCTGAAGCCGGCAGGGGACAACGGCAGCTACCTGCAGAGGTTCGATGTTGAAATAACGAAAGTGAGCGAACAGTCGAACATCACGGTGCTGTCACACCAGACCTCAAAAAGCTTCCTCTTTCGGAAAGACTATGCCACCATCCTCGCCCAGGACACGGTGCTCTCAGGCCCGGTTCTCTTCATCGGCTTCATGGACACAGACGTCGACTCTGCATTGGCAAAGAACAGAATCATCGTGGCATTCGCCGGCAGGAGACAAGACTCGCGGGATACCTCGGTGCCTGCGATCCGGCGACTGACGTTCACGCGACAATTCGCCGGCAGTATTGCCACGTTCGTCATCGCTGACGACACCGGCGCTGCTTCTCTCCAGCAGTTGACTGTGCGCTTTGCCTCGATGCTTGACCGACAACAAATGCGGCTTCCCGGCGTGGGGGGACGCAGCCGGTTCGGGTTTTCAAGTCCATATGTTATCAGCGCGGATCTCGCCGCCGAGATTCTGAAGGCTAGTGGCCGAAGCGTTGCCGCACTCCGGCATACAGCGTACGGCGACACTTCATTCCGGCCAATCCAACTCAGCCAGACAACAGTCAGGATTGAATCCAAGCTCGCAAAAGAACTGAAACAGACGGAGAACGTACTCGCCCTTCTGGAGGGGAGCGATCCCAAGCTCAAGGAGGAAGTGGTCGTGTTCAGTGGGCACTATGACCACGTCGGTGTTGGGGGCGATGGTGTCGTCTTCCCCGGAGCGGACGATGACGGCTCGGGGACGGTCTCGGTGCTCGAGCTTGCAGAGGCGTTTGTCACAAATCCTGCCAAACCGAAACGAAGTCTGATATTCCTGGCCGTTACAGGCGAAGAAAAGGGCTTGCTCGGCTCGCAATACTATGTTACCCATCCCTTTGTTCCTCTCAGCAAGACCGCCGCGAATCTGAACATCGACATGATTGGACGCATTGACAAGAAGTACGAGCAACTGAAGGACTCAAACTACGTGTACGTCATTGGGTCAGACAAGATCAGCACCCAACTGGATAGCCTGCTCAAGCTCTCTAACAAGGAATCGGAAGGCTTCCTGCTCGACTACACCTACAATGATGATAAGGATCCTCAGCAATTCTACCAAAGAAGCGACCACTACCATTTCGCCCGAAATGGCGTTCCGATCGTGTTCTTTTTCACCGGCATTCACGATGACTATCATCGACCGAGTGACACCGTGGACAAGATCCTTTTCGATCGAATGGCTAGGATCGTGCGGTTAATCTACACCACGGGCTGGAAGGTGGCAAATCACAAGTCGCTCCTTGCCAAGGATGTCGAGACGTCGATCTACGCGAGGTGAGCAGGATGTTGGCAAAAGAAGAGATCGAGCGAGGTTTGAACACGCGCTTAATTGGCAGGAAGACGTTTGTCTTCGAGACAATCGACTCGACGAATGCGTGTACGAAAACGCTCGGAGATGCGGGCATGGAAGAAGGGGCGGTCGTGCTGGCGGAGTTCCAGACAACTGGACGCGGCCGGCATGGGCGGTCGTGGCTTGCGCAGCCGGGCCAGAACCTCCTCTTTTCGGTTCTCCTTCGGCCGGCGATACCGAAGGACCTGTCCGGCCTTCTGACTCTGTATGCATCCGTTGCTGTTGCACGTGCCGTCGAGTCGATGACCGGCTGCGCGATCGAATGCAAATGGCCAAATGACTTGCTCCTCAATGGGAAGAAGTTCTGCGGGATTCTACTCGAGAACGTTTTTCAGCAGGGCGAGTTGAGCTATTCGGTCATCGGCGTTGGCATAAACGTGAATCAGACGGAATTCCCGTCGGAACTCGAGCTTCGCGCGACCTCACTCGCGCGGGAGTGTAGATCGACCTACGATCGAGCGCACCTTCTGCAACTCATTCTTCACGAGATGGACTCACTGTATGATGATGTTCGACGTGGGAAGCTCGAGAGTGTGTCAAAAGAATGGTCAGCGCGCTGCACCATGTTTGGTCAGGAAGTATCTGTTGAGCAACATCACACCATAATCTCAGGAGTGGCCGTAAAGCTTCACTATGACGGCGGACTAGTTCTTGATACTCCTTCTGGAACAACCACCATCTATGCAGGCGACGTGACCATCGTGGGCTGAGCGGCGCTCTCCTTCCGCGAGTTAACGATCATGCTTCTTGCCATCGATATTGGAAACACGCACACTGTCTTTGGGGTGTATGAAAAGGATCGACTCATCACGGACTGGCGTGTAACAAGTATGCTGCAGCGAACGGAAGACGAGGTCGGCACTCAGGTGCAGCTTTTCCTGAAGGAGGCTGGGATCCCGCCGCGCAAGATCGACGGTGTGGGAATATCTTCGGTGGTCCCAAATCTAACCGATATCTTCTCAGCCATGGCTGAAAAGTACTTCCATGTGCAACCGTTGCTCGTGAGTCCCGCCTTGGATCTCGGATTTTCCATTCACTACGATGATCCAAATTCCGTAGGCGCTGATCGCCTCTGCAACGCCGTCGCAGGACATGCAAGATTCGGCGGACCACTCATCATCATAGATTTCGGGACTGCGACGACCTACGATGTTGTAGCAGCCAACGGCGACTACCTCGGCGGTGTAATTAGCCCTGGCATCGAGACGTCGGCGGTCGACCTTCACCGACGGGCTGCGAAGCTGCCGAAAGTCGAGCTCCGATTCCCGAAAGCCGTCATCGGCCGCGATACGGTCTCGAGCATGCAGGCCGGCATCCTTCTCGGCGCCGTCGATGCAATGGAAGGGATGGTCGGACGCATCCAAGCTGAGATTGTGAAGCAGGAGGGAAAGAAAGCACGGGTTGTTGCCACGGGGGGATTTGCCCGATTGATGGCACGGCACTCGACAGTCATCTCGGAATGTGTTCCATCGCTCGTGCTGGACGGCGTGCGCCTCGTTTACGAACGTACCGGCACCGCGAGGCGCAACCGCAAGAAGAACCGGCGGTGACCGAGGTCATCGGCACGAGGAGGCTGCCGTTGACTCCTTCGTTCGTTCTTCGAATTCGGTTCTGATACGCTCGATTTCCTTGGCTTCAGGATAGCGTGCATACGTGAGTTGATAGATCGCCAACAGACCGCGTATTCCCGCCTCAAGTCTTCCAAGTTGGTTCTGGATCGTGTTCAGCATCGCACGGAGCTCCCGACGATCCTCTGCTTGTAGTCTCTCCAAGAGACGGTCTCCCTTCGTTTCGATATCGGCAGAGATGCTCGCAAACGCCGAGTTCAGCGTGGGCGTGATCGCGTTGATGACGTCCCGAACCTTGTCGGTCGCCTCGTTGTTCAGGAGGATCTCTCTCGCTCGTTCCTCTTCTGCGGCTCGTGCGATACGGAACATCCGCCGCTCGTGCGTAGCCTTAATAACATTGGAGAGACGGTTGATGTCGGTGTCTTCCTTCCGGCAGTAGTCGTACGCGCCCAGTTTCATCGCTTCAACCGCGATTGTCTCTGATCCGGCAGCCGTCAACATGATCACCGGCGTCTCATTCCGTTCTTCATGCATCCACCGCAGCACGTCGAGTCCATTCACCACAGGCATTTTGTAGTCGAGCACAACCATATCGAATCCCTGCTTGCTGGAGCGGAGATACTCGATGGCTTCACGCCCGTCTGATGCCACGGTAACCATGTATCCTGCTTCCTCTCTCAACCCAAGTGCAACCACCGTTGCATACGACTCTTCGTCATCGACGAGCAAAACGCTTAATGGCACATTATCGGTCATGGGTGTCCCTTCAATATTCATATTACTTAGTCCATCCTTGCTTCAGATGTACGTGTGATCACGGGGAATACGCACCAGCATCACGTTGGTTGGTTGAAGGTAGATCACGAACTGTGGCTTTGTCCGGGTGTAATCGAAAAGCTTGTTACGGCAGTCCAAACATCGAGAGCGAGGCATTCGCGAGCTCAACAATGGGCGAATAGTACAAACCAAACACCAGCGTCGGAATGACCAAGATCACAAGAATGGCAAACTGCGGGAGTGAGAACGCAATTGGCGTCTTCGCCCCCTCCGGATCGCGCAGAAACATATTGCGCACCACTCGAACGTAGTAGTAGAGCGAAATGACGCTGTTGATTGCCCCGACGATGGCAAGCCAGATCCATTTTGCATCGAGCAAAGCTGCGAATAGGAAAAGCTTACCAATAAAACCTGCGGTGGGCGGTATGCCGGCAAGCGAAATGAAGAAGATCACCATGGCGACGCTGATGAAGGGAGATCGGTAGCCGAGCCCCTTGTAAGAATCGATATCTTCGCTGCCCGTCTTGGCCTCAATCAGCATGACGATGTAGAACGCGCCTAGATTCATCAAGAGATAGACAACGAAGTAGATGAGGACTGCCGCTATCCCTTTGTCACTGAGCACAACAACTCCCATAAGCATATACCCGGCGTGGGCGATGCTTGAATAGGCGAGCAGACGTTTCAGGTTGTTCTGCCATACAGCGACCAGGTTGCCGAGCGTCATGGTAAGAACCGAGAGGATCGCAACGATCTTGTTCCACTCGAAATCCTGGAGCGAGGCCCAGAAGCCGGCAGGGAGACCGACAACATTTGAGTCGATGAAAGACACCTTGAAAAAGCGAATCAGCATGGCAAATCCCGCTGCCTTCGATGCAACAGAAAGGAACGCCGTGATCGTCACAGGAGCTCCTTCGTAAACGTCGGGTGTCCAGAAATGGAAAGGAACGGCAGAGATCTTGTATCCTAATCCTGCTATGATGAGGAGGCTCGCGACCAGGAGAGCAAGAGGACTCACTGATCCACCGGCGAGTGCTTTGTTAATGTCCGAGAATTCCAACGCGCCACCGGTCAAGCCGAAGAGGATTGAAATGCCGTAGAGCATCAATCCGGTAGAGAGAGCTCCATAGATGATGTATTTCAGCGATGCTTCGCTTGAATCAGGTGCTTCCTTGGTGTATCCCGCGAGCACGTATGAGCTGAGGCCGGTCAATTCGATCGAGAGCACCATCATCAGGAGGTTCGCTGAACCTGCCATCAGGAACATCCCCAGCGTCATCGCGACCAGAAGGGAGGAGTATTCGACCAGCCTCTTGATCGTCGACTGAACCTCGGAGGAGTAGATGGAGAAGAGCAGAATGAGGATCGCTGTCGTCCCGATGACAATCTTGAAGAAGGCTGCGAATGGGTCGACGACGATCATCCCCGAGAAAACGGACTCGGAAGACCCCG
The DNA here is from genome assembly GCA_016873755.1 of Ignavibacteria bacterium. Lineage (GTDB taxonomy): Bacteria > Bacteroidota > Ignavibacteria > UBA10030 > UBA10030 > VGWB01. The sequence goes on along the minus strand of VGWB01000088.1, from coordinate 2,624 downwards.
TCTGTTGGATCGCAAACCAGACGGCAACGGTAATCCCAACCAGAGCGACAACCGGGACGATCTGGGGCCTTCTCCGGAAAATGATCCCGACGAGAATTGCCAGACAGAAGCAGACAGCAAGCGCCGTCTCCGGGAGGAACTGGGCGAGGCTGCGTAGAGCTTGGTCAACCATAGTCAGCCAACATTCAAGTTCGTATCGAAATCATTCTCAGAGGCGGCTCCCCCCTTGCTACGGCACCAACGTCATGGAGGCACCGGTCTCCTTCACGAAATCGACGAGATGGTTGACGGACGACGTCATCAGGTCGAGCATGAAGGAAGGATATATGCCGAGCACCAAAACAATGACAGCCAGAGGAACAAGGGTAAACATCTCCCTTCCGTTGATGTCGGGCAGGGATGCCCACCTCTGGTTCGGCTGGCCGAGGAATACGCGCTGGAGCGTCCAGAGCATGTAGCCTGCTGTCAGAACGATCCCGAGCGTCGAGATGATAGTAATCACCCGGAAGGTCTGAAAGGCGCCGAGGAACGAGAATGCCTCGGAAACGAATCCGCTCAGCCCCGGCAATCCTAGCGCTGCAAAGAATGCCACCGTCATGATACCGGTATATTTCGGCATCGTTATCGCCAGCCCTCCGAATGCATCAAGATCGCGAGTATGCGCCCGGTCGTAGATGACGCCGACAATCAAAAAGAGCATCGCAGTGATCGTGCCGTGATTGAACATCTGGAACACCGCACCCACCATACCCTGTGTATTCATCGCTGACATCCCGAGCAGTACGATACCCATATGGCTGATGCTGGAATATGCGATGAGCTTCTTGAAGTCCTGCTGCGCCATCGCGCACAGCGCTCCATATACAATGTTGATGAGAGCAACCAACGCTAGGGGCCACGCGTAGTAGTTGGCGAGCTCAGGAAACATCGGGTAGCTGATCCGCAGCAAGCCGTAGGTGCCCATTTTCAAGAGAATGCCGGCCAGAATGACGCTGATTGCTGTCGGCGCTTCAACGTGTGCATCGGGCAACCACGTGTGAAAGGGGAAAATCGGCACTTTGATCGCAAATCCGATGAAGAGCGCTATGTAGGCGAGGTGGCGCCAGTAGGTTCCCAGACCTGCCAGCAGTGAGCCTGCCTGGTAGTTCGCGGGATCCATCATCGCGAGCATGTTGAACGTGTAGATCCGCTCTCCCGTCGCAGGATCCGGGATCGTGACGCTGAAGTACAAGGCGATCATCGCTAGGAGCATCAGAACGCTCCCCAGCAGTGTGTAGAGGAAGAATTTGATCGCCGCATACTCGCGCCGGGGTCCGCCCCATATGCCGATCAGGAAGTACATCGGAAGCAGCATGACTTCCCAGAACACGTAGAAAAGGAAGAAGTCGAGAGCAACGAACACGCCCATCATGCCCGTGTCCAGCAGCAGGAGCATCGCCATATATCCCTTCATCGCCTTTTCGATATTCCACGATGCGAACACGGCGAGGAAGCAGATCAAAGCTGTCAGGAGCACCATGGGAGTGCTCAGGCCATCAACACCCATGAAGTATTCGATATGAATTCGACCAAACCACGGCACGCTCTTGATATCGATCCACGTCACCTTCTCGACGAACTGCATCCCTTCCAGCGTGTTGATGCCTGACAAACCGCGATTGAAGCTGAAGTAGATCATCACCGCAAGCACCACCTGTACAAACGTAGCGGCCGCAGCAGCCCACTTCATCGCGCTCTGGTTGTCTTTTGGAATCATCAAAACGGCAACCATGCCGACAATCGGCACAAACGTTATCCAGGTCAGAATACCGATTCCCAGAAAATCCATGCTCAATTGCTCCTTCGAGAATTCACAGCGTGCCCTCGACGTTCAGGGCCTGACACATTCTTAGCTCAACGGAACCACAGGAAGAAAATCATGACTCCCAGAATCACAAAGGCGAGATAGGTCTGTACTTTACCGGTTTGAACCCGTCTCGTCAACAATCCGAAAAATCCCGCCACGTATGCCGTCGCGTTGACCAGCCCGTCAACGACGCGGTTATCGAACCCGCCCACACCAGCGTAGAAAAGGAAAAACGTCAGGCCGGCGACAGCAAGGCCGAGAAAAACGTAGCCGAGGATCGTGCCAAAGGATGCAGCAGCAGGTATGAGACCTCCTCCAACAAGCCAACCGACGTAGAGCGAGACGGCGGCAGTGGCAACGATATACGCGATGGCGCCGATGCTGCCCTCTTCCCAGTTACGCTTCGCGCCGAGGGTGACTGCCTTCGTCCAACTCGCCGTCCCGTTGACAATTCCGTCGATCACCACATTGTCAAACCACCGATACAGCTTGGCGAGGCCGACAGTCCCGCGCACCACAGTCGCACCGTACAGCTCATCGAAATACCATTTGTTCAGCACGAAGCGGTAGACCGGCTTCACTCGCTCTGCGACAGCATCGGCATTGATCCGTTTCCAATGGTAGGTCGCAAAGGCAACCAGAATGCCGATTCCAGCCATACTCAAGGACAGAACCATTGCCAGTGAGTGAGAATGATCTAGCGCTTCCTCAAATGTCTCGGTGCCTGCGGCGGCCACGCCGACAGGTACAACAGTCTCAGGTCGCGGCATCGCAGCAT
>VGWB01000087.1 GCA_016873755.1 Ignavibacteria bacterium | reverse complement strand
AAACTGCAAAAGCAATGGGAAAATCCTTTGTGACTCTCCGGCCCAATTCGCTCCCAATACTCTCGGATGCAGTCACCTTCCAAGAATTTTGACCGCACGACAACCCTACCTTGCCCGGCCCGAGAATCGCATTTCGCGGCCCTGCTCTATACATTCAGAATCCTAGTGTAGTGCGTCATTAATACCTTGGGATATTCAAGGGCGGGACAACGTCCCGACCCCCATTCAACATATGATCGATCGAACCCTGAAGGGGTGAGATATCATCGTTCCGCAGTGATTGCGTTGTGATTGTCCTTCTGGGTACGTAACCCTTTCAGGGTAACTGATTGATATATCTTTCCCCTTCGGGGAAGGACTTCAGAACAAAGATGTCCGAATGTAAGGAAGCGTTGGACGCACTACACTAAGTGATACCGTGGTTACGCCGATTTCTTCGATTATCCCATTACCCACAGTCTGGTCGGAGCGATCGGATGGTCGGTCGGACTGACGCCACTCTACTTCGCCGTTCGTACTGCTCTATCTTGCGAACCTCCTCCAAGCGAAACAGCTATCAGGTACGCGGGTTTGGCAACATGGTTGTTTGTGGGATGGGCGTACTGGGTGGACAAGCATCGAACGGGCGCCGAGAGCGTGACTGATGTGAAGTGACAGGGCCATGCGCCGGCAATCGCGCCGGCGCACAGATGGGAAGCCTGCATAACGGCTCTCAACCAAGCGAGGCGGGATAGCGTCACCCTTATCAGATGCCGGAACTGCCTGATCTGACAATCTACGTTGAAAGCCTTCGCAAGCGAATTGTCGGAGAGCGGCTGGAAAACGTACGACTGGCTACACCGTTCATCCTTCGCACTGTGGAACCGAGCATCGACGAAGTGCGCGGCAGAACCGTCAGGGAACTGCTGCAAATCGGCAAGCGCATCGCCTTCGAGCTAGACGCGGAGTTTTATGTTGTCGTCCATTTGATGATCGCAGGACGATTCCGGTGGGAGGTCCCGGGGACAAGAATCCCGGGCAAACTCGGTCACGCGGCTTCTGATTTCCCAAACGGAACGCTCTTGAATGCATATCACACGAGGGCGGGCCTCGCTGGCAGAGTTCGATCGCGGCGGACTGGAAGTCCTCGGCTCAAGCTATGCACAATTCCTCTTCGCCCTGGTCAGGGAGCATCACACCATCAAGCGTGTGCTTACTGATCCTCGACTGTTCAGCGCGATCGGAAACGCGTACTCGGACGAAATTTTGCACCGTGCTCGTCTCTCTCCCCTGAAACTCACCCGTCAGCTTGCCGAAGATGAAGTCGCCAGCCTCCACAAAGCAACGCTCGACACGTTGCAGGAATGGATCGATCGTCTCCGGAAGGAGACGGGCAATTCCCTTCCGGCGAAGGTGACCGCCTTCCACGCTGAGATGGCCGTCCACGGCCGCTTCGGCAGGCCACGCCCCGTATGTGGCTCGAAGGTTCAGCGCATTGTGTACGCGGAAAACGAGTGCAACTACTGCGCCCGGTGCCAAACAGGAGGCAAGTTGCTGTCGGACCGCTCACTCGCGAGGCTTCTCAAAGATGACTGGCTCAAGACAATCGATGACCTCGAGTCCCTTGGCGGGTGACCGTGGCCTTGAAGAAAGAGGTCAGAGACAGGGTTCGCTCGGAGACTCGTCTGAAGGCGCCTCCTAGCTCCAAAACAGCAGATTTTTCCTTATACTTCCGGCTACAATAGCCGGCTCTTTCCTTCCTTCGATTGCTGCCTACGAGGACACCATGCACCCAAAGGTCATCGGCTTCCTTCTCGGTTTACTCGTCTTTGTCGCATTGTCGTCCATGCCGACGTTTGCCATCTTTCAGACGACAGCTGAAGGATGTGTCCAGAGCACGTCGGCCGACGTCGATCCCGTCGAGCTTGCCCGATCGATGCAGGTCGTCTTTGCGCTACTGATGCTGATGATTATCTGGTGGGTCACTGAGGCGATTCCGCTTTCCGCAACAGCTTTCCTTCCCGCGGTCATTTTGCCGGTGTTTCACGTCATTGGAATTCAGGGATCGGCTGTGCACGAGTTCTCCATGAAGAACGCTCTGGTGAACTACGCCAATCCTGTCATCTATCTCTTCCTTGGCGGGTTCCTGCTCGCTGCAGCGATGCAGAAGTGGAGCCTGGATCGGCGTCTGACGCTCTGGCTGCTCACACGTGGAAATCTTGCTGACCGTCCGCGCTCGGTGTTGCTCGCGATCATGTCTGTCACCGCGTTTCTCTCCATGTGGATTTCAAACACCGCCACGACGGCCATGATGCTTCCGATCGGCATCGGCATCCTCTCGTTTGTGGGTCTCAAGCCGGGACAATCGCGGTACGGAACGGCGGTGATGCTTGGCATCGCCTGGGCTGCATCGATCGGCGGGGTCGGCACAATCATTGGAACACCGCCAAACGGAATTGCTCTGGGAATCCTCAATTCGACGTTCGCCGGTGATCCGTCGTACCACCGGATTACGTTTCTCGACTGGATGATGTTCGGCATTCCTTATGTGGTACTTTATGTGCCGCTCGCATGGTTTATTCTTCTGAGACTCAATCGGCCCGAGATCGATGCTATTCCGGGTGGGAAAGAACGGCTTCTCAGCGAGCGCGCAGCGCTCGGGCGCCTGAGCAGCGGCGAGAAAGGCACCGTGGCCATCTTCCTCCTCGCCGTCGTCCTCTGGGCATCAAATCCGTTCTGGGACGATCTCTTGCCGCGCAACATTGCCGACCAGCTCTCCTGGATCGACGAGTTCTCAATCGGACTCATCGTTGGCGTGCTCTTGTTTGTCGTACCGGTTGACCTGAAACGAAACATCTTTCTCCTCACGTGGGAAGACACGAAATTCGTCGATTGGGGGACGCTGATTCTCTTTGGCGGAGGCATCGCGCTCTCCGACGCCCTTTTCAAGACCGGCCTGGCCTCGCTCATTGCCAGCTCATTCGTCAATACCCTGGGTTCGCCATCAACGCTTGTGATGATGGTGGGGATTGTCTTCCTCATGGACTTTCTCACCGAAGTCACTTCGAACACCGCTGTCACGAGTATGATGGTTCCAATCATCATATCCATCGCTCTGAAGATGGGCGAAGATCCCACCACCCTCTCCGTTGCGGCGGCGCTGGGCGCATCGATGGCCTTCATGCTTCCCGTCGCCACTCCGCCAAACGCCCTGGTCTTCGGGACAGGCTACGTCAAGATCAAAGACATGATCAAGGCGGGAGTGTTCCTGGACGTGCTTGGATGGGTTGCAAGCGTCATGATCCTCGTTGTATTCGGTGGCTGGATATTCGGTGTGTTGAAGTTCTGAAGAAGCCGGGTCGAAGGTCGCCTTCGGTCGGGATGAAGCGCGGAAGAACCTTCATCCGAGAAGCTAGAACTCGAGGCTGGCGCGCAGAGTCGGCACGAACTCGATGAGACCGTAAGCCCGGGGGGTTGGCGTAAGGCGGGCTTCAACCTTCAAGCGATTGTTGAATTGCGCAGCGCTCCATGCTGCATCGATCGCGCTCAGGAGATGGTTGACGACCAGGAGAGATGCGGTTGTGCTGGCGATGTTGAAGAAATCATTCGCTTTTCCTCGCATCGCTGAATAGTCGCGGAAGCGCGGCGAAACGTTGCTCGTGACGATATCCTCCGGTGTGACGTATCCGGCATCATCCCACCCGCCCGCGTACTGGGGATACTTCCCGATCTGCTCGTAGTACTGCTGGTCCGGCCTCTTCGGCAGCCGATGCGTGAAGCCGTTTCCAACATTCTGACCAATCACATCTTCACACCAATTGAGCCTGGCCCAGTCGACTCGTTCCCACGGAGGCAAACCGGGGAGGCCAACGACAATCCCGGTGCAGCCTGTTGCGTTCGGGTTCAGCCTCGTGGCGTTCTGCTCGATCCATTCGGCATAGCGAACGACCGACCAGTGCTCGTCCGCGAAGCGTTGGAAGAGATCGGTCTGCTCATCACCCTTCCCGGTATACAGGGCGTAGGCGATCCACAACCCGGCTTCAGCGGCGAGGAAACCCGCTGCGCGCCAATAACTCTCGGTGTAGAACTCACCCACCCCTGGCACGGCGGCTGAGAACAGGGCAGCGAGCATCACCGACTTTTTTTTCGACTCCGGGTTCGAAGAACCAGCCTGAGGCAGCTCGCCGGTACTCGCCGGCACAGACGCGAGAAGATCGAATCGAATATTGCCCATCAGCCCTGTGTGCGGGGAATCCTTCGGCTTCAGAATTCCGTGCTCCTGTCCCTGCGCCGCGCAAGCGGAGAGGAGAAGGAAGAGGGCAGCAGTCAGAGTAGACGACGTGAATCTCATAGTGACCTCGTGCGATGACCCCGGTTCGTGCCCCGCAGAATGCAGCAATAGTCAGCTCTCATCTACTGGAACCGTTTTGGAGCGTAGCGCGGTGCGTGCGCATCCGGATTCAGCTCAAAGCCAAAGAGCACGCCAACGTAGAATCTCCACTCGCGACCGTACGTCACATCTGCATTGTTAAACGTTCGCGTGAACCGATCGAATCCGTACGCACCCGCGAAGGAAATTCGGGTCGGATATTGATAGAACGAAAACGCCTCCAGTCGTAATTCAATCCCCGCATCCTTCTTCCAGTTGCCGATCCCGGGGGCAGGCCCGCTCCACGCGTCGCCGAAGTCCGCGAACACCGAACCGTACAACTTTGTGAAGAAGAACTGCAGGAACCGCGAATTGATCTTTGTCCACAAAGGAAAGCGGTAGGTCGCACTCAGCACTGTGAAGTCACTTCCTCCCAGCGAATAGTACGGATATCCCCTCATGCCGATGAACCCGCCGGCATAGAAGTCAAAGAAGTCATCAACGGTTTTCCCGAAGGTGGTTCCCCCGCGCGCCGTGAGAGTCAGTGTATGCTTCGCCAGGGGCAAGCTGAGATGCTCATTCCACTGAGCTTCCAATTTGTGGAAACTCGGCTTTGAGTACTGCGGAACGAGCACGCCCTTCTCAACCTTGTACTCACCCTCCGGATTGAACTTGTTGAAATCGTACCCGTATTGCAGCGATATCGCGCGGCCGACCGGCTTAATGTCACGGTCGACGGACGGCTGGATAGCATCATGCGTGAGGTGCGCGAAGAGCGTGTTTCCGATCAGGTAGACATTTCGAAATCCGGGTGAAAGGCCAATGGGAGGAACCACGAATGAACCGACATCGGCGTTGTAGCGGCTCAGTGTGTACCCGAGGGTCAGCTGCGTGTGCTCATCCAACACCTTCTGGCGGAGCGAGATATCGAATTCCAGTAAGTTGTACGTCACGTCGGTCTGAATCATATGCTCGCGGTCGGTGAAGAGTGGGAAGCTCACGTCTGTTTTCCGCGAGATGTTGTACACCTCGACCGAGAGCGTCGGAGCGAGTCCGAGCTGGTACAACAGCGGGATGGCATCCCGGTATTCAACGATCGCGAACAGATCGCGCTCGAATTGTCGGTTGATCACCGCTCCCCCGAAGAGGGTGAGTTTGTCCAGCACGTCGCTCGACATGAAGTAGATCCCCGGCCGGATGACGTCGATCCCTTTGTTCTTTGGATTGTAATTGTCGACGCGGATCAGGGGGATGATGGAGAGACTGGTGAAGGTGTTTCGATAGGGTCGGGCATTGAGGGCCGACTGCGAAGCCGAGGAAACCACCGGGCTTCCGCCGCGAGCACCTCCTGTCGATTCCGCCTCCTGCAGGGAAAGCGGCTCGAAGGGCACCGCGGTCAGTTGTGGGTTGCTCATGTATGCGATCTTGTAACCGCTCGATGTGTAGGAGGCAAACGCCAGCGCTCCGGAATTGCTGAAGGTCGGTAGAAAGGCCCCGCCAAGCACGTTGGTGAGTCGGCGACGTGCCCCTGATGCAAGAGCGACCGTGAAGACATTGTAGATACCCCGCTCGTTGGCGGCGTATGCCAGAGAGCTACCGCCCGGATCGAAACACGGGTTACGGGCATCTATGCCCGATACGAGGACCCGGAAATCCGAGCCGTCTTCACGAATGATGGCGAGGGATTGCCTTTGGCCGGTGGAATATCCAAACGCGATCGTCGTTCCATCGGGCGACCAGACGGGCGTGTAGACCTGTTCGCCGTTCGCAAAGCTGGTGACCTGCCGAATGTTCCTGCCGTCGGCGTCGCATACACCGACGTTCACTGTTCCATCCGAGCCGGAACAGAATACGATTTTTGACCCGTCTAGAGAGAGCCGCGGATTCCAGGCTCGGAGTGCGTTGGTCAGTCTTTCTTCTTCTTCATTCTCCATATCATATCGGTACAAATCAAACAGCCTGGACCAGTAGCCATTCTTGCGCGTCAATTTCGAGTAGTACAGGTATCGACCGTCAGGAGAGAACGACAGCGTGGATCGGGCGTTGATAGCGAGCTTCGTGCTGTTTCTCTTTTCAAGGTCATACAGATAGACTGAACTCTGGCTGAAGTAGTCCTGATTCTTGTTCGAGACATACGCGAGCTTCTTCCCATCAGGGGAAAACGCCGGATAGAAGTTACCAAATCCCTCCTTTTCGACGAGCTCTCCTTCCACCTTGTTCGGTTCAATTGTCTTCACAGCATTCCGGTAATGCTCCGTCTTCGCCCTTTTCCATTCCTCGTAGATTTCGTTGCCTGATTTTCCGAGCACTTCGGCAATAGCGCCGTCAACAGTCACGCGTGGAAGCTTCCCGAGCGCACGAGAGATCTTCTCGAGGCTGTCCATGCCGTACGTCTGGACAATGTACTGGACAATCGAGAACCCGGCATTATAGGAGGACTCGTTGCCGAGACTCGTCTTGCCGAAGACCGCCATTTCCTCCCACGAGAGCGGATTGCCTTGCAGCATGTACATCCTCAGGATCATGTCTCTGTGCGAGTCCCAGTAGTCGAACTCCAAGTCGGGATGGTTGTACTGCGCTACACCCTCGGCAAACCAGCTCGGAACGACGAAAGCCGAAAGGGGATATGAAACGATGATATTGGGATAGCCGTACAGGACGTCGGTGCGCCTCTCCGCTTCGTACCCCAGCCACTGGAAGTAGACGGCGGGGAACGTTCGGCCGAGCTTCATCGCGGTTTGGATCTGAACGATGTGCGTGAACTCATGGGTGACAACGTCCCGCAGCCAGGGGTGAGTGCCGCGGAGCTCAAAGTCGAGCGCCGGTGCCCACAGCTCGATCTTATTGTCGTAGAAATACGCCACACCGTTGGAGTAATCGTCGTGATCCTTGATTACCAGGCTGACCTTCTGGTCGGGCTCGTGTTGATACAGCTGGGTGATGGGGCCGTAGATCTCTTCAGCGATGGTGGCTACTTCACGCGCGGTCCGCTCGGCACCGTTGTGGAAATGAATAAGGAAGTGGCCCGTCTCGATCGTCCGCCAGACGAGATCAGGTCGCGGGAAATCGTCATCCTGAGCAGCGAGAGTCGAGTGAAGAAGAAAAAGAGTGAGAAGAGCGAGAACATTCTTCGTCATCAGCTACACCCTCAGATCGTACCGTGTGATGCGGTCTTTCGTCAACGTGAAACCTGCGACCCGCCGCGGTTCCAGGAGAAACTCGAGGATGACGTAGGGAGATATCATGTAGTTCCCGAGAAAACGGTCGCCATCAAGGCTGTACAGCGGAAGAGGTGCAAAGCCAATGGGCAGGTTGTCGTCAGGAATCATGTAGCGACCCATAGAATCTGTTCGCGCTGTAACCGCACCACTGACAGCGACGGTGTACGCTTTCTTTGCATCGCCGTCAACCAGATACTGAACGGAATAGATACCGCTCGGAACGGGGTATCCGCTGCCATCGCGCTGATCCCAATCCACCACGAACATACCGGGGGAGACTCGGCCTTGAAACAGGACGCGCACCATCCTGTTCTTCCTGTCAAAGACCACAACCCTGATCGTTTTAGTCGGATCAACCACTTCAAAGGCCTTGGTTGGCTCCGGTCCTTCACTGACCAGGTCATAGTCGTAGTGAAGCACGATGGAGATTCCGCGAACCGGATTCCCCAGGCGATCGGTGACGACTCCTTCGACGCGGTAGCCGGAGATCGTCACTGGCTCGCTCAGCGGCGGAATTTCACGCTCGCAAGCGATCGCAAGGAGCGCAAGCAGGATTGTCACGATCCCCAACACCGACAGGCGTGTGAATCGACTCATCATTTCACGACAGCGATCTTGATGGTGGCGACTTCTGTTCGATTAGCCGAGGCGGCCTCCACCCTCGCAAGATAAACGCCGCTCTGGATATTCGACACATCCCAAGCAATCTCCCCATCGAATCCCCCGGTCGAATGGGACTTGAGCTCGGCAACGGCATCCCCGACGAGATCAAACACCTTCACGGTGATGGCCGCGTCCTCAGACGTATAGTACCGGATTTGCGTTGTCGAGCCGTACACCGGATTCGGCCAGTTATACACGCGCGATCGGGGAAGGAGCCCTGTCGGCGGTGACACGACGATCGATGTTGAGCCGCCGTAGTTGGAGTTTTGAGCATCTGCCAGAAATTGTGACCACGCGACCTCCTCGGCCCTGTATTGCGTGCTCACTTCGAGGGCCTGAAGGGAGCCGGACCTAGAGCTACCTACCAGCCCGACCTTCCCTTCAGAGGTCTGAAAGAGACCTAAGGATGTCTCTCCCGCACCTGCAAACTGAAGAGGAAATCCATCGAGCCGTCGACCGGTTCGATCAAATGCATTGAGCTCGCCCGATGACTGAAGAACAAGGATATCGAGGAACCCGTCGCTGTTGACATCGGCGATGACCGGGTGACCGGAAAATGCTTGCCCGACGCCGGCACCAATCGGGAATCCGTCGAGAACCGCACCGGCGCGATTGAGAGCGTACACGTGCGGCCCTGCAACGACGATGATATCCCCACTCCCATCCGCGTCAAGATCGGCAACAGCGACAGATGAGATCGTGCCTTCAGCTACCGGGAAGTCGATCAATCTCATCGCGAGCGAGCGGTCATACATGACGACCTTTTTTCCGCCTTCCTGAGCCGCAACGACAACGTTACCGAACCGAGAAATGCCGCCGGCCAGTATCCACGGCCGCGACGAGTCTTTCAACGAAGCGGACGTCTGGTTGCTGTAGAGGCGATCTCGCGTAGCGTAGAACACCTCCGAAGGTTGGGAAAGGCTCAGCGCTGGCAGCTGGGTTATCGATGTGACCTCATCGGGAGAAATCGTACTCTTTCGCAGCACCGTTCCATCAAGGCCAACCTGCCAGGTTGTTCCTCGATTGCCGACGACAACGACAGCGCGAACGACGGAAACGTCGGCAACCATCGGAGGCGCTGAAATCCGTTCCCCCAGCGGCACGACGATCGTTTGCACCGAATCGATAGTTCCATCAGAGTTTCTGTCAGCGATCGTCCAAAGATAGAGCGAGCTGTCTTGCGCGCCGACGAGAATGGCGCTTCCTCCGCCGAGATCCACCGCTGCGACTTTGTGCTGGCCCCCCTTCTGTGAGAGCAATCCGCTGGCATCCTGGGTCTTGCTTGAGCCGTCTGGTCGAAACGCGTACACGCCGTTCCCCGCGCACACGATGATTGTCGAGCCGACAATCGTCGGGGGCACAGGAGCACCGCTGGACGGCAGAGTTCTCGCAAATGACTTGAGTGGTCGAAACCGATCATTACCTATCTGGACGGTCAGAGTCATTCGCGGCGACCGCGGGCTGAAGTTCCTGACCGACACAAGGCTGCGCGCCCCGCTGTTACTGGCGGAGTTTGGATAGGAATCGCCATCGAAGAGATTTCTGTACGCAGGAGAGGGATTCTCCGCATACCAGCAATCAAGAGGCGACCCGTACTCAGAACCGTAGCCGGCTTCAAGGACATCGTACACTCGCCCGATATCCTGGGAGCCGTCGGCCTCTTCGAGATCGACCCCGCGTCGGCGCGGATCAGCGTTGACGGTGTTGTCCACCAGGCCGCGGGCGATGACATCCTCGTCAATGTGCCAGATCAAGATCCCTCCCCCGACATACTCTCGTCCCGCCACGGAATAGCCGGGCAGGGCCCAGTCGAGATCTTCGACGTCGATGACTGATCCATTTATCGCGCTTACATCGCCGAGATTGAAGCCCGTCACATCGTCTGCAAACGTGCGCGTGATAGTGAAATTCCCCTCACGGACCGTCAGCCTTTGGCCATTCTGCTCTGGATCGCGGTTCCGGTTCTCAACAAGGAAATACTCCCGGTCGGTGATCGGTATTTTGTAGATCGTGTCCTGACCGACACGCGTCAGTCCGACAGCCGGAAGGCTCAGTACGGAAGTACCGGGAGCAACTGTGACGGGGGTGACCCATCCCAAATAGACTTTTTCCCACGCAGAGGGTTCAGGCGGGAACAACCCATTGTAGAAATAGATGCCTCCGGCGACATCCATGAGCCCGAAGCCCCCGATCCCCGACCAGCCATCCTTCGTATCGAAAAGGTCGGGCAGGCCCAGATAGCTTCCAAAAGAATTGGCGAGCAATCCGTTTATGCTCCCCTGGAGTGTGTCGACTTGTGCTCCAAAGCTGAGTATGCGCGTCTCGGTCGCTGGAAGGATCATCGTGTTCGTGATGCGGAAGGTGCCGTTGGCAACAGGAATGCCGCTATACGTCGGATCCTTGAGGTACTCTCGCAGTGTCCTCAGGTTAACCACGACTGAGGGAATATCGTTCGGTGTCGGATCGTACCCCAGCGCACTGACCAGGTCAATGTCCCTTCCGACCCCGGCGTGGAACAGAGCGAACGCGTCATAGTTGGAGAATTGAAGGGCAGGATACAGCGAATCCGCTTTCCGCCAGCTTTCGATGACGAGATTCGCCAATGGACGGAAGTCTGATGATCCTTTGGGTGGAGAGTACGCCGACATCGAATTCGAGAGGGTGATCACGCGACCGATGACGTCTCCTTTTGCAATCACCTTGCCGTTCGAGACCTTGCGGAAGTAGTTTGAGAGAAACTGGAGCTTGAAGGCAAAGTAGGCTGAATCGTGCGGTGGAGGATCGATCATTCTCGAGGTGGGGGCCACCAACTGGAATCGGCCGTCGCCGGTTGTGAGCGTATCCGTATCCCGTTGAAAGTCAACCATGATCGCGAGGACACGGACGGTATCCCCGGACGCCAGACGTGGATGAAAACCCTGCGCCGAGGGAAAAGTGAGAGCTTGCCGCTCTCGTCGCGCAAGGACGTCAGAGCGGGACAGCTCCGAAGGAAGGCGAACCTGTGCGACCGCCCCGGTGCTACAGAGAAGAATCCAGAGAAGAATTCGACGGGCCAGCATTGATCTCCTGGCACTCCACGTGAACAAAAACACCATCACCCTTCCCGCACTAGCGGGTCAGCATCCTCGCTACTCGGATGCCCCACCCCAGGAGATCAGGAGTGTGAATCGGAGAGTCTCACCGAGCGGATGTTGCTCCTCAAACGTGCTGATGTAGCTGAAGTCGGCTCCGAAGATATCCCACCGGAGTCCTGCACCAAAGGTCAAGAATTTCCGGTTGCCGAATTGCGGATCTTCGTAGAAGAAGCCTGAGCGGAGCGCCAGGAAGCGAGGAGATCCGTACCAGTACTCCAAACCCATGCTCGTCACAAACTCGCGCAGCTCCTGGCGGAAGGATTTGTCGACCCACGAGGTGAAGATGGCCTTGTAGAATGGGTCGCTTGTTCCGTCGGCCTTCTTGCGGACCAGCAGCTTGCTGATGTCAACGATGTAGGAGAGCGAGTTGTAGTCGCTCTCGATGATCCTGTAACTGAGTCCAAGTCGGAAGTTCGTCGGCAGCGGATCGGCCTGTGCCTTGTCGATGTATGTCAAGGCCGGGCCGATATTGGAGAGGTTCATGCCGACGCTGAACCGATTTCCGATGTTAAGTCCGGTGAACGGAATCTCCAGACTTCTCGGCCTGTAAAGCAATCCGACATCGAAGCTGAATCCTGAAGCAATGCCGCGGCCCTTTTCCTCGGCCGTGCCAAAGGGAGCAAGGCGGCTGTGAATGAACCGCCCGTTGACACCAAGACCCAGGCCCTCGGAAAGGTTCGTGGCGTATCCTACGGTAACCGCAAACTCATATGCCTTGAAGGTCTCGAGCGGGGTCGGATCGTTTTCCGTTCGGGTGAAAGTGCCCAGGTTCAGGTAAGTAATACTCGCCGCCATCGTGCCATCGAGTTCCGGCATGCCACGCCGGTACACGAGGTAGTCGATGAAGAGATCGGGGAGATTGAACGCCGGCAGCCAATTGGCGTGCGAGATGCTGATCTCCTGGCCTTGCTGGAAAGCCAGACCGGCCGGATTCCAGAACAGCGCCGACGCGTCGTCGGCCAAAGCGGCTCCCGCTTCGCCCATACCGCTTGCGCGCGAGTTCGGGGCAATCAAGAGAAATGGCACCGCAGATGTCGATACCTGGGCGTGAGTGACCTCCATCCCTGCAAAAAGCGCCAAGAGCACGAACCCACAGAGTTGCTTCCGCATGACAAACTTCCTCCTACTGAAGTACAAAGTCCGACACCAGAACAGTCTGGACGTTCAAGTTAGTTTATTTTCGAGAGATTTTCAACAGTGCACATAACCCACCTGGTCAATCCTCCTGACACTGATGAGCGACTCAAAGATCTCTGCGTTCACGTTCGGCAACGGCGTTCCGATCACACGTCTCCGAACGCACTCAGCTGACAGTGGGAAGAGCCGATCGCTTTCGCGCAAGTGCATCCTTCAACGGAGAATCGTCAGTTTGCTGAGAGCTTCGCTGGCTGAGCTTCTGTCCAGCGACTTCGCGATCACCTTGTACAGATACACCCCATTCGCAAGCTCACTCCCATCACGATCACGGCCATCCCAGGGGATCTGCACAAAGCGATCGACGACCGATGGAGCCTCAAGCGTCTGTATCAACCTGCCTGCCACAGTGTAGACTTTGATTTCGACGTCAATCGGATCGCTTGAGTTCCGCTGGAACGTAAATGTGGTCGCTCTACCAAAGGGATTCGGGAAATTGAAGACATTGTAGATCGACACCTGAGATCCCTCGCGGACCTCAAAGAACGTCTCAGCGACAGATGAATTGTTGTGGATGTCCCACGCCTTGACCGAAATCGTATGTCGTCCTTCGGCCAGGTCGGTCAACCGGTACCGAACCTGTCCGCTTTGATACGTATCGAGATTACCGCGATAGAAGTCGGTCAGGTCTATCGGGCGATTCGAATTGTCGAGCGTCGCCTCGAGGCGGTGGCCCACACCCGCGGTCGATGTGTTGATGCCGCTCGGGTCGGCGAGATCGACGATCATCGTCGGGTTTGG
This sequence comes from Ignavibacteria bacterium, assembly GCA_016873755.1. GTDB lineage: Bacteria > Bacteroidota > Ignavibacteria > UBA10030 > UBA10030 > VGWB01. The sequence goes on along the minus strand of VGWB01000087.1, from coordinate 941 downwards.
CGCGAGGACATCGCCGGGTCGGAAGAACGCATCCTCAAAACGGATCGTAATCTGGGGCCCGGTCGAGTCCACCGGGGCAAAAGCCGTGCCCGCAATCGAGATGCTCTCCGACGAACCGCTTGCGTCGAGAGAGTCAGACCACGCGTAGAGTGAAATGCGGGATCGGTTATCATCATATGAGACGTCCTTTGGGATGGGAAACGTTCCCTCAAACTGGCCGTCCCTCACCGAGATCTCACCGCGATAGATCAGGCTCCCCGTCAATTCGAACATATAGTTGCTCCACTCTGGAACTATCACACGCTTCTTCGAATCGAATGCTTCGATCAGAGCACGACCGTTGAATGAACTGATCGGAAGGCGGTTCGGTTGTTCCAGACTCCCCTTGACCGTCACGTTTCCGAGCGCCCCGACGGTGATCAGTCTCACGGCACTCTGGCCATTGATGCTGTCAACCCGGGCGACAGCGCGCGGCATCGCGAGTCTCATCGTCGGATCACCCAGCAGATGATGCTTCAGGTCGTTGGTGCTGTACAAAAGCTGTTTTGTTTGCCACATCGCATCACCCAGCCGCACCGGGAGATCCCCCGCGTCCCGCTGAAACATGTAGCTGTAGAGCGTGCGGTTCAAGAGCGCATTATCCGCAGAGTATACAAGCCGGGATGCCGTGATCGTTGCAATCGAACCGCCCTGCGGCATCACCACAAGCTGTTCGCCCGCGCTGACGTCGAGCGGGTAGTCATAGCGTGCATAGTCGCATGTTGCAGCAACCAGCAGGAACGGTCTCCCGGCGTTCTTGAGCCGGGGGAAGTCCTCATCTTTGGCAAAAATCTTCTCGTGTGCCCATTGCTCGGTGTTGCCGTGGCCGGTGTAATTCAGAATGAGTGTCCCACTGTTGATGGCGTCGACGATCGCCTGATTCGCCGTGGGTTTTCGCCTTC